>MEQQ01000046.1 GCA_001770285.1 Betaproteobacteria bacterium RBG_16_66_20
TCCTAGGTACACACGCGCAATGACAATAGGCTGCCCTAACGCGGCCTATTGAATTATTTGGTAGGCAGTGCCGGCTTTGAACCGAAAACCAATAGATCAAAAGTCCTTCGGCTCGGGCGGGAAGGAGGGCTTTCTCTTCTCGCGCAGCGAGGCGATGCCTTCCTTCACCTCCGGGCCGGTGAAGCCGAGCATCTCGAGCGCGAGCGAGGCATCGAACCCCGGACCGGCCATGCGCAGCCAGTTGTTGAGGCTGTACTTGGTCCAACGCAGCGCCGTCTGCGCACCCGCGTTCAATTTTCTCGCCACTTCGAGCGCCTTCGCCTGCAGTTCCGCCTGCTCGCAGCAGAGCGACACCAGCCCGATCCTTTCGGCTTCCTCGCCCGAAACCTGCTCGCACAGCAGCAGGTAGTACTTCGCCTTCGCCATGCCGCAGAGCAGCGGCCAGACGATCGCCGCATGGTCGCCCGCGGCGACACCGAGGCGCGTATGGCCGTCGATGATGCGGGCATCCCTCGCGGCGATCGAGATGTCCGCGAGCAGCCCGGCCACCAGCCCCGCGCCCACCGCAGGGCCGTGCATCGCCGAGACGATCATCTTCGAGCAGTTGATCACGTTGTAGACCAGGTCGCGCGCCTCGCGCCAGACGCGCGCGCGCGCGTCGAAATCGCGCGTGACCTCCTCCACCATCGCGAGGTCGCCGCCGGCGGAGAAACCCCTGCCCGCGCCGCGCAGGATCGCGACCCGGGTCTCCGGATCGCGGTCGACGTCGAGCCAGACGTCGGCCAGCTCCCGGTGCAGGCGCGCGGTAGCGGTCGAGAGCTTGCCGCCCTCCTCGCCCATCACGATCTCGAGGATGCCGGGCTCGAGCCGGCGGATCTTCAGGTCTTCATATCTGGAGTAGTCCATGGCTACATTCTACAATCCGCCCATGCGCACATCCGATGCAGTAACCTTCGACGACGTCGCGCGAGCCCACCAGCGCATCGCCGGCCACGCGCGCCGCACGCCGGCACTGACCTCCGCCGCGGTGGACACGCTCACCGGCGCGAGCGTGTTCTTCAAGTGCGAGAACTTCCAGCGCATGGGCGCATTCAAGTTCCGCGGCGCCTACAACGCGCTGTCGCAGCTGTCGGCCGAAGAAAAGCGGCGCGGGGTGGTCGCATTCTCCTCGGGCAACCACGCGCAGGCCGTGGCGCTCGCCGGCAAGCTGCTCGGCGTGCCAAGAGTCATCGTGATGCCCGCCGACGCGCCCCGGGTGAAGGTTGAAGCGACCAGGGGTTACGGCGCTGAAATTGTCCTTTATGAAAAAAATCAGGATAGAGAAAAACTCGCCAACCGGATTTCATCCGAGCGCGGCCTGACGCTGATTCCACCCTACGACCACCCGCACATCATTGCCGGCCAGGGCACCGCGGCGAAGGAACTGATCGAAGACGTCGGTCCGCTCGAGCTGCTGCTCGCGCCCTGCGGCGGCGGCGGCCTGCTCTCGGGCTGCGCGGTGGCGGCGAAGCAGCTGAGCCCGGAATGCCGCGTCATCGGCGTCGAGCCCGCCGCCGGCGACGACGCCACGCGCTCGTTCAAGACCAGGACGCTGCAGACCGTGAAGGACCCGCAAACCATCGCCGACGGCGCACGCACGCCCTCGCTTGGCAACTTCACCTTCCCGCTCGTGATGCGCTACGTCGACGACATGCTCACGGTCGATGACGGCGAACTGCTCAAGTCGATGGTCTACATCTGGGAACGCATGAAGGTCGTGGTCGAGCCCACAGGCGCCCTCGGCGCCTGCGCCCTGCTCGAGAAAAAGCTCGACGCCAATGGCATGCGCGTAGGCGTCATCCTGTCGGGCGGCAACGTGGACCTGAGAGCCATCGCCGCTTTGTTATGATTGCGCGCCTTATGCGTTGCATTGAAATCAGCAAGCCCGGAGGTCCCGAGGTTCTCGTCCCGGCCGAGCGCCCTACGCCGGTACCCAAGGCAAACGAGATCCTGGTGAAAGTCGCCGCGGCCGGCGTCAATCGTCCCGACGTGCTGCAGCGCCTGGGCAGGTATCCGGTGCCGCCCGACGCCTCCGACCTTCCGGGCCTGGAGATCGCCGGTGAGGTTTTTGCTTTGGGTGGTTCGGCAAAAAAATTCAAAATAGGCGACCAAGTCTGCGCGCTGGTCTCGGGCGGCGGCTACGCCGAATATTGCGTCGCCCCCGAGGCGCAGGCGCTGCCGGTGCCGAAAGGCCTTTCGCCGGTGGAAGCGGCCTCGCTGCCGGAAACGTGTTTTACCGTCTGGTCCAATGTCTATGACCGCGGGCGCCTCGCGCCCGGCGAGACGCTGCTGGTGCAGGGCGGCAGCTCGGGCATCGGCGTCACCGCGATCCAGATGGCGAAGGCGATGGGCAACCGCGTGTTCGCGACCGCGGGCAGCGAGGAGAAGTGCGCCGCCTGCGTCCGGCTTGGCGCCGAGCGGGCGATCAACTACCGCACGCAGGACTTTTTCGAGGAGATCAAGGCCGCCACCGGCGGCAAGGGCGTGGATGTGATCCTCGACATGGTCGGTGGCGACTACGTGCCGAAAGAGTTGAAATGCCTCGCCGACGACGGCCGGCTGGTGTTCATCGCCTTCCTGCGCGGCCCGAAAACCGAGCTCGACATCAACGAGCTGATGCGCCGCCGCCTCACCATGACCGGCTCGACGCTCAGGCCGCGGCCGGTAGAGTTCAAGGGCGCGATCGCGAAAATCCTGCGAGAGAAAGTCTGGCCGCTGATCGAGGCCGGCAGGATCAAGCCCGAGATCTACAAGACCTTCCCGCTCGCGCAGGCGAGTGAAGCGCACAAGCTGATGGAATCTTCGCTGCATATCGGCAAGATCGTGCTCACGCTTTGAGCTTGAAATGCTAGAATCTGTCCAGACTAGACAGATTTAGGAGGCGAAGGTGTCCGCTCGCTGGCCACTGCAGAAGGCAAAGAACGAATTCAGCCGGGTCGTTGATCGCGCCTTGAGCGAGGGTCCGCAGACCGTGACGCGCCACGGCAAGCCCGTGGTGGTCGTGTCCGCGGTCCGCGGCGCACGAGGCCGGACGGAAAACCGCAAGGCGTCAAGAGCGCTGCTCGCGCTGTTGCGCAGCTGCCCTGTGGATCTCAGCCGGATAGTCACCCGCGATCGCTCGGTGCCTCGCACCGTCGATCTCGGATGAGCTACCTGCTCGACACCTGCGTCGTTTCGGAATTATCGAGGCCCCGGCCGAACCCGGGTGTCGTCACTTGGATGTCGGAGGCTGATGTCGCCTCATTGCACCTGTCGGCGATCACAGTAGGAGAGGTGCGGCGCGGCGCGCTGCGCCTTCCCGTTGGGAAGCGCAGAACATCTCTTTTGGCCTGGAGCGAAAGGCTGAGACAGAGCTTTTCCGGGCGCACCCTCCCCATCGACGAGTCCGTTGCGCAGCGGTGGGCGGACATCGCGGCGCGCGCGGAGCAGTCGGGCCGCCCCGGATCCTTCGCGGACGGATTGATTGCCGCGACCGCGCTTGACCGTGGCCTGACGCTTGTCACGCGCAACGTCACCGACTTCGAGCCCTTCGGCGTCTCGCTCCTGAACCCCTGGACCGCAACCTGACGCAGGGCTTCGTTCAGCGGGGCTCCTTCTTCGCCTCCTCGCGCAGCCAGGCGACAAAGTCGGCCACTTCGGGCCGGCCCCCGGAATGCTTTGACAGGATCACGTAGTAGGCGCGCGCCGGGTCGGCGCTGCGCTTGAACGGCGCCACCAGTTCGCCCGCGGCGATCGCCTCGCGCACCAGCGGGCTGCGGCCGAGCGCCACGCCGTGGCCGGCGATCGCGGCCGGGATGATCTGGTCGTAGCCCGAGAACACCAGGTTTCCCGCGGGCCGCAGGTCGACGAGGCGCTCGACCTCGAGCCAGGTCTTCCAGTGCATCCAGGGATGGCGGCCGTCGGGATCGTCGTATTGCAGCAGCACGTGATGGCGCAGGTCCTGCGGCGCGCGCAGCGGCCGCTTTGGATCCCGCATCAGCTTGGGGCTGCAGACCGGGAACACGCGCTCGCCGAACAGCCGCACCGCGTCCGCCCCCGCGAGCGATGGCGGACCGTGCCGGATCGCGAGATCCAGGCCGTCGCGCTCCAGGTCCAGCACGCGCGTTTCGGCGCTGATGCGCACGTCCAGTTCCGGGTGCATGCGCGTAAAGCCGGACAGCCGCGGGATCAGCCAGAGCGCGGCGAACGATTGCGTGGTGGTCACCGCCAGCGTGCGCCGGCCGCGCGTGGCGCGCAGCCGGTCGGTGACCGCGCGCATGGTTGCGAGCACCTGCGCGGACGCGGCATGCAGCGCCTGGCCCGCCTCGGTCAGCGCGAGCGCGCGGTGCCGGCGCTGGAACAGCCGCACCCCGAGCTGGTCCTCCAGGTCCTGGATCTGGCGGCTCACCGCCGACTGGGACAGGTGCAGTTCCTCGCCCGCCTTGGTGAAGGACAGCAGGCGCGCCGACGCCTCGAAGCCCTTGAGCAGGTCGAGTGAGGGCAAGCGCGGTTGCGTGCGCGGCGCGGCAGGATTAGATTTTCGCATTCCCGTTTTGCATCCTGGACGTGCAGATTTACCGTTTGAGCCGGACGGCGCAAGGATGCATCCTTCGCATGCCAAACGCAAGGAGCATGAGATGAAAATTGAACTCGAATCCGGTGCCCTGCAGCTCAGCCGCGGGCAGACCGTCAAATTGCAGGACGCCGTGGGCAGCACGATCTGCGCCCGCGAGGGCACCGTCTGGATCACCGAAGAGAACAGCCGCAAGGACGTGGTACTGGAGCCCGGCAACTGTTTCCGGATTGGCCGGCCCGGCCTCACCATCGTGCAGGCGTTCGCCGACGCCGCGGTCTCGCTCGCCTGAGTCAACCGTAAAATAGGCGTTCTTCGCAAACAGGAACGCCATCTGAAAAAAGCCGCACCACGCCCGGCGGCCACGCTGCTGCTGCTGCGGGAAACAGCGCGAGAAGGACCGGCTGCGCCGGGGGCGCCGGAGGTATTCATGCTCCAGCGCACCAGCAAGGCGACATTCCTGCCGGGTGCGTTCGTGTTTCCCGGCGGCGCGCTCGATCCGGACGATGCCAGCGCGCGCGCTGCACAACGCGTGCTTGGGCTCGACGACGCGCGGGCGAGCCTGCGCCTCGGGCTCGAGGCCGGCGGCCTCGCCTACTGGGTTGCGGCGGCGCGCGAGTGCTTCGAGGAATCCGGAATCCTGCTCGCGGCGGACGAAAGCGGGCGCCCGGTGGAACCGGAGCGGGCCGCGGCGCTGGAGCAGTTGCGCGCGCCGCTGAACGCCGGAGCGCTGCTTTTCAGCGAGTTCCTGGAGCAGCAAGACCTGTTCATACCGGCGCAGGAGATCGCCTACTACAGCCACTGGATCACGGCGCCGGGCCGGCCGCGGCGCTTCAGCACGCGCTTCTTCATCGCCTGCGCGCCCGCCGGGCAGCACGGCGCGCACGACAGGTCCGAGACCGTGCACAGCGTCTGGGTGAGCCCGCGCGAAGCGGTCGAGCGCGGCAGGCGCGGCGAGATCGAGCTGATTTTCCCCACCCGCAGCACGCTGACCGACCTGGCGCCTTTTCCCACGCCGCGCGCGGTGCTCGAGCATGCGAAGGGCCTGGGCGACATCGAGGTGAACGCGGCCTGCTGGGCGCTCGACCACGAGGGCTCGCAGCGCCTGTTCCGCCGCGCCGACCCGCCCTATTACGAGATCCACTGGAGCGATCCGGAAGAAAAGGGCGATACCTGCTTCGTGATCCAGCCCGGCGTTGCCAAGCGCCTCGACCGGTACGTGACGCGCATCACCGCGCCCAACCCCGGCGCGATGACGGGGCCCGGCACCAACACCTACCTGGTCGGCGAAGACGAATTGGCGGTGATCGACCCGGGGCCGTCGATCGATTCGCACATCGAGAAAATCCTCGCCGCCGGCGCCGGCCGCATCCGCTGGATACTCGCCACGCATACGCACGTCGATCATTCGCCCGCGGCCGCGCTCCTCAAGGCCGCGACCGGGGCGCAGATCCTCGGCCGGCCGCGGCCCGCGCACGGCAACCAGGACCACAGCTTCGCGCCCGACCGCGTGCTCGCCGATGGCGACAGGCTTGCCGTCGGAAATCTGAACCTGCGCGCAATCCATACCCCCGGCCACGCCTCGAACCACCTGTGCTACCTGCTGGAAGAAACCAGGCTGCTGTTCACGGGCGACCATGTGATGCAGGGTTCCACCGTGGTGATCAATCCGCCCGATGGCGACATGCGCGCCTACCTTGCGTCGCTTGATCTGCTCCTCGCCGAGGAGATCGCGATCTTCGCGCCGGGGCACGGCTACCTGATCGGCGCGCCGCACAGGGAAGTGAGGCGGCTGGTAGCACACCGCCTCGCGCGCGAAGCAAAAGTTGCAGCTGCGCTCAAACGCCGGGGCGAGGCCACGCCGGAGGAGCTGGTGGGCGACGTCTATGACGATGTTTCACCGAGATTGCACCCGGTCGCGGCGCGCTCGCTCACCGCGCATCTGGACAAACTGGTGGCCGAAGGACGCGCCCGGCAGGCATCCGGACGCTATATACTACGCACTGAAAGGAGCGCGCCATGAGCCATGAGCCGACCATGAAACTGGTGACCAACCTCGACCGTGCAGCGATCGAGGCCAAGCTCCGCGAAGTGGGCGGCGACGCCGCGGCCGCAGGATTGACCGAACTCGCCAAGATGTTCATCGGCATCGAGGGGATGCCCAAGGCCCAGATCGAGCAGCGCGTCAACAACGCCATGAAATGGCTCGCGGACAAGCCGCAGCACATGAAGATGTCCGCGTTGCTCGACCTCGTCGGCATGAACCTGAAGAACCTGAAGTAGCGTGCGCGCAACGCATTCAGTTGTCCGCTTAGTTTCCTGAATTTCGACTACGATCTTTTCACCATCGGCGGCGGCTCGGGCGGGGTGCGCGCGAGCCGCGTCTCCGCCACCCTCGGCGCCCGCGTCGCGATCGCCGAATCCGGGCGCTTCGGCGGCACCTGCGTCAACCTCGGCTGCATCCCGAAGAAGCTGTTTTCCTACGCCGCGCACGTCCGCGACGAGCTGAAGGACGCCGCCGATTTCGGCTGGACTGTGGCGGAGCCGACCTTGGACTGGTCGAAACTCCTCGCCAACAAGGATCGCGAGATCGAACGCCTGAACGGCGTCTACGAGCGGCTGCTGGTGAACGCGGGGGTTTCGATATTTCGAGGAAAAGCCCTTATCCGCGGAAAAAATGAAATCGAGATAAACGGCAAAACCCTTGCCGCCAGACACATCCTGGTCGCCACCGGTTCCTGGCCGCAGAGGCCCGCCATACCCGGCGCCGAACTCGCGATCACCTCGAACGAGGCGTTTCACCTCGAACGCCTGCCGGGGCGAGCGCTCATCGTCGGCGGCGGCTATATCGCGGTCGAGTTCGCCTCGATCTTCAACGGGCTGGGCGTCGCAACCACGCTCGCCTACCGCGGCGCCCGGCTGCTGCGCGGCTTCGATGCCGAGCTTGGCGCGAGGCTCGGGGAAGAGATGGGCAGGAAAGGGGTTGCCGTTGCTTTGAACTGCAATCCCGTTGCAATCACAAAGCAGGAAAATTCGATTCGAGTCGAATTCAACGACCACACCCGGAAATCGTTCGATCTGGTCATGTTCGCCACCGGGCGCAAGCCGAACACCGCGGGCCTCGGGCTCGAAGCGGCGGGTGTCAAGCTGGGCGCCGACGGCGCGGTACTCGTGGACAACTACTCCAAGAGCTCGGTGGATTCGATCCACGCCATCGGCGACGTCACCAACCGCCTGAACCTCACCCCGGTCGCCACTGCCGAGGGCATGGCGCTCGCGAGCACCCTGTTCGGCGGCAAGCCGACGCCGGTGGACCACGAAAACGTCCCTACCGCCGTATTCGCCAACCCCAACCTCGGCAGCGTGGGCCTGTCGGAAGAAAAGGCGCGCGAGCGCCTGGGCAAAGTGGACATCTACAAGACCGCGTTCCGCTCGCTCAAGCACACGATGGGCGCAAGCGAGGAGAAGATCTTCATGAAGCTCGTGGTCGACGCCGCGAGCCAGCGCGTCGTCGGCGCGCACATGCTCGGCCCCGACGCGGGCGAAACCATCCAGGGCATCGCGATCGCGGTGAAGCTCGGCGCGACCAAGGCGCAGTTCGACGCCACCATCGGCATCCACCCCACCGCCGCCGAGGAGTTCGTCACCATGCGGGAGAAGTCTGTCTAGCTGACGGCGCTGCGCGCCGCAACTGATTCCGGCGGGTGATTTTCAGGGCCGGTGGCCGCCCCGAAGCGTCTCGAGCATGGGGCCAATCGCCATCGCTTGCGCGCCCTCGATGAGGGCTTTGCCGCTCGGTGCGCTCTTCGACGCGGCATGGACCACGATGCACTCCGTGGTCGGCCGGCCGATGCTCCCGGCGAGGCTGAGCATGTTCCGCGCGGCCTCGGGATAGACCGTCTGGGACGCCTTCGCTTCCAGCAGAACGAGCCGCCGCGAGCCTGCCGGCACGACGAAATCAACCTCGAGACCCCGCTGGTCGCGAAAGAAGTACAGTTGGCGGCGTTGTCCCAGATTGATCTGCTGCTTGACGATCTCGGAGGCGACGAAACCCTCGAACACCGGCCCGGCGAAAGGCGATTGCGCCAGCGCGCGCGGCGTTTCCAGGCCGAGCAGATGGCAGGCGAGGCCCGAGTCCGTGAAATACAGCTTCGGCGACTTGACCAAGCGCTTGCCGAAGTTCTCGAAGTACGGCGCGACCAACACGATCTGCCCCGTGGTTTCCAGTATGCCCACCCATTCGGCCACGGTCGGCACCGACACTCCCAGCGGCGCCGCGAGATCGGTCTTGTTGAGCAGTTGGCCGCCGCGGCTCGCGAGCAGCGCGAGAAAACGCCGGAACGTCGCGAGATCGCGCACCTGGCTGATCTGCCGCACATCGCGCTCAAGGTAGGTCTGAATGTAGGACGGGAACCACAGATCGGCGTCCTGCGGGCGCGCCAGCACTTCCGCATAGCCGCCCCGGAACGGCGTCACCTTCGCGGACTCGACGGTGGACAGAGGCAGCAGCTGCAGAACGGCGGCGCGGCCGGCCATGGACTCGGTGACGCCGCGCATCAACGCGAAGTCCTGTGAGCCGGTAAGCAGCCATTGGCCACGGCGCCGCGGAGCGAGGTCGATGCGCGCCCGGATGAAATTCAGCAGTTCCGGCGCATGCTGAATTTCATCGAGAATGACCGGCGGCTTGAGTCCGTCCAGGAACCCGCGGGGGTCGGCCCGTACTGCCGCGACGAGCGCCGGATCCTCGAGCAGGCGATAGCTCGCCGCAGGGAAAAGCCGGCGCAGGAGCGTCGTCTTGCCCGCGCGCCGCGGACCCGTCAGCACCACCGCCGGAAAAGCGCGCGCCGCCCGCGCAAGAGTCGCCGCAAGCTGCCGCTCGACGTGCCGCATTGGTCAATTCTAAGATGAAATCTTAGAAAACACCAAGCCTAACCGAGCGCCCGGAGGATCAGCGAAGCACCGCTCGCAAGAAGCATCAAAGACACCGCGCGCATCAGGACTTCGCGGGAAATGCGCCGGAACAGGTGGCCCGCGGCCCAGATGCCCGCAAGCCCGGCCGGGACGATGAAAGCGGCATAGATCCAGACCCTGGGGTCGAGCAGGAAGCCGATGGCGAAAAACGCGACGGTGCGCAGCGAAATGCTGGTGAGCGTCGCCAGGCCGAGCGTCGCCCGGTATTGCGCCTTGGAAAGGCCGCGGTGCGAAAGATACATCGCGTAGGGCGGGCCGCCGGCGCCGAACAGCGTGCTGGTGACGCCGCCGGCGAAGCCCGCGACGTAAGCCCAGCCGGTCGAAAGCACGCGGCGCGCGTCGCGATGCCGGGTAAGGCTGTAGATCGCGAAAGCGAACACGAATACGCCGAGCGCGAGCGTGGCCGTGCTGCGCGGCAGGTTCACGAGCAGCGTGAGGCCGGCGACGGTGCCGGCCAGGATGGCCGGCACGAGGCGCGTCCATTCGCTCTTCACCGCGTTCTTCGGGTTCTCGAAGCCGATGCGGAACGCGTTGGCGAGGTCCATCAGCACGTAGAGCGCGAGCGCGAACGGCAGCGGCACGAAATGCGTGGCAAACGGCACCGTGAGCAGCGCGGCGCCGAAACCGGTGACGCCGAAGATCACCGAGCCGGCGAATGCGGCCGCGGCCAGCGCCATGATCGCGGCCGGATCGATCGCCATCTCAGCCCCGATCCTCCGCCGGCACGATCAGGAGCGCGTCGGCGGTCCAGCGGTTCATCGCGCGCAGCCGCTCCACATAGCGCGCAAACGGCAGCCCGTATTCTTTCTCGAGCGCAGCGGCACGCGCGCGCAGGACGTTCCATTGCAGCGCCGCGGGAGCGCCCTTCAGGCCGATGACTACGATGTTCGGATCGCGCAGCGACTGGAACACGATCACGGCGCCGCCGAACGCGTGCTCGATGCGCTGCAGATTGCGGTCGAAGTCCGGATCGTCGTCCATGAAGTTCATCACCAGCGCGCCCGGCTCCTGCAGCGCGCACCACGCGGCGTCGAAAAACGCCTGCGACACCAGCGCCGAGGGTGTCGCCTCGTCCTCGAAGCCGTCCACCACCAGCAGGTCGCAGCATTCCGGGGCCAGCGCATCGACGCCATCGCCGTGCTCGATGAAAAGGCGCGCGTCGTCCGGCGGCACGTGGAACAGGGCGCGCGCCGTGGCGATGACGCGCTCGTCGTACTCGAGCACGCGAGTGCGCAGCGCGGCAAGCCGGCGGTGGAAGAACTTGGCGAGCGATCCGCCGCCAAGGCCGATCATCAGCGCGCGCCGCGGCGCGGGATGAAACAGCAGGAACGCCATCATGCAGCGCGTGTAGTCGAGCTCGAGCGCGAATGGATCGTCCAGCCGCATCGCGCTCTGAATCGCTTCGCCGCCGACGTGCAGGTGGCGCACGCCGCGCTCCTCGCTGACGACGAGGTCCGGGCGCTTGCGGGAGGCGCGCTTCAACGCTTCTTCTTCGCCTTTTTGGGCGACTCCTTCACCTCGACCGCGGCGATGGCCTCCACCTCGAGCAGCAGGTCTTCGTGCACCAGGCGTTTGACGCCGATCAGGGTGCTCGCCGGCATGCGCCTGGCATCGAGGTAGCGCGAACGCACCTCGCGGTACAGGTTCAGCGCGTCGGCGTTCATTTTGACCATGTAGCTGGTGAGCTTCACGACGTCGCTCCAGGTTGCGCCCGCCGCCTTCAGGTTGTGCGTCAGGCACTTGAACACCTGCTCGGCCTGCGCGCGCATGTCGTCCTTGCCGATGACGAAGCCGTCGCGGTCGTAGCTCACCTGGCCGGACACGTACACGATCTTCGCCGTCCCGGAGACCGCCACCGTGTGGGTGAAGAACGGCGATTGAAAGATTTCCCTCGGATTCAGATACTGCTTGCGCATGATTCCCCCTGTTGCCCGTCAGTACACGGCACCGCGCGCGCTGATCGGCCAGAGCGCCTCGACCACGCCCGCCCGCACGCAAACATACCAGTCGTACAGATTGACCGTGGGATCGCAGTGCCCGGGGACCAGCAGGAGCTTATCTCCGAGTCCGGGCGCCGCCGCTCGCGGCGCGATCTCGACCCAGCCGTGCTCGTCGGAGGCGCGCGTGTAGACCAGCCCCGGCCGCTCCCAGACGCCCGGCATGCCGGAATCGACGCTGGACGCCTTCAGGCCCGCGTCCAGGATCGCGGTATCGGGGCCCGGCCGGCTCATCACCGTGGCGAGTACGAACAGCGAGTGCTCGAAGCGCGGCATCGGCGGCGCCCACTCGTTGCGCGCGTAGTCCCAGTCCATGAAGACGTAGGAACCGGGCTGGATCTCGTCCCACGCGCCCATTTCCACTTCGAACATGAAAGTGCCGCTGCCCGCACCGGTGACGATCGGGCAAGGGATGTTGCTCTTTTCCAGCAGGCCTTTGGTGCTTCTGACGGCGGCAGCCGCCGAGCGGATGACCGCACGCCTTTCATCGCTGGAGCGAATATGCTGCGCGCGGCCGTGATAGGCGTGGATGCCCGCGAAGCGCAGATCGGGCGAAGCCGCGATCGCGCGCGCCAGCGCTACCGCCGGCGCACCCGGCGCGACGCCGCAGCGGTGCATGCCGACCTCGAGCTCGATGTAGACGTCGATGCGCGCTGAGGCCGCTTGCATCGCGGCCTGCAGTTCGCGCACGTTGTCCGCGTGGTCCACGCAGACGCCGAGTTGCGCGCGCCTGGCGAGCGCGGCAAGCCGCTCGAGCTTGCCCCTGCCGACCACCTCGTTCGAGACGAGCACGTCGGCAATGCCGCCCTCCACCATCGCCTCGGCCTCGGAAACCTTCTGGCAGCACACGCCCACCGCGCCGGCGGCGACCTGGCGCCGGGCGATCTCCGGGCATTTGTGGGTCTTGGCATGCGCGCGCACCCGCACCCGGCCGGACACTGCGTCCGACAGGCGCCTCAGGTTGGTCTCGAAGGCGCCCAGGTCCAGGATCAGCGCGGGCGTATCCACCTCTTCCAGGCGCATCCCCACCACCGCCGGGGCTCGCACGCTCACGCTTTGGCTTCTTTATTCTTGAAAAAAAGATATACGAGCGCCATGATCACAACCGCAATCAACGGCGACGCAGCGTAGTTCACCTTTTCCCAGCCGGCGTTGGTGACGATCATTCCGGAAGCGAACGAGGATATCGTCATCATGGCGAAAATCGCGAACTCGTTGGCACCCTGTGCCTTGGCGCGCTCCTCGGGCCGGTAGGTTTCGGTGAGCAGCGTGGTCGCGCCGATGTAAAGGAAGTTCCAGCCCACGCCGAGCAACACCAGCGACCACCAGAAGTTCGCCACCGCCACGCCCGAGAGCGCGATGCCGATGCACACGGCGTTGAGCGCCGCGCCGGCAAGCATCACCGGGATCACGCCGAGCCGCCTGATCAACCCTCCGGTGAAGAACGAAGGCGCGAACATGGCCACCACGTGGGACGAAATCACGAATGCCGCGTCGCCGTAAGGATGCCCGCAGACCCCCATCGCGATCGGCGTCGAGGTCATGAGGAAATTCATCACCCCGTAGCTGATCGCGCCCGCCATCACGGCGACCGCGTATTTCGGTTGCGCGGCGATCTTCGAGAACGGCCGGCCGGTCGCCGCCTGCTCCGCGGCGCTCAGGTCCGGAATCCGGATCCGGCTGAGGAGCGCGATCGTGACCAGCACGAAAACGATCAGCGCGAGGTAGGCGCCCGTGAATTTCGGGCCGATGAGGTCCACCGTGATCCGGCTGGTCGTGGGCCCGAGGATTCCGCCGACCAGGCCGCCGGCGAGCACCAGCGACACCGCGGTGGCGCGGAAATCCGGCGCCGCCACCTCCGCCGCAACGAAGCGGTAGTACTGGCCGAAGGCGTTGAAGGTGCCGAAGATGACCGCGCCGAAGCACAGCAGCCAGAAGCTTGCCTGCCAGACCGCCGCGGCGCAGATCAGCGCCCCGAGAACCCCGATCGAAGCGCCGCGGATCAGCCCCGACTTCCGGCCGACCCGCTTCATGTACTGGGACGCGGACATGGTCGCGATGGCCCCGCCGACCACCCAGCAGGTCACCGGCAGCGTCGCCAACGAAGCGTTCGGCGCCAGCGCAAGCCCGGCCAGGCCGTTGATCGCGATCAGCGTGGCGTTGTTGGTGAACAGCATCGCCTGGCAGGCGGCGAGCAGTCCCACATTGACGTTGGCGACGCGCGCCGCCTTGCTTGCATTACTGGACATGTATACAGTACCGGGAGGGGAATGCAATTCTAGATTGAAATGACCAAGCTGAGAGGCGCGCGTTCGCAGATCCAGGGCCGCTTCGAGAGCGCGGCGCGCTCGCCTTTCGATGACGGCTGGGCGCGGGACGAACAAACGGATGCCCCGATCCGGACCACGGTAACCGAACAACGGGCCCGCTCGATCATTTCCCGGAACGATTCGCCCGACATTCCGTTCGAGCAGTCGATCAATCCGTACCGCGGATGCGAGCACGGCTGCATCTACTGCTATGCAAGGCCGAGCCATGCCTATCTCGAACTTTCCCCGGGCCTGGATTTCGAGACCCGGCTGTTCGCCAAGACCAACGCCGTAGAGCTGCTGCGGGCAGAGCTCGCCAGGCCGGGCTACCGGGCGAAGCCGATCGCGTTCGGCACCAATACCGACTGCTACCAGCCGATCGAGCGCCGCTACAAGGTGATGCGCGGCATCCTCGAGCTGCTTTCGGCCTGCGAGCATCCGCTGACCATCGTCACCAAGTCGGCGCTCATCGAGCGCGACATCGACCTGCTCGCCGCGATGGCCGGGAAAAACCTGGTGAAGGCCTTCGTTTCGATCACCACGCTCGACCACCGCCTCGCCCGCACCATGGAGCCGCGCGCCGCGAGTCCCCGTCGGCGCGTGGATACGCTGCGCGCGCTCGCTGGCGCCGGTATCCCGTGCGGCGTGATGGTGGCGCCCTTGATTCCGGCGCTGACCGACAAGTCGCTGGAGGGCGTGCTGGAGGCCGGTGCCGGCGCGGGCGCGACCATGGCGGGCTGGATCCTGCTGCGGCTGCCGAACGAGGTGCGGCCGCTGTTCAAGGAATGGCTCGCCGCGCACTACCCGCAGCGCGCCGATCACGTGATCAGCATCGTCAGGCAATCGCGCGGCGGCAGGGAAAACGACCCGAATTTCGGCACCCGCATGACGGGGTCGGGCAACTTCGTGGATCTGATCGGCAAACGCTTCGACCTCGCATGCAGGCGGCTCGGCTTGAACAGCGAGGACAACCACATGGCCTCGCGCAACGCGCTCGACTGCGCGAGGTTCAGGCCGCCATCATCGAAGGAGAACCCGGCGGGGCAGATGGCGCTGTTCTGAGTTGGGTTCGGTGCGTGAGCGCTCAGTCGGCGAAAAACCCGATCAGCGCGTCGAGCGTTGCGTCGGGCGCCTCGGCCATCAGCGAGTGGCCGGATGAAGCGATCTGCACGCAGCGCGATTTTTCGATCCTGTTGATCAGGTCTTGCGCGCTCCGCGGAGGCGTCATCATGTCGCGTCCGCCGAGGATGAAAAGCGCGGGGCATTTCAGCTTCGCGGCGCTCTCGAATCCTTCCGCATAGGCATTGCAGGCCGCAAGGTCGGCATGCAGCACGCCGGGCGCAAGGCGCGAGAGGCGCGCCAGCGTGTCGCCGTACATCCACATGCCCGGATTCGGGTTGCCGGAGAACGGCACCTGCGGCGCGTGCCCCCAGATCGTTTCCATGTCGTAGGCGGACGGGTCGTTGCGGCGCGCCGCATCCAGGAAGGCTTCGGACACCTTCATCGGATAAGCGGTGCCGATCAGCACGATCTTCTCGGCAAGCTGCGGGTGGCGCGCCGCGAATTCGAGCGCGACCAGCGAACCCATCGAATGACCGACGAGACTTATTTTTTCAATTTTCAGTTTTTCCGACCAGGCGAAAACCCAATCCGTCATTTCCCCGACGCTCGCCAACGGCGGTCCCTCGGAGCGCCCATGCGCGGGCAGGTCCACCGCCAGCACGTTGAAGCCGTGGTAGCCGAAGTAGCGGCTCTGCAAGCCCCACCAGGAGTGGTCGAGCCCGGCGCCGTGCACGAACACGATGGTGCGCTGCGCGGGATCGATCTCGTGCGCCGCGGTATAGGCGAAAGCGGACCTGCCGTTGATCTGCAGCTGCATTACTTCGGCTTCGAAGCAACAGCCAGGGCGCGGTCGAGGTCCTGGATGAGATCCTCGGGGTCCTCCAGGCCGATCGACAGTCGCACGGTGCCCGGCCCGATGCCGGCTGCTTTCAGGTCCTGGTCCGACATCCGGTAGTGCGTGGTGCTGGCGGGATGAATGACGAGCGACTTGGCGTCGCCGACATTCGCCAGGTGAGAGAACACGCGCAGCGATTCGATGAACCGCCGGCCCGCCTCGCGACCGCCTTTGAGGTCGAAGGAAAACACCGCGCCGCAGCCCCTGGGCAGAAGCCTCTTGGCCAGCGCGTGGTCCGGATGCGCCGGAATTTCCGGGTAAAGAATTTTTTCCACGGAAGATTTCGAACTCAGGAACGCCACGATCTTCCTGGTGCTTTCCACGTGCCGCGGCATGCGCAGGTGCAGCGTCTCGATGCCCTGCAGGATCTGGAACGCGGTCATCGGCGCCATGCAGGCGCCGAAATCGCGCAGGCCCTCGCGCCGCGCGCGCAACAGGAACGCGCGCGTGCCGGATTCCTCCTCGAAGTCCATGTTGTGGAACCCCGGGTACGGCGCGGTGAGCTGGGGGAACTTGCCGCTTTTCTCCCAGTCGAAGCGCCCCGCGTCGACCAGCACGCCGCCGATGGCGACGCCGTGCCCGCCGAGGAACTTGGTCGCCGAGTGGTACAGCAGGTCCGCGCCCAGCTCGAAGGGCTTCATCAGGTAAGGCGTGGTGAAGGTCGCATCCACCAGCAGCGGCAGGCCCGCCGCGTGGGCGATTGCCGAGACCGCCGGGATGTCGAGCACGTCCAGGCCGGGATTGCCGAGCGTCTCGCCAAAGAGAAGGCGGGTGTTTGGCTTTATCGCTTTGCGAAATTCCTCAAGGTTTCTGGGTGAAACAAAAGTCGTTTCAATTCCAAACCTTTTCAGCGTATAGCCGAGCAGGTTGTGCGAGCCGCCGTAGAGCGCAGCCGAGGCCACGATATGGCTGCCCGCGTCCATGAGCGTCGCGATCGCCAGGTGCAGCGCCGCCTGCCCGCTCGCGGTTGCGATCGCGCCTGCGCCGCCCTCCAGCGCGGCCACGCGTTCCTCGAGCACCGCGACCGTGGGGTTCGAGATGCGCGAATAGACGTGCCCCGCGCGCTCCATGTTGAACAGCGAAGCGGCGTGCGCGGCGTCGCGAAACACGTACGAAGTGGTCTGGTAGATCGGCACCGCGCGGGCGCCGGTCGCCGGGTCAGGCGACTGCCCCGCGTGCAGCGCGAGGGTGTCAAAACCCGGATATTTTGGACCAGCCAAACTCAGTGCAAATGCTTGCGGGAAGGCCGCGTCGCGGTTTCGAAGGCGCGCTCCGGTTTCCTTGCTTCGGTCGCGCGCTCCTTCCAGTCCTGCTCGAACAGCCCGTCCACCAGGGCGACGACTTCGGCGACGCGCTCCTTCGCGAACTGGCGCGCGAGCAGCGCCGAAACGTCCTCGACCATGCAGCGGCGCTGCGCCTCGTGGATCGCGTGGGCGGTCGGCCCGACGAACAGCAGCCGCGACTCCTGCTCGCCGTTGTCCAGGTAAAGCGTCAGTTCCACTTCGACCGCCTCGTAGCACAGGGGCCCGAGGCTCTCGAGCGCGGACTCGAGCGCCGCATGGAAACTGCGGCCGGTCTCGCCGGTCCAGCACATCAGGAGCATCAGCTCCTTTTCGTCGAAGCGCAACCCCGGCTCCTCGGGCTCGAGGCTCTTGACGTCGGCGAGCCCCTCGGCATCGAGGTATTCAAGCAAAGGCGCGAGCGCATGCTCGACCTGCTTTTTCGACACGCCTTCGAGGATCGGGATGTCGGCGTGGAGGTGCACTTCCATTCGCATGGCGGCTTTCCCGGGGATATGAAGGTGCATTTTATCACGCGCCAAAGGCGCAAAACCGCCCGTCGGCGCGCGTCATCCGACCTGCGGCAAGGCGCGTTACATCGAGAAGCGCACAATTCATTTGCACGCTGCCCTGGAGGTTGCCATGAACGTCATGTACAACAGCGAGAACTACTACGTGGTCGAGTTTCTTCCAGGCCGCCGGGGCATCGAGCTGGTGGACAAGACCATGGGCCGGGCCGGGTTCCTCGAAGGCGCAGTCGAGCTGAAGTTCCGCGCCTCGATGGCCGACCTTGCCGCGGGCGAGCCGAGCGTTGAATCGGTGGACGAGTTTCTCGGCCATTACGACGCCCTGCTGACGAACTCCGTCGCGTTTCACTGAATTATTCGCTAGCATCGGGCCGATGTTCCGGCCCGCGCATTTTCCCGATTATTCAGGCAACGGATTTGTAAACCTTGTTGCCTCCCTGGTGGAGGCACGCGGCGGCGCGCCGCGCCATCCGCCCCTCGCTTGCCTTCCGGTTTCAGAACTCCGGTCCGCCAGCAACATTGTGTTCGCGCTTGTGGACGGACTTGGCGACAATTACCTGCGGGCCAACGGCGCCGGCGGGAACTTCGCGCGGCACCGGCGCGGCGCGATCAGCGCGGTATTTCCTTCCACCACCGCGAGCGCGATCACGACCTCGTACACCGGCGCGACGCCGCTGGAGCACGGCCTCACCGGCTGGTTCACCTATTTTTCCGAAAGCGCCTGCGTCGCGGCGGCCCTGCCGTTCCAGAGACGGGGCGAGAAGACCTCCCTTGGCGTTGCGCCCGGAACGATCTTCGTCGAGCGATCCCTTTTTGACGGGCTGGATGCGCGCAGCCTGGTCGTTACCTACCGGCCGATCATCGACTCGCAGTACAACCTGCACCACTGCGGGCGCGCCGAACGACGCGGCTACGACAATCTGGAAGGCTTTCTCGAGGAGACCGTGAACGCGGTGAAGTCCGGTCCGGAGCGCAAGCTGGTTTACGCCTACTGGCCCGAGTTCGATGCGCTCGCGCACCGCCATGGCGTCGCGAGCACCGAAGCGTGCGCGCATTTCAACGCACTGGATGCGGCGTTCGGCGAACTGCTGGCGCGCCTTGCGGGCAGCGACACGATCGTGGTTCTGAGCGCCGACCATGGCTTCATCGACTGCCCGCCCGAGGAAGCGCTCGAGCTGCCGCCCGCGCTCGTCGCCTTGCTGCGCTTCCCGCTGTGCGGTGAACGGCGCATCGCGTTCTGCCATGTACGTGAAGCGGAATATTTTCTTGAGAAGGCGAGAGAATTTCTCGGCGATCGTGCGCAGGTGCGGCCAAGCCGGGAGCTTGCGGACGAGGGCTGGTTCGGGACCGGACGCGCCCATCCGCGTTTCGCGGAGCGAATCGGCGACGTGGCGCTGGTCATGAAGGGCCGCGGCACGGTAAAAGACTGGGTGCGCGGCGAGCCGCGGCACCTGCACATCGGCAATCACGGCGGCATGAGCGAGGACGAAATGAATATTCCACTGGTGGTGGCGCAGACATGAAAACACGCGCCAACGGCATCGAGGTCAACTATGAATTGCACGGCAAGGAAGGTGCGCCCTGGCTGGTGCTCGGCCATTCGCTCGCCTGCAGCGTGCGGATGTGGGACCCGCAGATTGCGGCGCTCAAGGACGGGTACCGGATCCTCGCCTACGACACGCGCGGCCATGGCGCAAGCGAAGCGACCAGGGGTGCATACACGCTGGAACTGCTGGCGGATGATCTTTTCTTTCTTCTCAGGGAATTGAAAATAGAAAAGGCCCATTACTGCGGGCTTTCGCTGGGCGGCATGATCGGCCAGACCTTCGCGCTCAAATACCCGGGCGTATTGCGGACCCTGGCGCTCGCCGATACGACCAGCCGATACCCGGAAGGCGCGGCGTCCCTCTGGGCGGAGAGGATCCGGACCGCGCAAGCAAAGGGCATGGAGCCGCTTGCGCAGCCGACGCTGGAGCGCTGGTTCACCGAGCCGTTCCGCATCGGCAACCCCGCAGCCGTGGATGCGATCCGCAAGCTGATCCTGGCGACGCCGGTGGCGGGCTATGTCGGCTGCAGCCACGCGATCCCGAAGATCAACCTCACCGCGCGGCTGAAGGAGATCAGCTGCCCGATCCTGGTGATCGTCGGCGAACAGGATCCCGGCACGCCGCCGGCAATGGCGCGCGAAATCCACGACCATGCCCCCGGGTCGAAGCTGGTGGTGCTGCCGCAGGCCGCGCACCTCGCCAACTTCGAGCAGCCCGAGGCCTTCAGCCGCGCGCTGCGCGCTTTCCTCAGCTCGAACTGATTCCCGCGACGCCGCGGTCGATGATCTCGCGCGACTGCTCGAGCACCGCCCTGCGCCATTCCGGGTCGGCCGGATAGAAGGCCGCCTCGTATTCGCGCCGCACCTTGGCGGCGAGCACCGGATCGCGTGGACCCTCGAAGCGCATCCAGCGCTGCGCGAGGCTGGCGCGCTGCATCTCGCGGCGCGGCAGCGTGCCGTACTCGATCACGACGCTGGTGACCTCGGCCCCGGGCAGCATCCCGGCGAAAGCGTCGATGATGGTGCCGTTGTAGGTCGCGAGCTTGGCGTGCGTCACGCCCTGCAGGTTTACGGCGCGCTCGCCCCACCAGGCGCGCGCCCGCGCGCGCGCGGGCGACCCTTCGGGGTGGAAGCACAGGTAGACATGCTCGCACCAGGGGCCGATGCCGGTATGCAGGTCGAGGAAGGCGACGCGCTGCGCACGACCGAGATGGGTTTCCACCGCCGCACGCAACGCGCTGTTGGCCCACTGCGGCCGCGCGCCGCCATAGAAAATGCCGTCCGGGTGCGAATACTGCCCGCCGTTGAACGCGTCCGAGAACGCCTTCTCGCCGACGCGCTCGCGGTACGCGTCCAGCCGGCGGAAGATTTCCTCGATCGCCTCGTCGTCCCAGCGCTGCGTGGCGATCAGCGGATGCAGCTCCAGGTAGCCCGGATTCGCCGGCAAGGGCCTCGCGAAGTCGATGAAATTGCGGTTCAGGTCGACGTTCTCCTCGGTGGTGCGCGTCTTGTGCGCGAAGCCCCAGGGGTTCTGCGCGTGGAAAAAGGCGACCGCGGTGTTCTTCGGCAGGCGTGGCCGGCCGCGCAACCAGGCGCGCTGTGCCGCGGATCCGGAATAGCCCTCGATGCCGTGCGTGCCGCTGCCGACGACGAACACCTGCGCCGCGTCCCCCGGGCCGAGGACCGACACGTCCAGATACAGCGCCTCGCCGCCAGGCCCTCGCTCGGAGGGATGCTTGTAGCTGGCGAGCTTGGCCCCGGCGCGCCGCGCGGCTTCGACGAATTTGCGGCGCGCTTCGGCGTAGGAATCGGAAAATGCCTCGAGTTCAGCCATCCGGGCGCAGCCGGCGCCTGAGCTTTTTCGTTTGCATGCGCATCCTTCCTAGCCTACCTGATTACAATAGGCGCACCAAAATGATGCGGCCGCGGCTACTGCTACTCCGGTGGTATCGTTGATTCCCCTATGGCAAGACATGTCCTCGTGAAGCGTTCCGCGGCCTGCGTGGCAATGCTCGCCCTGATGCTTGCCATGAGCGCCGCCGAAGCGCAGCGCAGGCGGATGCCGATACGCACCGAGCCGATCCCGGATACCGAGTCGGGCCGGCCGGCGGGCTCGGCGGAGCCTGCCAATCCCAGCATGATGATTTACGGACCCCCGGTGCCGCCGCTCGGCGCGCCGCCCGCTCCTCCTGCAGCGGCGCCGGTTCCCGAACCCGCCGCCAAACCCGCGCCTGTGATTGCGCCGCCCGCTGCACCGGTCGCCGCGCCGCAACCTGCGCCGGTCGTCACGCCGACACCACCGCCACCGGCGCCGCTTGCGGTACCGATTCCCGCGCCTGCACCAGCGCCGCCGCCTCCGGTTGCAGCACCCGCGCCGCCCCCTGCACCGCCGCCACCTCCGGTTGCAGCACCCGCGCCGCCCCCTGCACCGCCGCCACCTCCGGTCGCAGCACCCGCGCCACCCCCTGCACCGCCGCCACCTCCGGTCGCAGCACCCGCGCCGCCGCCACCGCCGGTGGCAAAACCGGCATCGGTACCGGCACCGTCCCCGCCGCCGATCGCCAGGCCCGCGCCCCTTCCCGAAAAACGGGAGATCGCCGCCATCGCGCCCGCGCCCTTCGCCGCGCCCAAGCTGGACGGAAAACTGGTGGAGCAGATTGTTTCCTGCCTCGCGCCCGGCTTGCCGCCGGACTGGAAGCGGACCTGGGTCGTGATCACCGACCTCGAGGCCGACAGCGCCAAGGGGAGCCGCTACGAAGCCAAGTTCTACGCCACGAACTCGCTCGGCGATGATGAGGGCGAACCGCTCGTGCCCTGCGATGCACAGGAGATTTCGCGCCGCATCACCGGCCTCAGCGATGGGCTGCCGCCCGATCGCCGCCGCTGGAAGACCGCGCGGCTCGTGATCGACAGCGAAGGCGAGTTCGAGCTGAAGTACGACTACGCGAAGTAACGCGACCGCTCCTACGTTGCGCGGTCGTCAGGCCTTTCGCAGGAAATCGAAATCGCAGCCGTGCTCGGCCTGCAGCACGTGGTCCATGTAGAGTCTTGCGTAACCTCGCGCGGGCGGCAGCGCGGGTGGTTTCCAGGCAATTTTTCTGTTTGACAGTTCATTTTCGGAAACAAGCAAATCAATCCTCCGTTGCCTGACTGAAAGCCTGATCCGGTCACCGTTGCGCGCGAGCGCGAGCGGCCCCCCGGCGGCGGCCTCGGGCGACACGTGCAGCACGATGGTGCCGTAGGCAGTGCCGCTCATCCTGGCGTCGGAGATCCGCACCATGTCCTTCAATCCGGCGCGCGCGAGCTTCGCCGGAATCGGCAGGTAGCCCGCTTCGGGCATCGCGTAGCCGGATTTCGGCCCGGCGTTCTGCAGCACCATGAAGTCCTGCGGCGTAATGTCGAGCGCAGGATCGTCGACGCGTGCGGCGAGATCGTCGAGCGAAGTGAACACGACCGCCCGGCCTTCGCGCTCGAACAGGCTCGCATCGGCGGCCGAGCGCTTGAGGATGGCGCCGTTGGGCGCGAGCGAGCCGAACAGCGCCACCAAGCCGCCCACCGGCGCGAGCGGCTCGGACAGCGGGCGCACGACCGCACGGTCCACCCAGCCGCCGGCTTCGTGCGCCAGGCGCTCGCCGAGCGTCCCGCCGGTCACGGTCATGCACTCAAGATGCAGCAGCGGCTTGAGTTCCCTCAGCACCGCGCCCACGCCGCCCGCGGCGTAGAGGTCCGACATGTAGAACTGGCCGGTCGGCTTCAGGTCCACCAGCACCGGCGTCGAGTCGGACAGTTGGTTCAGGCGGTTCAGATCGACCTTTACCCCGACGCGTCCGGCGATTGCCGTAAGGTGAACGATGGCATTGGTCGAGCCGCCAATGGCCAGCAATACGCGCAACGCGTTTTCCACCGACTGTCGCGTGATGATTTCCGACGGTCGGATGGGTTTCAGCGTCAGCTCCGTTGCGCGGCGGCCGCTCGCTTCGGCGGCGCGCAGCCGGTCGGCGTGCACCGCGGGAATCGCCGCGCTGCCCGGCAGCGCCATGCCGAGCGCTTCGGCAATCGCGGCCATGCTGGAGGCCGTGCCCATGACTGCACAGGTTCCCGCGGTCGTTGCCAGATTGCCCTCGATCGATTCGATTTCGGAAGCGGTTACTTTTCCCGCCCGATGCTGGGCCCAGAACCGCCGGCAATCGGTGCAGGCCCCGAGACGTTCGCCGCGGTACGAGGTCGGCATCATCGGCCCGGCGAGCAGCTGCACCGCGGGAATGTCGGCGCTCGCCGCACCCATCAATTGCGCCGGCACCGTCTTGTCGCAGCCGCCGACCAGCACTACCGCGTCCATCGGCTGCGCGCGCACCATCTCCTCGACGTCCATCGCCATCAGGTTGCGGAACATCATCGAGGTCGGGCTGAGGAACACCTCGCCAAGGGAGGTCGTCGGGAATTCGACCGGCAGCCCGCCCGCGGCCAGCACGCCGCGCTTCACGGCTTCGATCAGTTCCGGGAAATGGCGGTGGCAGTTGTTGAAGCCGCTGCGCGAATCGGCGATGCCGACCACGGGGCGCGCCAGCATCTCGCCCGAATAGCCCATGCTCTTGGCGAACGAGCGCCTCAGATACAAGGAAAACGCCGGATCGCCGTAATTGGTCAGCCCCTTCGCGAGGCCATGCTTCGGATCGTTCGCCATGCGGAAATTCTAACCGAGGGCGGGAACAGGATGCGGTAAGCCTTTGATTCCGAGAGGTGGGCAGCCTCCCACTACAATTTCTGGCGGGGTTGTGGTTGCTTTCCCACTCCTCATTACGTAATGTCGGCGAAGGAAGGAGCGGCTGCATGGAAGCGCTTGCGGAGCAGGGCGTCAGCCTGCTGGACAGCATCTCGGATTTCTGCCGCCACAGCGGCATCGCGGAGTCCACGTTCGGCCGCCGCGCGGTCAACGACGGCAAGTTCGTCGCCCGGCTGCGCGACGGCGCGCGCATCACCCCTGAAACGCTCGATCGCGTCACCATGTTCCTCGAACGCCACGGCGCGAGCGCGCCCGCCGCACCGCCCGAGTTGCGCCGGTTGATCCGCGTCGCCGAACGCGCCACAACCTACGGCGCCGCGCGCGTACCGGCCGAGGGCGCGCCCCAGCGCGATGGCGCTCCTTCCCGCAATTTCCGCTTCTTCGACAACCGGCAGAAATACCTGCTGTTCGTCAACACCTGCGGCGAGAAGGAAATGGTGGCGCGGCGCGTCGGCATGGAACTCGCGCACATCCACCCGCGCCCGCCCGCGGTCCGCGTGTTCGACGCCGGCATGGGCGACGGCACCGTGCTGACGCGCGTGATGCGCGAGATGCACCGGCGCTTCCCCACCCGGCCGTTCTACTTCGTCGGCAAGGAAATCAGCCTCGAGGACGTGCGCCTGTCGCTCGACAAGATACCCGACCGCTTCCACGAGCACCCGGCCACCGTGATGGTCGTCACCAACATGTATTACACCGAAGCGCCGTGGCTGACGCCCCGGGCACTCACCGCGGCGACCTCGCTGGTGTGGCATGAAGTCGCCCTCACCGGCACCACCGCGCACGAGTTCGGCGAGCAGATCGCGGCACTGGAGCCGTTCCTGGCCAAAAACTGGCAGGCGCGCCACAGCGCGAAGACCGGCAACCCGGTCTACGAGCGGCCGGTCGCGCTGGTGATCTACCGCGACGATTTCCGTTTCATGCTCGATGAAGCGATCCCGCGCCAGGGCAAGGTGCGCGCGGGCTACGACCTGGTGATCGCCTCGCAACCCTACCGCGCCCGCGTCGCGGTGGAATTCAAGGCCTCCAAGGTCATCGGGCCGCTGGCGCGCGCGCTCGGGCCGGGCGGCAGGCTGCTCGGCATCCATTCCTGCGGCCGCGATCCGGGCCTGGAGATCGTGCGCAAGATCTGGCCGGACGAAAATCCATTCACCGCCGGCCGGCACGACCTGCTGCGCGCGGTGCGCACCGATCTCGGCAAGGAAGCGAAGCATTTCAATTTCAACGCCTACTCGGATGCGCGCGCGGTATTCCGCTACGACATGCATACGCTGCCGACCGAAATCGCGGACAGCATCGGCACCTCGACGTTATTCGCGGCCTGGAACGCGGCGGTATACGTGGCGCAGATCGACGACGAGCGCCTGGGGCGCGTCGTGGGCGAGCGCAAATACCTCGACGCCACGCGCGACGTGCTGCAGGCGCACGGCGGCCTGTGGTTCCTGGATGAATCCTATGTCGTCTCTCGAAAACGCAGCTGAGCGTCTGGCGGCCGAGCGCCCGGCGAGCGTCGCCGCGGAACTCGTTTCCGGCGGCTCGCTCGAGATGGGCGCGCACCGGCCGCAGGACGCGCGCGATATCGCCGCGCTGCTGCCGGCGGGCACCCCGGTCTATGTCAACCACCTGCCGCGCCACCGGCTGCTCGATACCGTCCCGACCCTGGTTGCGGTGCGCGAGGCGGGCCTCGAACCGGTGCCGCACATTGCCGCGCGCCGCGTCAGGGACCGTGCCGAACTCCAGACCTTCCTCGCGCGCGCGGTCGGCGACGCGGGCGTACGCAAGGCATTGATCATCGGCGGCGACGAGCCCGACGCGGCCGGCCCTTACGCCGACGGCGCGGCGCTGATCCGGGAAGGCCTGCTCGCAAGCGCCGGGCTGCGCGAGATCGGCCTGCCAGGCTATCCGGAAGGCCATCCGCGCATTCCGCGCGCGGTCCTCGAGCGCGCCATTGCCGAGAAAATGTCGCTCGCCGCGGGACAGGGCCTGGGCACCTACATCGTCACCCAATTCTCTTTCTCCCCGGCACGCGTGATCGAGTACTGCGCCGGTCTCGCCCGCGCCGCGCCCAGCGTCCCGGTCTACGTCGGCCTCGCCGGACCGACCGATCCGCTCGCGCTGCTGCGCTACGCGCAGCGCTGCGGCGTGAGCGCCTCCCTGCGAGCGCTGCGCGCGCAGGGCCTGGACGCAGTGCGCCTCGTCACCCACACCGACCCTGCCGAACAGCTGGCGACACTGGCCCGCTACTGCGCCTCGCACGCGGACTGCAACGTAGTCGGGATACACCTGTTCACGTTCGGCGGCGTGACCGCGGCCGCCGCCTGGATGAACCGCTACATCGCCTCGCGAGGAAGTTCGGCCTGAACGTTCAGTTCAAATTACGGCCGCGGCGACCGCGCCCGCGACGAACAGCATCCCGGAGATCGGCAGCGTGAGGCGCCGCAGCTCGGGCGAGCCCAGGCCCGCCGCGAGCGCGCTCTTCACCAGCGTATTGGCCAGCGCGGCGATGACGATGGCGCGCGCCGCGACATTCAGGTTCTGCGCGTCGCTGCGCGCCAGGTCCGCCATCGCGAGCGTGATCGCGTCGACGTCGCTCAGGCCCGCGATCCCGGCGGCAAGGTAAAGGCCCGCGTCACCCAGGTAGACCTGCGCCGCCTTGGCGACGAATACGACGACGCCAAACAGCAGCCCGAACTTGATTGCCTCGTCCAGTTCGAACGGGTTCTGCCCGGGCTTGACCTCTCCCCGTTCCTGCGCCCGGCGCCGGCGCCACAACCAGTAGCAGGCGCCGAGGCTGACCACGCACAGCGCGCCCATCGCCACCGCAAGGCGCAATCCGAGCTGGCCGCTGATCAGCGCCGTCATCACGACGACGCGGAAGAACATCACCGTCCAGGCGAGCAGGATGCCCAGGGCCAGCGCCGAGGCATCCGCGCCGGGCTGCCGGCTGCGCTGCGAGAAACCGAGCGTCACCGCGGTGCTCGAGGCGAGGCCGCCGAGCAGGCCGGCAATGCCGATGCCGTGCTCGGCGCCGACGATCTTGATCAGCAGGTAGCTCGCGAAATTGAGCCCTGAAATCAGCACTACCATGAGCCATACCTTGTACGGATTCAGCACGTCGAGCGGCGCGGGACCGTAGTTCTGGTCGGGCACCAGCGGCAGGATGATGAGCGTGACGATCGCGAACTTGAGCGTCGCTTCGACGTCGGAGCTGTCGATCTTTCGCGCCAGGCGGTGCAGCCAGTCCTTGAGCGCGAGCATCAGCGCCATCGCCACCGCCACCCACGCCGCGAGCTGCAGCTGCCCGTGCGCGCACAGCAGGCCGAGCAGAAAAGCGAGCAGCGCCGAGATCTCGGTCGTAATGCCGGTATCGCCGCGCAGGGAAGTCAGCACGTAGGAACTGATCAGGAGCGCGCCGACCGCGATGAAAATCGCGAGTCCGAGCCAGCCCAGCCCGAGGTTCTGATCCAGATATCCCGCGATCGCGCCGGCGAGCGCGATCAGCGCGAAGGTGCGCACGCCCGCGCCGCCTTCGGCGCCCTTGGCGCGCTCGCGCTCCAGCCCGATCAGGATGCCCAGGCCCAGCGCGACCGCGAAACGCAGGGCAAGAGGCTCATCCATGTTGCGCGAAACTCCAGGCGTCGCTCAGAAATTGGTCTTGATCACGCTCAAGGATTCGCCTGCCGTTGCGCGATCAGCATTTGCTTCTCGATCTGCGGGAGCACGTGCTCGGCCTCCTCGATGACCTTGGAGGCGGGACCGACCAGCAGCGGATCGGGGGCGCAAGCGACCTCGGGGACCTTGTCCGGGTATTCCAGCAGCGAAAGGAAATGGCGCAGGCAGTTGATGCGCGCCCGCTTCTTGTCGTCGGACTTGATCACCACCCACGGCGCATCGCTCGTGTCGGTGTGGGAGAACATCGCCGTCTTGGCCTTGCTGTAATCGTCCCAGCGGTCCAGCGACCGGATATCGAGCGGCGAGAGCTTCCACTGCTTGAGCGGATCGTCGCGCCGCGAGATGAAGCGCCGCATCTGCTCCTGCCGGCTGACCGAGAACCAGTACTTGACCAGCCGTACGCCGCTGTTGACCAGCATGCGCTCGAATTCCGGGCACTGGCGCAGGAACTCGACGTACTCCCCCGCAGTGCAGAACCCCATGACCCGCTCGACGCCGGCGCGGTTGTACCAGGAACGGTCGAAGAACACCATCTCGCCGTGGGTCGGGAAATGCTGAATGTAGCGCTGGAAGTACCACTGTCCACGCTCGGCATCCGAGGGCTTGTCGAGGGCAATGACGCGGGCGAGGCGGGGGTTGAGGTGCTCCATGTAGCGCTTGATCGTGCCGCCCTTGCCGGCGGCGTCGCGCCCTTCGAACAGCGTGACGATGCGGTGGCCCGATTCCTTGACCCACTTCTGCACCTTGAGGAGCTCGATCTGCAGGGCGCTCTTGAGCGTTTCGTACTCGCGCGCCCGCATCCGCACGGGGTAGGGATAGTCCGCGGGCAGCGGCGCGCGCGTGCTGTCCTCGTGGCTGCCATGGCGCGCCAGCGCCACCTGCACCGCCGCCGGCGCGTTGCTGATCGCGAGGACCGTCGCGGCCGCCGCGCGCTGCACCTTCGCGCGCGGCCGCTTTCCCGCAGTCTTGGCTGCGGCCTGTGGCGGCACCGGGCTGGCCGGGCTATCAGCCGCGTCGTCTCGATCCGGCATGATCTTGCTCATCCAGTTGCCATGCTGTCGGATTGAATTTCCCTTCGTTTGCGTTAGATCAAACCCTGCACCGCAGCATGGAATAGGTTCGCATCACCGGATTTGAGCGCGTGGAGGCGTGGAGCATGTCCAATTTCGAAATCGTGGCGCGCGAGGACTTCTCGGACGTCACTTATCTGCTGGAAGTGCGCCATCCATTGATGGCCAAGGCCGCGCGGCCCGGCCAGTTCGTGATCGTCATGTCCCATCCGCACGGCGAGCGCATCCCGCTCACCATCGCCGATTTCGACCGCGCCAAGGGCACCATCACCCTGGTCATCCAGGCCGTGGGCAAGACCACCAAGGAGATGCAGCAGAGCTGCGTGGTCGGCAGCAGCCTATACGGCGTCACCGGGCCGATGGGCATTCCCAGCCACATCGGCAAGGTGAAGAAAGTGGCCTGCGTCGGCGGCGGGCTCGGCGTGGCGCCGATCTTCCCGCACGCGCGCGCGTTCAAGGACAACGGCGCCTACGTCATCGGCATTGTCGGCTTCCGCACCAAGGAGCTGATGTTCTGGGAGGACAAGTTCAGGGCCTGCTGCGACCAGTTCATCGTCTGCACCGATGACGGCTCCGCCGGGATCAAGGGAAACGTCACCGCAGGAATCAAGAAAGCGCTGCGCGACCATCCGGACATCGATGAATTCGTCGCCATCGGCCCGCCGATCATGATGAAAGGCTGCGCCGAGGCGACGCGGGCGCACAAGATCAAGACCATGGTCAGTCTCAACCCGCTGATGGTGGACGGCACGGGGATGTGCGGCGGCTGCCGCGTGAAGATCGGCGGCGAGGTGAAATTCGCCTGCGTGGATGGCCCGGATTTCGACGGCCATCAGGTCGATTTCGACGATTTGATGACGCGCCTGCGGCGCTTTACCGAGCAGGAAAGGACCGCCGTCGAACGCTGGTCGGAAAACTGCCGCATGACAAACCCGCTGCAGACCCTGAAGACCCGGATCCCGGCGACCACCGAGGAAGCGGAGTTCCCCGACCCGTTCGACGAAGTAAGGGGCGGTTAATCAAATGGCGAAAAAAAAGACGATCCGGACCATTCCCCAGGAGCGCACGCCGATGCGCGAGCAGCCCGCCGCGGAGCGGGTGAAGAACTTCACCGAAGTCGCCTGCGGCTACAGTCCGGACGATGCGCTCAGGGAAGCCGAACGCTGCCTGCTCTGCCCGGAGCAACCGTGCGTGGCTGGCTGCCCGGTCGGCATCGACATTCCCGGCTTCATCCGCAAGCTCGGCCAGAAGGATTTTCGCGGCGCCTATGATGTCCTCACCGACACCAACCTGCTGCCGGCCATCTGCGGCCGCGTCTGCCCGCAGGAAAACCAGTGCGAAGGGGTGTGCATCGTAGGTGAAACGCTCGAACCGGTCGCCATCGGGCGCCTGGAGCGCTGGGTCGGCGACCAGGCGATCGCCGAGGGCTGGGCGAGCATCCCGTACATCGAGCCGGCCCCCTACCGGATCGGCATCGTAGGTTCAGGCCCCGCCGGCGTCGCCTGCGCAGCCGACATGGCCAAGGCCGGATGCGACGTGACCGTCTACGAAGCGTTTCACCTGCCGGGCGGCGTGCTGCGCTACGGGATCCCGGATTTCCGGCTGCCGAACGAAGTCATCGACGCGGAAATCGGCAGGCTCGAAAAGCTGGGCGTGAAATTCGAATGCAACACCCTGGTGGGTCGCCTGTTCACCATCGAGCAGATGGTGGATGAGCTGGGGTTCCACGCGGTGTTCGTCGGCACCGGCGCCGGCTACCCGACCATGCTCGGCATCCCCGGCGATTCGCTGAACGGCGTGCTGTCGGCGAACGAGCTGCTGACGCGCTGCAACCTGATGCGCGCGAAGGAGTTCCCGGACTACGACACGCCGCTGCCGCTCGGGCAGCGGGTGGCAGTGGTGGGCGCCGGCAACACCGCGATGGATGCAATGCGCGTATGCAAGCGGCTGGGCGCGGAGAAGGTCTACTGCATCTATCGCCGCTCGCGTACCGAGGCCCCGGCGCGCGCGGAAGAAGTGCATCACGCGGAGGAAGAAGGCATCGAGTTTCACTGGCTGACCGCCCCGGCGGCAATTCTCGACGACGGCAAGGGCGGCGTGCGCGGCATGCGCTGCATCCGCATGGAGCTCGGCGAGCCGGACGCTTCGGGCCGGCGCCGCCCGGTCCCGGTGCCGGGCAGCGAGCACGATTTCGAGACCGACCTGGTGGTGTTCGCGATCGGCACCAACGCCAATCCGATCATGGGCCAGACCTCGACGCTGCGGCTGAACAAGCGCGGCTATATCGAGACCGACGCCGAACTGGCGACTTCGGTGGCCGGCGTCTACGCCGGCGGCGATATCGTGACCGGCGCCGCGACCGTCATCGAAGCCATGGGCGCGGGCCGCAAGGCCGCGCGCAGCATGAAGGCTTACCTGGGCATCCGGGATTCCGACCAGCCGTACGTGATCGACGGCCGGGGAAGCGGCAACAGGATGTTCGGCATCGACCCGCAAGAGCGCAATTTCGCGCGCATCCGCATTGCTTGACGCTGAAACCCAAGACTAATTCACCACCATGAACCATACGACGACGCTCGAAGCGATCAGGCAGGCGCCACGCAACAAGCCGGTTGTCACCCTGAAAGAGCACATCGTGGAGATCATCAGCGACTCCGGCGAAGGCGCGCAGCGCTGCGGACAGTCGCTGGGCTCGATCGCCGCCAAGATGGGCAACGGCATCTGGACGGTGGAGATCATACCCGCGGAAATCAGGCCGCCGGCGCGCAGCGTCGCCGGTGCGAGCGGCAACCGCATCCGCATCGGCGCGGGGCGCATCACCAACGGCGGCGACGAGACCGACCTGGTGATCGCGTTCAACGAGCAGGTGCTCCTGGGCCGCGTGCGCGACGACGAACTCAAGCGCGGTTGCACCATTTTGCTCGAGAGCATGTGGCGCACGAACAAGGACCATCAGATCGCCGCCTCGTACGCGGAAGCCTACGACAAGCTCGTCGCGGCCGGATACAAGGTCGTCGAGGTGCCGATGGAGCGCGAATGCCTAAAGCTGGTCAACGATGCGCGGCGCGGCAAGAACATGTTCGCCCTCGGCATGCTGTGCAGCATCTACAGCCTGGAGCTGGACCTCGCGCGCGAGCAGATCGCGCTCACCTTCGGCAAGAAGGAACAAAGCGTCATCGACGCCAACGTCCGGCTGCTGGACGCGGGCCACGACTGGGCGGAGGCAAACCTGGATTTCAAGTACCGCATCCCCGCCACCCGCTCCACGGTGCCGCAGATCGTGGTCAACGGCAACACCGCGCTCGCGCTCGGCGTGCTCGCCTCGGGAATGGAGATCTGCGCGATGTATCCGATCACGCCCGCGACATCGGCATCGCACTACCTGAGCGACGTGTTCGAGAAGCTGGGCGGAATGGTGCATCAGGCCGAAGACGAGATCGCCGCCTGCGCATTCGCCATCGGCGCTTCCTACGCGGGCAAGTGCGCGCTGACGATCACCTCCGGCCCGGGCTACTCGCTCAAGCAGGAGGGCATCGGCCTCGCGGTGATGGGGGAAATCCCGCTGGTGGTCGTCAACGTGCAGCGCGGCGGACCGAGCACCGGCCAGCCGACCAAGGCGGAACAGGGCGACCTGCTGACCGCGATATTCGGCAGCCACGGTGACGCGCCCAAGGTGGTCATGGCGGCGAGCACCATCGAGGACTGCTTCTACTCGATCATCACCGCGCGCAAGATCGCCGAAACCTTCAACATGGTGGTGGTGGTGCTCACCGACGCCGGGCTCGCCACCTCGCAGCAGCCGTTCCCGCGGCCGCAGTTCAGCGAAGACTGGCTGGCGCCGCCCATCGACCAGACGCCGGTGCCGACGGGGGTCAAACCCTATGACTGGGACAAGACCACCGGCCTTGCACAGCGCTTCGTCCCGGGCCAGCCCGGCGGCATGCACACCCTGACCGGCCTCGCCCACGACCGTTATGGCCACGTTGCCTATGATCCCTACACCAACGAGGAAGGACTGAGGATGCGCAGCCTCAAGCTGGCCGCACTGCAGAAGACGCTGAAGGCGCCGCCGGTATTCGGCAAGGAAAGCGGCGAGCTCCTCGTGATCGGCTGGGGCAGCACCCAGGGCGCGATCGAGGAGGCGGTCACGATCCTCAACGCGGAGGGCCTCAAGGTCTCCTCCATGCACCTGCGCTTCCTGCAACCGCTGCCGCCCGGCATCAAGCAAGCGATGCAGCGTTTCAAGCAGGTGATGACGATCGAGAGCAACTGGAGCGACAGCCTTCGGGCCGACGTCATCGACGAAGACAATCGACGCTATGCGGCGCTCGCCATGCTGTTGCGCGCGCGCTACCTCGTCGACGTCGATTGCTGGAGCGAGGTGCGCGGCCAGCCGATCAAGCCCGGCACCATGTGCCGCGTGATCCGCGAAAAACTGAATCTCAAGAAGCGCAAGGCGGCCAAATCATGAATACCGCGACCGAATGCCTGCTGCGGATGGTGGAGGAGCATCACGACCTCGAGGATTACCAGGGCGGCGTGCCGCGCTGGTGCACCGGCTGCGGTGACAACGCCATCCTGACCGCGGTGCAGCGCCTGTGCCGCGATGAAAACCTGCGCCCCGAAAAGACCGCGTTCATCTCGGGCATCGGCTGCTCGAGCCGCTTTCCGCATTACATGCGGACCTACGGCTTCCACGGCATCCATGGCCGCGCGCTGCCGGTCGCCGAAGGCGTGAAGATGGCGCGTCCGGACCTGAACGTGTT
>MEQQ01000047.1:0-5660 GCA_001770285.1 Betaproteobacteria bacterium RBG_16_66_20
ACCCTTCTCAAGTCCGCCGGCCCCTAGCCGCGTTTGACCTGCGTCAACCCGTCGGTCTGCCGGGGGAGTAGCGTTTTCCTGGAGCAAGCCGACAAGGGAGTCTGCCATGGATACGCCACAGAAAATGGTCGAAGACGTCGCGGCCCGTTACCTTGACGCCTTCAGGACGCAATTCGAGACCGGGCTCGCGCTGGTCAACGCGCTGGTCGCCGGCGCCGAGCGCGTGCGCGAAGCGCAGCTCGCGGCCGCACGCGAGACCCGCATCAACCACAAGCAGATCGCGGAACGGGTCGCGAAGACCGCGTCCATGCAGGACCTGCTGGCGCTGCAGAGCAGCCTGCTGAACGAATACTGCTTCGGAACCGTGCGCTACTGGTCGCAGCTCGCCGAGATCGGGCGCAAAACGCAGGAAGACATCGCCAACATCGCGCAACAGCAAGGCAAGCAGGCGCTTGCCCAGGCCGCGGCCGAGAATTCCGCGATTTCGCTTTCCGCGCCGGCGGAGCCGCTGGTGGCGGCAATGCAGACGGCCTTCAACGCCGCCCGCAAGGCGAACGAATCGTTCGCCAACGCGCTGGTGGGCGCCGCTGCGCCTGCCGCGGCCGCGAAAAAGTCCGGCAAGACAGCGCACGCACGGCCCTAACAGTTTGTTGAAATTTGCCCGTCGCTCCCGCGAAAGCGGGAGCCCAGGAATTTCGTCGCGAACGAAATCAACAACTTGCTGGATTCCCGCTTTCGCGGGAATGACGTTTTCACCATCGGCGGAACGATTTTCAACAAACTGCTAACCCCGGGAAGTCTTTGGGCGCGCTGCGGCCGCTGCAATGAAAAACGGCCGCAAACGCGGCCGTTTCTTGGGGCGCGGAACCTTAACTCATAAAGCGGCCGGGGCGGGCAGCGCGCGCTGCGGCGCGCCCTGCGCCTGGATCGCTTTCTTCATTTTCTCGAACGCCTTCGCCTCGAGCTGCCGGATGCGCTCGGCCGAGACCTTGAACTCCGCCGCCAGGTCGTGCAGGGTGGCTGAGTCCTTTTCCTTCAGCCAGCGCGCTTCCACGATGCGCCGGCTGCGCGGGTCGAGCACGGCGAGCGCGCGGTGCAATCCTGCGGCGCCGATCGTTTCGTTTTCCTTCGCTTCCAGCAGGCGCGAGGGTTCGTTCCCGGGATCGGCGGCCAGGTAATGCACCGGGGCGTAGGCTTTTTCCTCGTCGTCGTTGTCGTCGGCCTCGAAAGCGAGGTCACGGCCGCCGAGGCGGGTCTCCATCTCGGTCACTTCCTCGGGCTTGACGCGGAGCGCGGCGGCGACCCGGCCGACCTCGTCCGCGGACAGCGGGGCGAGGCCCCGCTTCATCGAGCGCAGGTTGAAGAACAGTTTCCTTTGCGCCTTGGTGGTCGCAACCTTGACCAGGCGCCAGTTGCGCAGGATGTATTCGTGGATTTCGGCCTTGATCCAGTGGATCGCGAACGACACCAGGCGCACGTTGCGCGCCGGGTCGAAGCGCTTCACCGCTTTCATCAGGCCGATGTTGCCTTCCTGGATCAGGTCGGCATGCGGCAGGCCGTAGCCCAGGTAACCGCGCGCGACCGCCACCACCAGGCGCAGGTGCGACACCACCAACTGGCCCGCGGCTTCCAGATCGTTGTGTTCGCGCAGCCTGAGCGCGAGCGAGCGCTCGTCGTCGGCGCTCAGCATCGGGAAGCGATTGACTGCCTGAATGTAGGCCTCGATGCTGCCGGCCGAGACCGGGACCGGGAGCCTGATCGGCAACGACATTGCTGCTTGCATGACTGGAATCTCCTTGCTCAAAGCAATCCTAGCACTCTGCGCGTTTGAGTGCTAATACCCCCTCGAGGTTCCCCGGAGTATTAGATCGACACCCTCTATTTTGGCTCTATTTCAAGTAAGTATTTGCTCACTGATAGATAGGCCCCCAGCCAGCCGAGGGAGGCCGAGAAGAGCGCCACTGCGAGCGCATCGCCGGGCTCGAGAAAGGCCAGGCGGAAGGCGGAACCGTAGCTCGCGGCGAGCTCCGAGACCCCTACGTTCAGCGCGGCGAGGCTTGCCCGGAGGATGCCGAGCGCGACCAGCCCGCCGGCGAGACCCTGCAGGGTGCCAAGATAGAAAAAAGGCCGGCGAATAAACGCATCGGTGGCGCCGATCAGCTTGGAGATCTCGATTTCGGCGCGCTGGGTGAGGATCTGCAGCCGGATGGTGTTGAAGGTGATCGCCACGAGACCGAAGGCGAGCAGCGCGGCAACGAGCGCAATCGCGAGGCGCGCCGTGCCCGCGAGCGCGCCCAGCCTGCGCGCCCAGGCCGAATCCGCCTGCACGTGCGCGACCGCCGGAAGCGCGCGCAATTCGCGCGCCAGCGCATCCAGCGCTCCGGCGTCGGCGGTTTTCGGCCGCACCACGAACGCGTCCGGGAGCGGATTGCGGTTGAGCGCGGCGATGATCTCGGCGAGACCCTCCGTCGCCTGCAGTTCCTTCAGCGCCTGCTCGCGCGGTATGAAGCGAACCTCGCGCAGGCGCGCTTCGCCCTTCAGCCTGGCGCCGAGCGCGTCGGCGTCGGCGCGCCTGGCATCGGCGCGCAGGAACACCGAGAGCTGCGGCTCGAGTGAAGCGCCCTCGACCACGGTGCGCAGGCTCGAGAGCAGGGCGTAGCCGCCCGCGGGCAGCGAGAGCGCGATGCCGATCACCAGCGCGTTCAGGGCGGCGGCGGATTTCTGCGCCGCGAGCTTGGCGAAGGCCGCGGCGATCGCCTGCCGGTGCTGGCGCAGCCAGGCCTTCATTGGACCAAAGCTCCCTTGGCAAGCCGCAATACCCGCTTCGCGAAGCGCCCGATGAGCGCCTCGTCGTGCGTGGCGACGAGCACCGTGACCCCGACCTGGTTGAAGGCGGCGAAGATATCGAGAATCGCGGCCGCGGACTCGGCGTCGAGGTTGGCGGTCGGCTCGTCCGCGATCAGCACCGAGGGCCGGTTCACGACCGCGCGCGCGATCGCCAGGCGCTGCTGCTCGCCGCCCGAGAGCTGGATCGGGTTCGCTTTCTCGCGCGCGAGCAAGCCCACTTTTTCGAGCGCCGCGCGCGCGCGCCGCGCGGCTTCCCGGCTGCCAAGCTCGCCGAAGGCGAGCGGCAGCATGACGTTGTCGTACACGCTGCGGTCATACAGCAGCTTCTGGTCCTGGAATACCAGGCCCAGGTTGCGCCTCAGGTAGGGCAGCGCCGCGCGCTTGAGCGCGCCGACGTTCTGGCCGTTGACCAGCACCGCCCCGCCGCTCGGCCGCTCGATCGCGGGAATCAGCTTGAGCAGCGTGGACTTGCCGGCGCCCGAGTGCCCCGCGATGAACGCGAACTCGCCCTGCTCGATGCTGAAGGACACGCCCTGCAGCGCTTCCTGGCCGCCGGGGTAGCGTTTCACGACGCCCGAGAAGCTAATCAACCAGCGCCTCCACGAAATCGCCGGCGACGAACGGCCGCAGGTCGTCGATTCCTTCGCCGATTCCGACGAACAGCAGCGGGATCGGCCGGGTTGCCGCGATCCCGAGAATCACGCCGCCTTTGGCGCTGCCGTCCAGCTTGGTAAGGACCAGGCCGGTGAGCTCGAGCGCTTCGTCGAAGGCCTTCACCTGCGCGAGCGCATTCTGCCCGGTGCCCGCGTCGAGCACGAGCAGGGTTTCGTGCGGCGCCCCCGGCATCGCCTTCGCGATCACCCGTTTTACCTTCTTGATCTCTTCCATCAGGTGCAGCTGCGTCGGCAGCCGGCCCGCGGTGTCGGCGATCAGGACGTCGACGCCGCGCGCCGTTGCCGCGCCGATGGCGTCGAACACCACCGCGCCCGGATCGCCGCCCTGCTGCCCGATGACAGGCACGCCGTTGCGCTCGCCCCAGGCCGCCAGTTGCTCCCGCGCCGCGGCTCGAAAGGTGTCACCGGCCGCCAGCATGACGCTGGCACCTTCGCCCTGAAACCACTTCGCCAGCTTGCCGATCGAGGTGGTCTTGCCCGATCCGTTCACGCCGGCGACCACGATGACGCAGGGCTTGTGCGCGCGCACATCGAGCTTGCGCTCGAGCGGCGCGAGGCGCTCGAGGAGCGCCGCCTTGAGCGCGGTCTTCAGGCCGGCGCCGTCCCCGATGCGTTCATTGCGGGCGCGGCGGCGGAGATCTTCGAGCAGCGACTGCGTCGCCTCGACGCCGCAGTCGGCCGAGAGCAGCGCTGCTTCAAGTTCGTCGAACAGCGCGCCGTCTATCTTGCGCCGGCCGAGCAGGGAGCCGAGGCCGCCCCCGAGCGCGCCCCCGAGAGATGCGCGCGTGCGCGCCAGCCCTGCCTTGAGGCGCGCCGCCCAGGAGCTCACTGCTAACATGGATGCGTGAATTCTAGCAAAGGCAATCGCGGCGGCGCGGCGGGCACTTTGCGCGTGATCGGCGGCAAGTACCGCAGCCGCCTGCTGCGCGTGCCGGCGCGGCCCGGACTGCGTCCGACGCCCGACCGCGTGAGGGAGACGCTGTTCAACTGGCTCGGCCAGGACCTGAGCGGCCTTGCCTGCCTCGACCTCTACGCCGGCAGCGGGGCGCTGGGCTTCGAAGCCGCCTCGCGCGGCGCGGCGCGGGTCGTGATGGTGGAGCAGGACCGCGCGGCGCTCGCCGAACTGGAGCGCGGCCGCGCCGCGCTCGGCGCGGCGCAAGTCGTGATCGTCGGCGGCGACGCCGCGGCCTACCTCGCGCGCGGGCGCGAGCGCTTCGACGTGGTTTTCCTCGATCCGCCGTTCAGGCAGAATGCGGTGCCGGCGATCCTCGGAAAACTTCCATCGCGGCTTGAGCCGGGGGCGCGGGTTTATGTCGAATCGGATTCTCCGGTCGAAGCGCCGCCGCCGTGGACGGAGCTGAAGCGGGGCAGGGCCGGTCAGGTGAGTTATCAATTGTTGCAGTGGGATGCCAACGAGGCGCAGCCATGATCAAAGCCGTATATCCGGGAACGTTTGATCCGCTCACGCGCGGCCACGAGGACCTGGTGCGGCGCGCGAGCCGGCTGTTCGACAACCTGGTGCTCGGCATCGCCGACAACCGGGCCAAGCGCACGTTTTTCACGCTGCAGGAGCGCATCGAGATCGCGCGCGAAGTGCTCTCCGACGTGAACAACCTTACGGTGATCGGCTTCGCCGGCCTGCTGACCGATTTCGTGCGCGCGCAGAACGCGCGCGTGGTGCTGCGCGGCCTGCGCGCGGTGTCCGATTTCGAGTACGAATTCCAGCTCGCGGGAATGAACCGCGCGCTCAACCCGGAATTCGAAACCGTGTTCCTCACCCCGGGGGAGCAGCACATGTTCATCTCGGCGACGCTGGTGCGCGAAATTGCGACCCTGGGGGGCGACGTCTCCAAGTTCGTCCACCCGGTGGTGCGCGCGAAGCTCGCCGCGAAAGTGAAATCTCTCGGCGGTTGATGTCCGTCATTCCCGCGGAAGCGGGAATCCATATGGGTCCCCGCGTGGGCGGCGACGACATTGTTAACGGTATTCGGTCAGTCCCGCTTAGCGGTATTCCGTCGTCCCCGCGGAAGCGGGGACGACATGCTGTTACCGTATCTGGGTTCCCGCTTGCGCGGGGACGACATGCCGCTACCGCTGACAGTGGGGGCAATAGTAGGTTGCCCGCTGCCCCTGCACCAC
>MEQQ01000047.1:5726-10641 GCA_001770285.1 Betaproteobacteria bacterium RBG_16_66_20
CTTGGTGAATCCACCGACAGCGCCTGACCGGTGAGCCTCGACGCGACGCGCAAGGTCGCTGGTGACGCCAACATAGAGCGTTCCGTTCGGCTTGCTTGCCAGTATGTAGACCGCTGGTTGCTTCACTTTCGGAAAAACGCGGACGTGCGCCAATGCGTTGACGAAAACGAGTACTGGGTCCCCGCTTGCGCGGGGACGACATGCTGTTACCGTATCTGGGTTCCCGCTTGCGCGGGGACGATATGCCGCTACCGCTGACAGTGGGGGCAATAGTAGGTTGCCCGCTGCCCCTGCACCACGCGGCGGATCTGCGCGCCGCAGCGCCTGCAATCCTCGCCTTCGCGGCCGTATACCCGGGCGCGGATCTGGAAATAGCCCCGCGCGCCGTCGCTGCCGACGAAGTCCCTGAGCGAAGACCCGCCCGCCCGGATCGCCGAGCGCAGGCTGTCCTTGATCGCGCGTACGAGGCGCGCGCAGCGCTCCCTCGACAGCCGGCTCGCGCGCGTGCGCGGATGGATCGCGGCGAGGTGCAGGCTCTCCGAGGCGTAGATATTGCCGACGCCGACGACGCGCCGGCCGTCCATCAGGAACTGCTTGATCGAGGTGCGGTGCGCGCGAGTGAGCGCGTGCAGCCTGTCGGCGTCGAAGGCGCGCGACAGCGGCTCGATGCCGAGGTGACGGAGAAGCGGATGCTCCGCGGGCGGCTTCGCGGTCCAGAGCACCGCGCCGAAGCGGCGCGGATCGCGCAGCCGCAGGATTTTATCGCCGACTGCAAGGTCGAAATGGTCGTGCTTGCCGGGATTGGTCCCCGGAGCGACCAGCCGGAGGCTTCCCGACATGCCCAGGTGCAGGATCAGGTGGCCGTCGCCGCAATCGAGCAGCAGGTACTTGCCGCGCCGCTTGACCGCGCGTACTTCGCGCCCGGCGAGCGCGCGGACCGAAGCCGGGACGCGCCAGCGCAGCCGCGGCTCGCGCACCGTCACCGCGGCGATGCTGCGTCCGACCAGATGGGGCGCGATTCCTCTGCGCGTGACTTCGACTTCGGGGAGTTCCGGCATCGCGCGGCTCGTTTCACGGCTTGCCCGCAGCTTAGCCGCAGGTTACCTTGTGCGTGGCACCAAATATACCTACACTCACCGCGCCATGTCCGCACTCTCACGACGGCTCGCTGCGCTCGCCACGGCGTTGCTGGCCGCAGGATTCCTTCTCGGCGGCGCCCAGGCCCAGCAGCAAGCCGACCAAGCCGACGACGAGGCGGCGCCGCACGCGGCGCCGCGGGCGCCCGAAGCGCCGGCGAACCTGCCGTTGCAGGACCTTACCGGACAGACGCTTTACGACTTCCTGCTCGGCGAAATCGCGGCGCAGCGCGGCAGCCCCACGCTCGCGGCGCAGACCTACCTCGACCTGGCCAGGCGCACGCGCGACCCGCGCGTCGCGCGGCGTGCCGTAGAGGTCGCGAACTTCGCCCGCATGCCGGAGCTGGCGCTGCAGGCGGCGCGCCTCTGGCATGACACCGACCCTGCCTCGGCCCAGGCGCTGCAGGCGGTGACCGTGCTGCTGGTGGGCGCCAAGCGCGTCGAGGAGGCCGAACCGTATCTCGCGAAGCTGCTCGCAACCGACGGCAATGCCGCGGCCAACGGCTTCATGCAGCTTGCGCGGCTGCTCGCGGGCAGCCCCGACGCCGCAGCCAACCTGCGCGTGGTGCGCAAGCTCGCGGAGCGCTATCCGGATCTGCCGCAGGCGCACCTCGCGATCTCGCAGACCGCGGCGGCGGCGAACGACGAAGCGCTCGCGCTTGCCGAGGTCCGGCGCGCGGCGGCGTTGCGCCCGGATTGGGAGACCGCCGCGATGTACGAGGCGCAGCTGCTGCAGCGGCGCTCGCCCGCCGAAGCCGGCAAGCGCCTCGCCGCCTACCTGGAGAAATTCCCCGATTCGCGCGAAGTACGGCTCGGCTACGCGCGCATGCTGGTGCTCGACAAGCGCTATCCGGAGGCGCGCGCCGAATTCGAGTCGATACTCAAGCGCTTCCAGAACGATAGCGACGCGATTTACGCGGTCGGGCTGCTCGCCTTCCAGGTCAAGGAGTACGCGGTCGCCGAAAGCAACATGCAGCGGCTGCTCGAGCTGGGCTACCGCGATTCGAGCGCGGTGCGCTACACGCTCGGCCAGATCGCCGAGGAACGCAAGGATTGGGCGCGCGCGATCGATTGGTACAAGGCAATCGAGAGCGGTGAGTACGCGATGCCCGCGCGCATGCGAACCGCCCACGCGATCGCCAAGCAGGGCAGGCTCGACGAGGCGCGCGCCTACCTGCGTTCCGCCGATGCGCCGGGCGAGCCGCAGAGCGTTCAGCTGCTGGTGGCGGAGTCGCAGCTGCTGCGTGAGGCGAACCTGCACCGCGAAGCCTTCAATCTGCTCGGCCAGGCGCTGCAGAAGAGCCCCGATCAGCCCGACCTGCTGTACGACCATGCGCTTACCGCCGAGAAGCTCGACCGGTTCGACGTGCTCGAAGCGAGCCTGAACAAGCTGATCCAGCTGAAGCCGGACCACGCGCATGCCTACAACGCGCTTGGCTACTCGTTCGCCGAGCGCAACATACGCTTGCCCGAGGCGAAGAAGCTGATCGAGAAAGCGCTCGAGATTTCGCCCCAGGATTTCTTCATCATCGATTCGCTGGGCTGGGTGCTGTACCGGATGGGCGACCTGAACGGCGCCGCGGTGCAGTTGCAGCGCGCCTGGGACGGCCGTCCCGACGGCGAGATCGGCGCGCATCTGGGCGAGGTGCTGTGGGTGCTCGGCAAGCGCGACGAAGCGCGCCGCATCTGGCAGGAGGCGTTCAAGTCGAGTCCGGAGAACGACACCTTGCAGAAGACGCTTAAGCGTTTCAGCTTCAGTCCGTAGGCCAGTGAGGAGCGCTTGCGCCGCCGCGCTGCTATTGCTCGCGGCCTGTGCCACGCCTGCCTTCCTCGTTCCGGCGGTCGGCGTCGAATTCGAGCTCGCGGGACGCATCGCGGTGCAGTACCGCGACGACGCGGGCAGCGGCAACATCGCCTGGCGCCACGGCGCGCGCGGCGACGAGCTGCTGCTGACGACGCCATTCGGCCAAGGAATCGCGCGCCTCGCGCGTACCGGTGACGAAATCACGCTGACGGCGCAGGACGGACGCGAGTTCCGCGCGGCCGATGCCGAGTCGCTTACCGAGCGGGTGCTCGGCTTCCGCCTGCCGCTGCTCGGCCTCGCCGACTGGGTGCGCGGCAGGCCGGCGTCGGCGCCGGCGCCGGCGCCGACGCGCCAGCGCGCCGATGCCGCGGGCCGGCTCGCCGAACTCGAGCAGTCGGGGTGGCGCATCGAGGATCTGGAGTACCAGGGCGCGCTGCCCACGCGGCTCAAGCTGAACTTCCCGGGCCTGGAACTGCGGCTTGCGATTTCGGACTGGAAATGAATTCGCCCCTGCAGCGGTTTCCGGCGCCCGGAAAGCTGAACCTCTTCCTGCACGTGCTGGGACGCCGGTCCGACGGCATGCACGAGCTGCAGACCGTGTTCCGGCTCATCGACCGTTGCGACCGGATCGGCCTGCGGGTGCGCGACGACAGCGAGATCCGCTTCTCGGGGCAGTTCGGAGAGGACAATCTTTGCGTCCGGGCCGCGCGGCTGCTGCAAAGCGTGGCAGGCGCGGCGAGGGGCGCCGACATCGAACTCGACAAGCAGCTTCCGGTCGGCGGCGGCCTGGGCGGCGGCTCCTCGGACGCGGCGACCGTGCTGCTGGTCTTGAATCGGTTCTGGCAGTTGAACTTGAAAAGAACGGATCTCATGGCGCTGGGCGTGCGCCTGGGCGCCGACGTGCCGGCGTTTCTGTACGGCCGCAGCGCCCTGGCCGAAGGGATCGGGGAGCGCCTCAGCGCGCTCGAACTGAGGCCCGCCTGGTACCTGGTTCTGGCGCCCCAAGTCCCGGTTTCGACAAAAGAAATCTTCTCCGATGCTGCGTTGACACGGGATACGAAACCGCTCAAAATACCGCCCTTTTTCCCGGGTCAGGGCTGCAATGATCTGGAATCGGTCGCGCTGCGCCGATTTCCCGAAATCGCGCTGCATCTAGCGTGGTTGAAAAAGCGCAGCCCGCAGGCGCGCATGACGGGTTCCGGGGCCTGCGTATTTGCCGAATTTCCACGGGAAGAAGATGCGGTCGCGCTGCACAGTGAACTGCCGGCAGCAATGCGAGGCTTTGTCGCCCGGGGCCTCGAGCGTCACCCTCTTCACGAATGGGCTCACGATCAATGATGGTTTTGCGCAAAGGGATCGGGGGATTCATCCCGTGAACACAACTGGGGCGTCGCCAAGCTGGTCTAAGGCACCGGATTTTGATTCCGGCATTCCTAGGTTCGAATCCTAGCGCCCCAGCCATTTCCCGATAAACATGAGCCCGCTCACTCCTCACGTCGCGATGGACCGCCTGATGGTGTTCGCCGGAAACGCGAACCCGAGCCTGGCGCAGGAGGTGGTCAAGCACCTCAACATCTCGCTCGGGCGCGCCGTGGTCGGCAAGTTCTCCGACGGCGAGGTCATGGTCGAGGTGATGGAAAACGTGCGCGGCAAGGACGTGTTCGTGCTGCAATCGACCTGCCAGCCGACCAACGACAACCTGATGGAGCTGATGGTGATGGTGGATGCGCTGAAGCGCTCCTCGGCTGCCCGCGTCTCGGCCGCGATCCCGTACTTCGGCTATGCGCGCCAGGACCGGCGCCCGCGCTCGGCGCGGGTCGCGATCAGCGCCAAGGTGGTGGCGAACATGCTTACCGCCGCCGGGATCTCGCGCGTGCTGACCATGGACCTGCATGCCGACCAGATCCAGGGCTTCTTCGACATGCCGGTGGACAACATCTACGCCGCGCCGGTGCTGCTCGGCGACGTCTGGAAG
>MEQQ01000047.1:10665-14195 GCA_001770285.1 Betaproteobacteria bacterium RBG_16_66_20
TCTCGCCCGACGTCGGCGGGGTGGTGCGCGCCCGCGCGCTCGCCAAGCGCCTGGAGTCGGACCTCGCGATCATCGACAAGCGGCGGCCGCGCGCCAACGTTTCGGAAGTCATGAACGTGATCGGCGAAGTGAAGGGCCGTACTTGCGTCATCATGGACGACATGGTGGATACCGCGGGTACGCTGTGCAAGGCGGCCGAGGTGCTCAAGGCCGAGGGCGCGATCAAAGTCGTCGCCTACTGCACGCACGCGGTGCTCTCGGGCAACGCGGTGGCGCGGATCGCCAAGTCGGCGCTCGACGAGCTGGTGGTCACCGACACGATACCGTTGCGCGACGACGCGCGCGCCTGCAAGAAGATCCGCAGCCTGTCGGTGGCGGGGCTGCTCGCGGAAACGATACTCAGGATATTCACCGAAGACTCGGTGAGTTCGCTGTTCATAGAATAGTTTTTCCAACCCGCCGGGTTCTGGTCGCGGAACCGGTGGAAACCGAAGGAGTGCTGCGATGAAAATCGAAATCAGTGCGCGCAAGCGCGAGGCGCAAGGGACGGGTGCGAGCCGCCGTCTGCGCCGCTCGGGCAACGTCCCGGGCATCGTCTACGGCGGCGACAAGGATGCGGTGACGATCGAGCTCAACAACAAGGAGCTCTATCAGCACCTCACCAACGAGGCGTTCCACGCCTCGATCCTGACGCTGAAGCTCGATGGCGTGGCGCAAGACGTTCTGCTGCGCGCGTTCAACATGCATCCCTGGAAAGGGCATGTGCAGCACATCGACTTCCAGCGCGTATCCAAGGACAAGAAGATCCACATGAAGGTGCCGCTGCACTTCGTCAACGCCGAAGTCTCGCCTGGCGTGAAGGAGCAGGGCGGGGTCCCGAACCACGTCATCAACGAACTCAACATCAGCTGCCTGCCCGACGACCTGCCGGGGTTCATCGAGGTGGACATGGGCCATCTCACCATCGGCCACTCGATTCACGTCAAGGACCTGAAGCTGCCGAAGGGCGTCGAGCCTGTGCTGCACAAGGACGAGAACCCGGTGGTGGCGACCGTGATCCTGCCGGTGCTGATCACCGAAGAGGAAGCCGTCGCGGCCGAAGCGGTGCCGGCGGCGGAAGTGCCGACGACCGAGCAGGCGCAGCCCGACAAGGCGGCGGCGGAGGCGGCCGCAGGCGGCGACAAGGGCGGCAAGCCGGCGGAAAAAGCGGCCGAGAAGAAAGAGAAGAAGTAGGCCTTGCCCGACGCCATACGCCCCGGGTCTATCCGGCTCATTGTCGGCCTGGGAAATCCGGGCAAGGACTACGAACGCACCCGCCACAACGCCGGCTTCTGGCTGGTGGAGCGCTTTGCCGTGCAATCGGGGGTGGTGCTGCGCAAGGACGGCAAGTTCCAGGCGCTGGTCGGCCGGGTGGGCTCGAACGGCGCCTGGCTGGTGCTGCCGCAGGGCTTCATGAACGCGAGCGGCCGGGCGGTGCAGATGCTGGCGGGCTTTTTCAAGATTCCGGCGGCCGAGATCCTGGTGGTGCACGACGAACTCGATTTCTCACCCGGCGTCGTGAAGATGAAGCAGGGCGGCGGCATTGCCGGCCACAACGGCCTGAAGGACATCTCGCAGCGGCTCGGTACGCACGACTACTGGCGCCTGCGCCTGGGCATCGGCCACCCGGGGGACAAGAATGCGGTCGCCAACTACGTCCTGCAAAAGCCACTGCCGGAGGAGCGCGAACTGATCGATGCCGCGATTGCGCGCGGCATCGAAGCGCTGCCTGTTTGCCTGTCAGGGGACATGCAGGGCGCGATGCAGAAGCTGCATACGGCTGAAAAGGAAAAGCCGGTAGAGAAAAAGCCTGAACCAAAGGGCGAAGTAAAGCCGGAGCCGACGCCGGAACCGGCACCGCAAAAGCCCGCTTCGAAGGGTTTGTTCGGTTCCCTGTTCTCGACCCGGAAAAAATGAGCCTGCGCTGCGGGATCGTGGGCCTGCCGAACGTGGGCAAGTCCACGCTGTTCAATGCGCTGACGAAATCCGGCATCGCGGCGGAGAACTATCCGTTCTGCACCATCGAGCCGAACGTGGGCATCGTCGAGGTGCCCGACCCGCGACTGGCGAAACTCGCGCAAATCAACAAGCCGCAGAAGGTGGTTCCGGCCGCGGTCGAGTTCGTCGACATTGCCGGGCTGGTCGCGGGCGCGTCGAAGGGTGAGGGCCTGGGCAACAAGTTCCTCGCGCACATCCGCGAGGTGGACGCAATCGTGCACGTGGTCCGCGCCTTTGAGGACCCCAACGTGATTCACGTCACGGGCAAAGTGGATCCGCTCGCCGACATCGAGACGGTCCACACCGAGCTGGCACTGGCGGATCTGCAGACGGTCGAGAAGCAGCTCGCGAAGTACCAAAAAGTGGCGAAGGTGGCCGGCGACAAGGAAGCGCAGCGCCTGGTCGCGGTGCTGGAGAAGGTACAGGCCGCGCTCGACCAGGGCCGGCCGCCGCGCGCCCTCGACTGGACGAAGGAGGAACGGGCGGTGCTGGACCCGCTTTTTCTTCTCACCATGAAGCCGACGCTCTACGTCGCCAACGTCGCCGAGCACGGTTTCACCGACAATCCCAAGCTCGCCGCAATCGAGAAATGCGCGGCCGAGGAAGGCGCGGGATCGGTCGCCATCAGCGCGGCGATCGAAGCGCAGATTGCCGACCTGCCCGACGAGGACAAGAAGGTGTTTCTCGCCGACATGGGAATGCAGGAGCCGGGTCTGCACCGCTTCATCCGCGCCGGCTACGCGCTGCTCGGGCTGGAGACCTTTTTCACCGCCGGCCCGAAGGAGGTCCATGCCTGGCAGCTGCACGTCGGCCAGACCGCGTCCGAGGCGGCGGGCACGATCCACACCGATTTCGAGCGCGGCTTCATCCGCGCCGAAGTGATCGCCTGCGAGGACTACATCGCGTTCGGCGGCGAACAGGGGGCGAAGGAGAAGGGGAAGATGCGCCTGGAAGGCAGGGATTACGTGGTGCGCGACGGCGACGTCATCTACTTCCGCTTTAACGTCTGATAGTTAGGAGCCGCCGCCCTTCTTGGCGGGCGTATCGTTCTTGCTCTTGTTGTCGTTGTTAATGACTATCGCCGCACCGACGGCAATTCCACCGACTATCCACCAGTTAATTTCGGGCGCCGGCGCGCCTGATGCTGGCTGGTTCTGATGCAGCACGGAGCCCCGAAACGCGAGCGCGTTGAAACCCCGGTCATTGAAGCTGACATCGACAATCGGCGTGCGCAGCAGCGCAACATTTCCCGACGGACTGCGATCGAGGCGAAAACCGAAACTGCCCGCCGCATCCCGCTTGTCGCTGCCGTCCAGTGGTTTCTTGAAGTAGAACATCACGGTAGTTCGGCTGGAAATCCGGTCGGATAGATCATCCGCCAGCGCGGCGGGTATGGCGATGAGGGCAAGTAGAAGCAGCGGCAGGCGGCGCATCTTTTTCTCCCTTGTTCGTGCCGGCCCGGATGTCGGCAACCTCGGGATTAGAGCGCAGCG
>MEQQ01000047.1:14361-19668 GCA_001770285.1 Betaproteobacteria bacterium RBG_16_66_20
GTGATTGGCCCGGGCTACCGGGTCTATTTCGGGCGCAAGGACAAGGCGGTGGTGATTCTCCTCTGCGGCGGCGAAAAGCGGTCGCAGAATTCGGACATCAAGCGGGCGAAGAAATACTGGAAGGACTATGAAACAAGGACCAAGGAAGATTCCCGCGGCCGTTCCGCAAGATGAATGGCTGAGCGAGCAATTGCGCGACCGCGAACTCGCGGTGGCCTATCTGAATGCAGCCCTCGCAGAAGGCGATCAGGCGGCGTTCATGCTGGCGCTGCGCAATGTTGCCAAGGCCCGTGGAGGTGTTGCAATGCTTGCCCGGTTCACAGGAATGAACCGTGTCGCGCTCAGCCGAGCGCTCTCGGTCAACGGCAACCCCGAGCTTCGCAATTTCACGCGGATACTCGATGCGTCAGGCCTGCGGTTCATTATTGCCGCGAAAGAGAGTGCAAGGCCCGGGCGAGGCAAGGCTCATGCGCGCATCGCCGCGCGAACCGCTGCTTGATTCACGTGCTGCAATGATGCACGCGACCTATTGGAAAGACGACGACATTCTCGAGGTGCGGTTTTCGGACAAGCCGATTGCGCGCGAAGTCTAGGAAAGCTGGCATGTGCACAAAAGCTATGCCGAGGACGGTGAGTTGGTGTGCGTCGTGTTTCTGGATGCGGTCAAAGAGGGCTACTTCACGCCCGAGACAAATGGCCGGAAGGCCGCATAGCGACCGACCATAGTTCCGCCGAGGTCAGAGCCTCAGAACGACCAGACCTGCATCGCCCGGTGCATTTCGGCGAGTTGCGCATCATTCAGCGCCGCGTGCCTGCTGCCAGCGGGATCGACCCTGTCGGCAAGCTCGAGCACTTTCGCGTTCATGGTCGCGACGCGGTGGGCCAGCACTTCGGCGATCGCGGCCACCATCTTGAGCGCGGCCGGCGAATTGGCGGCGAGCAACGCCCGGAAGGCGGGTGCCGGCAGATACAGCATCCCGAGATTCGACACCGCGCGGCCGGTGGCGGAACGCAGCTCGTTGGTCAGGAGGGAAATCTCGCCGAGTACCGCGCCCTCGCCAAGGCGCGCCAGCGGCCGCTCGCCGCGCGGTCCTCTTTTCACGATGTCGATCGTTCCCGAAACGACAAGGAACATTCCGTCCCCCGGATCGCCTTCGCGGAACAATTCCATTCCGGCCGCGATCTCCCTGGTCTCGGCAATGGCGGCGATGGCGTCGAGCTCCGCGCCGGCAAGCGCGCGGCACAGCGCCATACCCCTCAGTGCGGCGGCGTGTTCTGTTGCCATCGGCAAAGTCTACCCCAAGCGATGCGCGTAGGACGCGGCATGGATTTCCTCGCAAGCCCGCCGGCGGGTATGATCGCGCTGAAACAGGGCCCGTCTCAAGGAAGGACTGCACATGGCATTCGAGATCAATAACCGGACAAAAATCATGGCGGGCGTCGCCGTGCTCGTCTTGGCGGGCGCCGGCGCCGGCTGGTTTTTCTTCCTGCAGGACGAGGCGCCTCCCCCTCGCGCGGCCGCTCCCGGCAAAGCCGCGGCGAAGCCCGCCGCCGAAGCGGCAAAGGGCGCGCCGGAGGCTTCCAAGCCGGCGGCAGCGGCACCAGTTGCGGCTGCACCTTCACCCGCACCTGGGGCCGATGCGGCCAAGGCGGCAGCGGCGGCCAAGCCCGCCGCGAAACCGATCCCGACCAATCCGGATCAGCTGATCGCGGAGATCATCGAGACCTCCGGCGCCAAGGCGCAGATCCAGGTCTTCGCGCGCGAGGTCGGCCGGAACGCGAGCGCGGCCAGCCAGTCCGGGCAGCAGAAGATGAGCGACGCGGACGCAAAGTCGCTCTACGAGATCGCGGGACGCATCTTCGAGCCCGGGAAAATGACGGCCGATGTGGCGGCGAGCCTGAAGGCCTCCTACGACGCCGACAGGATGACACGATTCCTCGAGATAGTGCGCCGGCCGATCGCGCTCAAGATGACCGCGCAGGAGACGCGGCAGACCCCGCCGGAGGAAACCGCGCGGCTGCTGGAGGACATCCGCAAGAATCCGCCCTCGGCGGCGCGCCAGAAGCTGGTCCAGACGCTGGACGAGATCACGCAAAGCACCGAGACCGGCGTGCAGCTCGCGACAATGACGGCACGCGAAATGGTGGACGCGACGTTCAACGAACTGCAGAAGGCGGGCAAGCAGATTCCGAAGCAGGCGCGACAGCTGATGGGCTCGCAAATCGTCGCCTCCCAGGGAAGCATGCGGAGCAGCTTCCGCACCACGTTCTTGATCATCTATCGCGACGCCAGCGACGAGGAGCTCGCCGAATACGTCAAGCTGCTCGATACCGATACCGGCAGATGGGGATTGCAGCTGCTGGCGGACGCGCAGCGTTCGGTAGTCGAGAGCCGCGTGCGCGGCTTCGCGCAGGAGGTGGCGCAGCTCGCGGTTCGCCAGGTGCTCGCCAGGGGGCCGGCGGTGCCGCCGCTCGCCGCCGCCGGCGAGGAGAAGCCCGCCGAGAAGCTTCCGACTGCGGCGCCACCGCAGGCGCCGGCCGAGGCGCCCGCCTACCAGCGGCCGGCCAACATCCGCGAGGTCTACACGCGCTACAACGATCTGATCAGCGCGACCGTGATGCGGGACCGCGCCGCGGTGAAGGAGCTGCTCGACGACGGCAAGTCCCCGAACGCGCGTCAGAAAGACGGCGTCACGGCGCTCATGGTCGCGGCGTCCTACGGCGATGCCGAGATCGCGACGATGCTGCTCGCGAAAGGCGCCGACCCGAACCTGCGCGCGGAGGGCGCAAGGACCGCGCTCTCGATGGCGAAAGCGCGCGGCGCCGCCGGCGCGCAAATGGTGCAGCTGCTCCAGCGCAGCGGCGCCAAGGACTGAGGCACGGGACTGCCGCGTGTTGCGCGGTATCGCCGCCGGCGTCGTGCTGGGTCTCGCTTGCGGCGCGGGCGGCGCCCGGGCGGCCGATCTGCCGATCTTCGACGCGCACCTGCATTACAGCCACGATGCCTGGAATGTGGTGCCCCCCAAGGATGCGATCGCGATCCTGCGCAAGGCGGGCCTGAAGCGCGTCCTGATTTCGAGTTCGGGCGACGACGGCCAGCAGCGCCTTTACGCCGAGGCGCCCGACCTCGTCATTCCCGAGCTGCGCCCCTACCGTTCGCGCGGCGACACCGGGACCTGGTTCCGCGACGACAGCGTGATCCCCTATCTCGAAGAGCGGCTGAAAAAATACCGCTATGCCGCGATCGGCGAATTCCATCTCTACGGCGCCGACGCCGATTTACCGGTGCCGCGCCGCATGGTCCAGCTCGCGCGCCAGAACAAGCTCTTTCTGCACGCGCATTCCGACGCCGACGCGATCGAGCGGCTGTTCAAGCAGTGGCCGCAAGCGAGAATCCTGTGGGCGCATGCGGGCTTCGAGCGCCCGGCCAAGGTGTGCGAAATGCTGCGCCGGCACGGGAATCTCTGGTGCGACCTCGCGTTCCGCAGCGATCAGGCGCGCGGCGGCAAAGTCGATCCCGACTGGCGCGCCGCGTTCATGGAGTTCCCCGGGCGCTTCATGGTCGGCACCGACTCCTTCACGCCCGAGCGCTGGCACTACATCGGCGAGCACGCCAGCTGGTCGCGCCAGTGGCTCGCCGACCTGCCGCAGGAAGTTGCGGAACGCATCGCGTGGAAGAACGGCGAGACACTCTTCGGCGGCATGCTCAAGCGCTGATCGCCGCGCTGCTCAGCCTTGCGACGGGGAGCGCGGCGGCACCCAAGGTCGAATCCGCGCTGGATTTCACCGGCGCCGAGATACGCGCCATCCTGCGCCACGGTGCCTGGCCCGCGTCCTGGACGCCGGATCCTTCCAACAGGGCCTCCGGCAATCCGGAGGCGGTCGAGTTCGGCGAACGCCTGTTCTTCGAGCCGCGCCTTTCGCCTTCAGGCAAGGTACTGTGCGCGACTTGCCATGCGCCGTTTCGCGGCTGGCAGGACTCGCGCGCGCGCGCTTTGGGCCTGGTCGAGACCGACCGCAATACGCCAAGCCTTTTCAACGTGCGCTACAACCGCTGGTTCGGCTGGGACGGCGCGGGCGATTCCCTGTGGGCGCAGAGCATCCGGCCGATCCTGGATCCGCGTGAAATGGGCGGCGGCCAGGTCCAGGCCGCGGCGCTGGTGCGCGCCGACCCCGAGTACGCCTGCCGCTATGAGAAGGTGTTCGGCGCGCCGCCGCCCGCCTCCGACGAGGCGCTGCTCGCCGGCATCGGCAAGGCGCTCGCCGCCTTCCAGGAGACGCTGGTTGCCGGGCGCGCGCCGTTCGACGATTTCCGCGATGCGCTCGAGAAAGGCGATCGCGCCGCGGCAGCGCGTTATCCGATGGCGGCGCAGCGCGGCTTGCGCATCTTCGTCGGCACGGGAAACTGCGCCAGCTGCCACTTCGGACCGAATTTCTCCAATGGCGAATTTCACGACACCGGCGTGCCTTTCTTCGTCGCCGGCGGCGGCGTCGATCGCGGCCGCCATGGCGGAATCCGCAAGCTGCAGGCGAATCCGTTCAACCTGCTCGGCCGGCACAACGATGACAAGACGGGGAAAAGCGCCACCAAGACGCGGCACGTGTCGCTTGAGCATCGCAATTTCGGCGAGTTCAAGGTGCCCTCCCTCAGGAACGTCGCCCGGACCGCGCCCTACATGCACAACGGCAGCCTCGCGACGCTCGCCGATGTGGTGCGGCACTATTCCGAGCTCAGCCCGCACCGCGTGCACTCCGATGGCGAAATCCTGCTCAAGCCCCTGCGCCTGAGCGCGGGGGAGTCGGCCGACCTGGTCGCGTTTCTGGAATCGCTTACCGAGACTGCAAGCGCCCTGCCGCCTAGACGCCCGGCCTTACCCTGTCTGTGATTCAGATGCCCCCGAGCATCAGGTACTTTATTTCGAGATACTCCTCGATGCCGTACTTGGAGCCCTCGCGGCCGAGGCCGGACTGCTTGACGCCGCCGAACGGCGCGATCTCGGTGGACAGGATGCCGCTGTTGACGCATACCATTCCGGTTTCCATCGCCTCGGCGACGCGCCAGATCCGGCCCAGGTCGCGCGCGTAGAAGTATCCCGCCAACCCGAACTCGGTGTCGTTCGCCATCGCAATCGCTTCGGCGTCGGTCTTGAAGCGGAACAGAGGCGCCACCGGGCCGAAAGTCTCCTCGCGCGACACGCGCATCGCCTGCGTCACTCCGGTGAGGATCGTCGGCTCGAAAAACAGGCCGCCGCGGCTGTGGCGCTTGCCGCCGAGCATCACCTTGGCGCCCTTGCCGGTGGCATCGGC
>MEQQ01000047.1:19694-19759 GCA_001770285.1 Betaproteobacteria bacterium RBG_16_66_20
CCTGTGCATCGATCAGCGGGCCGATCACGACGCCGGGCTCGGTGCCGGCGCCGACCGTGAAGCCT
>MEQQ01000048.1:0-14444 GCA_001770285.1 Betaproteobacteria bacterium RBG_16_66_20
ATTATCCAGCAACAGTTCGTGGGGATCGTGGCATGACGGTAGAGCGCACCTTTTCGATCATCAAGCCGGATGCGGTGGCAAAAAACGCGATCGGGCAGATTCTCGCGCGCTTCGAGGCCGCCGGGCTGAAGATCATCGCCGCGCGCATGATGCACCTTTCGCGCGCGCAGGCCGAAGGGTTCTACGCGGTCCACCGCGAGCGGCCGTTTTTCAAGGATCTGGTCGAATTCATGATCTCGGGACCGGTGCTGTTGCAGGTACTGCAGGGCGACAACGCGATTGCGAAGAACCGCGAGCTGATGGGCGCGACCGATCCGAAGAAAGCCGCGAAAGGCACGATCCGCGCCGATTTTGCCGCCTCGATCGACGCCAACGCGGTACACGGTTCGGATGCGCCGGAAACCGCGCGCACCGAGATCGCGTTTTTCTTTCCGGGTTGTGAAGTCTTTCCGCGCTAGGCCATGAAGACCAACCCGGCGACCAACCTGCTCGGCCTCGACGCCCAGGGCATGGAAAAGCTCTTCGCCCGCCTGGGCGAGAAGCCGTTCCGCGCGCGTCAGGTCCTGAAGTGGATCCATCGCCGCGGCGCCGCCGATTTCAGCGCCATGAGCGACATCGCGAAGGAACTGCGGGCCAAGCTCACGGCGGTGGCGGTGATCGAGCCGCCGGTGGTGGTGGGCGACGGCACCGCCGCCGACGGCACGCGCAAATGGCTGCTCAAGGTGGACGGCGCGAACGCGGTCGAGGCGGTATTCATTCCCGAGGACGGTCGCGGCACGCTGTGCGTATCCAGCCAGGCGGGCTGCACGCTCGACTGCGCTTTCTGCTCCACCGGCAAGCAGGGCTTCAACCGCAATCTGAGCGCGGCCGAGATCATTGGCCAGCTCTGGCTGGCGAACCGGGCGCTCGGGATTCATGCCGGAGGCGCCCGCGCCATCAGCAACGTGGTGTTCATGGGCATGGGCGAGCCGATGCTCAACCTGGATGCGGTGATTCCGGCAGCGCGCCTGATGATCGACGACAACGGCTATGGCCTGTCCCGCCGCCGCGTCACCGTTTCCACCTCGGGGGTGGTGCCCGGCATGGACCGCCTGGCCGGGGAATGCCCGGTGGCGCTCGCGGTATCGCTGCACGCGGCCGACGATGCATTGCGCGATCGGCTGGTGCCGATCAACCGCAAATACCCGATCCGGCAGCTGCTCGCCGCCTGCATCCGCTACCTCGAGCGCGCGCCGCGCGATTTCATAACCTTCGAATACGTGATGCTCGATGGCGTGAACGATTCGGATGCGCAAGCCAAGGCCCTGCTCGGCATCGCGAGCCAGGTGCGCTGCAAGTTCAACCTGATTCCATTCAACCCTTTTCCGGATTCGGGCTTCAAACGCTCGAGCCCGGAGCGCATCCGGCGCTTCGCCGAAGTGCTGCAACGCGCCGGCCTCACCGTCACCACGCGCAAGACGCGCGGCGAGGGGATCGACGCCGCCTGCGGCCAGCTCGCGGGCGAGGTCACCGACCGCACGCGCCGCAGCAGGACCGTTGCCATCACGGAGCTTCGCGCATGAATCGCCTGCATTGCACCGCGCTTGCGGCCGTCGCCGCAGTCATGCTCGCCGGCTGCGCCGGGACGCAGACCTCCACCGAACCGATGCTTGAATCGGCCGGCATCGCCGGGGACGTCGGCGATCCGCGCAACCGCGCCAAGGTCCACACCGAGCTTGGTGCGCTCTACTACGGCCGCGGCAACATGGCGGTGGCGCTGGAGGAGCTGCGCATCGCCGCCGCGGCCGACCCCAGCTATCCGCTGACCTACAGCATGTTCGGCCTGGTGTACATGGAGCTGCGCGAGCATCGGCTGGCGCAGACCAATTTCGAGCGCGGCCTGCAGCTGTCGCCTACCGATCCAGACATCAACCACAACTATGGCTGGTTCCTGTGCCAGACCGGGCGCGAGAACGAATCGATCAAGTACTTCATGCAGGCGGTGCGCAATCCGCTGTATCCGGCGCCGTGGCGCTCGTATTCGGCGGCCGGCATCTGCTCGATGCGCAAGAACAACCTGAAGGAAGCGGAGGAGTTTTTCCAGCGCGCGCTGCAGCAGGAGCCGGACGATACGGCGTCGTTGCTGCAGCTCGGCCAGATCCGCTACCGGCAGGGCGGGCTCGAGGAGGCGCGCAAACTGGTCGGGCGTTACAACAAGATCGTCGAGCCGACGCCGGAATCGCTGTGGCTTGCGCTGCGGGTCGAGCGAAAGCTCGGCGAACGCGTCGCCGAAGCCAGCTTTGCCAACCAGCTGCGGCGGCGGTTTTCCGCCTCGCGCGAATACCAGCAACTGCAGCGCGGGGAATATGACTGACAGCGATGAGGCCGCGGCCGGCGTCGGCGAGGAGCTGGCCCGGGCGCGCGCCGCGCACGGCTTGTCGGTCGCCGACGTCGCCCAGCAGCTCAAGTTCGCGGCGCGGCAGATCGAGGCGCTGGAGCAGGGGCGTTTCGACGAGCTGCCGACCGGCACCTTCGCGCGCGGCATGGTGCGCGCCTATGGACGGCTGCTGAAGCTCGACGCCGAGGCGCTGGTCGGCCGGATGGCCGCGCGCGTCGCGGCGCCGGACAACGCCGAGGCGGTCGCGAGCGCGCGCCGGCCAATCCCGATCACCGACCATGCGCGGCGCACCAACCTGGTATACGCCGCGCTCTCGGTCGCGATCCTCGGCGTGATCGCGGCGGTGGCCTTCGAGTGGCAGCGGGAGCGCGCCAATGCGGCGCGCCTCAGTTTCGTGCCCGCGGCGCAGGCGCCGCTCGAGCAGCGGCGCGACGCCGCGGCGAACATTTCGGCGAGCGCAGTGACGCCACCGAATATTTCCCCGCTCGCCGCCGCCGAAGCCTTCCAGCCGGTCCAGATCCCGCCGTCCGCTGACGCGCGGCAGGCCGCGGAGCCTGGCGCGGCGTCGGGGACCGCGTCGGAGGGCAGGCACCGCATCTCGATGAGGTTCGAGCGCGAGTCCTGGGTCCAGATCCGCGGCGCCGACGGCAAGCCCTTGCTTTCCCAGCTGAACCCGGCGGGCAGCGAGCGAACCGTCGAGGGCAAGGCGCCATTCGCGATCATCATCGGAAACGCGCAACACGTGCGGCTCTCCTACGACGACCGGCAGATCGACCTCACGCCGCACGTCAAGGTCGAGGTAGCGCGCTTCACGCTCGATTGACCGGGATGGGTCGCAGGGCTTGCACGCAGGTGATGGTAGAGGAGGTCGCGATCGGGGGCGGCGCGCCGGTCGTGGTGCAGTCCATGACCAACACCGATACCGCGGACGCGGCATCGACCGCGCGCCAGGTGTTCGAGCTGTGGCGAGCGGGCTCCGAGCTGGTGCGCATCACCGTCGACACGCCGGAGGCGGCCGCGCAGGTCGCGCGCATCCGCGACAAGCTGGACGCGATGGGCTGCGATGTGCCGCTGGTCGGGGACTTCCACTTCAACGGCCACAAGCTGCTGACCAGGTATCCGGATTGCGCCGCGGCGCTCGCCAAGTACCGCATCAACCCGGGCAACGTCGGCAAGGGGGCGAAGCGCGACGACCAGTTCGCGATGATGGTAAACGCGGCACTGAAGCATGGAAAACCGATTCGCATCGGCGTCAACTGGGGCAGCCTCGATCCGGAGCTGCTCGCGCGCATGATGGATGAAAACGGCCGCCGTCCCGAGCCCCTGGATGCAGATGAAGTCATGCGCGAGGCATTGATCGCCTCGGGGCTGGAGTCCGCGGCGCAGGCCGAGAAGCTCGGCTTGCCGGCCGGGCGCATCGTGATCTCGTGCAAGGTGAGCGGCGTGCAGGACCTGATCCTGGTCTACCGGGAACTCGCGCGCCGCTGCCGGTACGCGCTGCATCTCGGCCTGACCGAGGCCGGCATGGGCTCCAAGGGCATCGTCGCTTCTTCCGCCGCGATGGCGGTGCTGCTGCAGGAAGGCATCGGCGACACGATCCGCGTCTCGCTGACCCCCGAACCGGGCGGCGATCGCACGCGCGAAGTGACCGTGGCGCAGGAACTGCTGCAGACCATGGGCCTGCGCAGCTTCACGCCGATGGTGGCCGCGTGTCCGGGCTGCGGCCGCACCACCAGCACCCACTTCCAGGAACTGGCGCAGCGCATCCAGGAATTCCTCAGGGCCCAGATGCCGGTGTGGCAGCAGAGTCATCCGGGCGTGGCGGAGATGCGCGTCGCGGTGATGGGCTGTGTGGTGAACGGCCCGGGCGAATCCAAGCACGCGGACATCGGCATCAGCCTTCCCGGCACCAATGAGGTTGCGGTGGCGCCGGTCTACGTGGACGGCGAGAAGACGGTGACGCTCAAGGGCGCGCGCATCGCCGAGGAATTCCAGGCGATCGTCGAGGCCTACGTGAAGGAAAACTACGCGCCCGGCGCGCGGCGCCGGCGGCCGGCGCGCGGCGCTCCGGGCAGCGCCACGATTCCGATCAAGGCGGCATCGTGAATACCGCGCTGCAGGCGGTCCGCGGCATGAACGACGTGCTGCCGGAGGATGCGGCGCTCTGGCGCGCCTTCGGCGCGGTCGTCGAGGCCTGGCTGGAGCGCTGGGGTTACCGCGCGATCCGCATGCCGCTGGTGGAGAACACGGCGCTGTTCCGCCGCGCCATCGGCGAGTCGACCGACATCGTCGAGAAGGAGATGTATTCGTGGCGCGACGAGCTCAACAGCGAGGAGCTGACGCTGCGCCCGGAAGGCACCGCCTCGTGCGTGCGCGCCGCGATCGAGCACAGCCTGCTGCACGACGGTCCGAAGCGGCTCTGGTACGGCGGGCCGATGTACCGGCACGAGCGGCCGCAGAAGGGCCGCTACCGCGAGTTCTACCAGTACGGCGCGGAGGCGTTCGGCTTCCGCGGACCGGAGGTGGACGCGGAGCTGATCGTGATGTGCGCCCGGCTCTGGCCGGAGCTGGGCCTGAAGGGCCTGCGCCTGGAATTGAACACCATCGGATCGGCCGAGGAGCGCGCCCGCCATCGCGCCGACCTGGTCAGGCATCTGCAGGCGAACGAGGCGCAGCTGGATGCGGACGCGAAGCGCCGCCTGCACAGCAATCCGCTGCGCGTGCTCGATTCCAAGAACCCGATGGTGCAGGAAGTGGCGGCGCAGGCGCCGCCGCTCACCGACTACCTCGGCGAGGCCTCGCTCGCTCATTTCGCGGGCCTGAAGAAACTCCTCGCCTCGGCGGGGGTCGAATTCGCGATCAATCCGCGGCTGGTGCGCGGCCTGGATTACTACAACCTGACCGTGTTCGAGTGGATCACGGACGCGCTGGGCGCCCAGGGCACGGTGTGCGGCGGCGGGCGCTACGACGGCCTGTTCGCGCAGCTCGGCGGCAAGCCCGCGCCGGGAGTGGGCTTCGCGATGGGCTGCGAGCGGCTGGTCGCGCTGATGAAAGTTTCCGGCGGCGTGCCGGCCGCGCGCCGGCCGGACGCCTACGTGGTGCACCAGGGCGAAGGCACGCTCGAGTACGCGTTCGCGGCCGCCGATGCGCTGCGTTCGGCGGGGCACGCGGTGGTGCTGCATGCGGGGGGCGGAAGTTTCAAGTCGCAGATGAAAAAGGCCGACGCAAGCGGCGCCTGGGTGGCGCTGATCGTCGGCGAGGACGAGCTGCGCGCAGGGGAGATTTCGGCCAAGCCCCTGCGCCGGAGCGAGGACCAGCGCCGCATCGGGCGCGGGCGCATCGTCGAGGAGTTCGCGGCAATATTGCAAAGGGTCAAGGCATAGGCATGGCATACGATCTCGAAGAGCAGGAACAGCTCGCCACGCTCAGGGGCTGGTGGAAGGACAACGGCACGCAGCTGCTGGCGGTCATTGCCGCGGCGGCGATCGCGGCAGCGGCCTTCCAGGGCTGGCGCATCTGGCAGGCAAACCAGGCGCAGCAGGCGGGCGCGCAGTACGAGGCGCTGCTCAAGGCGGTGCAGGCAGGCGATGCCAGGGCGCTGCGCGATGCGAGCGGAACGCTGGTCGAAAGCTACCCGCGGACGCTCTACGCCTCGATGGCCGCGCTCGCTTCGGCGCGTTTTTATTTCGAACGCGCGGACCTCAAGAACGCCAAGCTGCAGTTGCAGTGGGTGCTCGATCGCTCGCCCTCGGACGAGCTGAGGGAGCTCGCGCGCCTGCGGCTGGCCGCGGTGCTGCTGGACGAAAAAGCCCACGATGAGGCGCTCGCGCTGCTGGAGGCGAAGCACGCGGCCGCTCTTGCGGCGCAATACGCCGCCCTCAAGGGGGACATCCTGGTGGCGAAGAACAGGGCCGCCGATGCCAAGGCCGCCTACCGCCTGGCGCTGGAAAAGACCGACGACAGAAACACCGCGTTCCGCGCCAGCGTGCAGCTGCGGCTCGACGCGTTGGGAGGATGACGGTGCGCCGCCTGCTGTTGCCTTTGCTTGCGGCCGCGGGCCTCGCGGCCTGCTCCAGCCTGCCGAGCGTCAATCCGATGGACTGGTTCGGCAACAAGCCCTCCGGTCCCAAGCCGGCCGAGCTGCCGGTCCTGACCAACGCGCAGGGCGTGCGCGTGCTCTGGTCCTCGAGCATCGGCGCTGCGGAAGCGTTCGTGTTCAGCCCGACGCTCAACGGCGATAGCGTGTACGCGGCTTCGCGCGCCGGCACGGTAGCGCGGCTGGAAGCCGCATCCGGCCAGGCGCGCTGGCGGATCTCGCTCGGCAAGCGGATTTCCGGCGGCGTTGGCAGCGATGGCGCGCTGGTGGTGGTCGCCTCCGACGACGGCGAGGTGTTCGCGCTCGACGCGCGAGACGGCGCGGTGAAATGGCGCGCCCGGGTGTCGAGCGAAGTGCTGGCGGCGCCGAAGCTCGGCGAGGGGCTGGTGCTGGTTCGCAGCGCCGACAGCCGCATCTTTGCCTTCGGTGCGGAGGACGGGAAACGCCGCTGGGTCTATCAGCGCCCCGCCGCCTCGCTGATCGTGCGCTCGCCGGCAGGCCTGACGATCCACATGGGCGCGGCCTACGCCGGATTCTCGGGCGGCAGGCTGGTCGCGATCACGCTGGCGAACGGGTCGGCGCGCTGGGAGGCGACGGTCGCGCTGCCCAAAGGGGCGACCGAGCTCGAGCGCGTCACCGATATCGTGGGCGATCCGGCGGCGCTGGGCCGCGAGGTCTGCGCCGCGGCGTATCAGGGCCGCGTCGCCTGCTACGACGGGCAGAACGGCAACCAGCTCTGGGCGCGCGAAATGTCCACGCTCACCGGCGTTTCGTTCGACGCCCGCTATGCCTTCATCAGCGACGACAAGGGCGCGGTGCACGCGCTGGACCGCAGCAACGGGCGCAGCATCTGGAAACAGGATCGCCTGGCGCACCGCCAGCTGTCGCTGCCGCTGCCGCTCGGCACCGAGGTGGCGTTGGGCGACCTGCAGGGCTACATCCATATGCTGGCGCGTGAATCGGGCGCGTTCCTCGCGCGCGTCGCGACCGATGGCAGCCCGGTGCGCGCCGCGCCGGTCAAGCTGCCCGACGGTTTCCTCGTCCAGACCCAGAGCGGTGGACTTTACGCGTTGACGCTGCAGTGAAGCCGGTCATCGCCCTGGTCGGGCGGCCGAATGTCGGCAAGAGCACGCTGTTCAACCGGCTGACGCGGCGGCGCGACGCGATCGTGGTCGACGTGCCCGGGGTGACCCGCGACCGCCACTACGGCGAAGGACTGCTCGGCGGGCGCTCCTGCATCGTCATCGATACCGGCGGCCTGCAGCCCGATTCGGAGGAAGGCATCTACGTCGAGATGGCGCGCCAGACCGAGCAGGCGATCGTCGAGTCCGATGCGGTGATCCTGGTCACCGACGCGCGCGCCGGTCTCACGCCCGGGGACAGGCTGATTGCGGAAAAACTGCGGCGCTTGAAGGAGCGCGTCTGGATCGCGGCCAACAAGGCCGAGGGGCTCGACCCGGAGACCGCGGCGGCGGAGTTCCACGAGCTCGGGCTGGGAAATCCGGCCGCCATCTCCGCCGCCCACGGCAACGGCGTGACGGCGCTGATCGAAGCGGTATTGCAGCCGTTTCCCCAGGATGTCGAACCAGTCGAGGCCGAGCAGAAACACCCGCGCGTCGCGATCGTCGGCCGGCCGAATGTCGGTAAATCCACCCTGGTGAATGCGCTGGTCGGCGAGGAGCGCGTGATCGCCTTCGGCGAGCCCGGCACCACGCGCGACGCGATCGAGGTGCCGTTCGAGCGCGGCGGGCGCCGTTACACGCTGATCGACACCGCGGGCTTGCGCAAGCGCGGCAAGTCGTCGGGCGCCGAGGTCGAGCGCTTCTCGATCGTCAAGACGCTGCAGGCGATCGAGGCCTCGAACGTCGCGGTTCTGGTGCTCGATGCGGTCGAAGGGATATCGGAGCAGGACGCGCACGTCGCGAGCTACATCCTGGAGCGCGGCCGCGCGGTGGCGGTTGCGGTGAACAAATGGGAGGCCGCGGACAAGCCGACGCGCGAGCGCATCAAGGACGAGCTGCGCTGGAAGCTCGGCTTTCTCGGCTTCGCCGAAACCCTGTTCATCTCGGCGAAATCGGGCAAGGGCGTCAACGACGTGCTGCGCGCGGTGGACGCCGCCTATGCCGCGGCAATGGCGAAGCTGCCGACGCCCAAGCTCACACGCGCGCTGATCGCGGCGGTCGAGCGCCAGATGCCGCCCCACCGCAGGGGGTACTCGCGCCCCAAGATGCGCTACGCGCACCAGGGCGGCTCCAACCCGCCGCGCATCGTGATCCACGGCAACTCGCTGCAGCACGTCACCGACGCCTACAAGCGCTTCCTCGAAGGCTGGTTCCGCGACGCCTTCAAGCTGAGCGGAACGCCGCTCCGGATCGAGCTGCGCACCGGGAAGAATCCCTACGAGGGGCGCAGCAAACCCCCGCCGCGCAAGCGGTCCCTGGGACACAGCAAGTCCGCGCCGCGCCTCAAGTCAGGCGGAAAAGCGGGCGGTAAAGCGGAGCGAAAGTAGGTGCGCAGACTGTTCTTGCAAACGAATTTCTTTCTCATCGAAGCGCAATGGTGGTGCCACTCATTCGCACGTCTCATGCAAAGCAGGGGGCGCGAAGCGCGCCGGGCCGCCTTGAATGTTGCGTTGCAGCGTTTGACGCGACGATGGCGGCACGGTCGGAGAGTTTTTCATTATGTTGACCGGGGTCATTGCCGAGCGGAACGCGAAGAGTAGGATAAATTTTTCGCTAATTTCACTTGTCACGAGCTTGCAAGAAACAACTCCGCGATCTCGGTCCTGGCGGCCGCCGGATGTCCGACCACCAGCCATTTTCGACTGACATCCGAAGGAGGTTGGACAGATGGAACAGATCAAGCAAGCAGTCGGCTGGATCGGCGCGTATCTGGAGTGGAGCGACAGCGATTGGGCAGCAACGTCGCCGATGATGACGCAGGGATATTCGGACGTGGATTTCTGCGCCGCCTATCTCGACTGGATGGACGCGAATCCATTGACTGGGCGAGAGAGGCGCGTCCCCTCCGCTCAGGCGCGTGGCCGGCGCGCGAGCGACGCAGTCGCCAGCGCCTATGGTTTCAGAGAGGCTGTTCTGTTCGCGGCATTGCACTCACAGTCGGATTGCCTGCAAATCCTGCGCGAGACCGTCGGCAACGGCGGCACCAACGTGGGAACCCTACGGCTCGCGATGGAAGCCCTCGATCACTCACAACGCCTGATCGATGACGAACGCCTGGCAAAGCAGGCGCTGGACGACTTGCACGGATTTGGTCAACGGCGAGCGAGCGACTGCCTGCAATCGAACATCGACGCCGAATGGCCTCGGGCGATCGAGCACGTGGTCGCAGACGTGCGATCGTTGACGAACACCGTAATGGCGATGCAATTTCATTAAGCTGCGCCGGCCGGTTGAGCCCGCCGCTGATTTCATACGTCGCAACTTGGTCTGAAGCACCCCTGAATCAGGTCGCCGCAGGCCCGGTTCAGCCCGCGGCGTAGGGCGCGAAGGCCGCGGCGCAGGCCGCGGCATCGACCGCACCCGCCGTGCCGCGCTCCGCGTGGCAGCGCAACAGCCTGAACACCGGCTTGGCAGCGCCGCGAATCTGGTCCTCGTATTGCTTCCAGAGAGACAGCGCGCGCTGCGGATCGCCGCTGGCGAGGTAACCGGTCATCCCGGCCAGCAGCAGGTATTCGCGCGCATCCCTGCTCAGATCGCCCTGGGTGGCGAGCAGTTCGGCGGCCAGCGCGCCCGAGCGCGCGCCGTCGCGCGCCGCAACCGCCGCGAACAAGCTGATCCAGCCGCGCTGGAAATCGCGCAGCGTGGCAAAGCAGGGCGCAGCCACAAAGCGCGCCCATGCGGCTTGCGCCTCGGCGGGCGGCAGATACGGATTCAGGGTGCGCGCGACGTTGATCAGGCTGTGCAGCCAGACGTCCCGGTCCCTCGGCTCGCGGCATTCGATCAGGCGCAGCTTGGCAACCTCGAGGTCCTTCTGCAGCAGGGTGGAAATGGATTCCGGCTCCGGCGGCTTGGGCATGAGGAGGAAATCGCGTGCATAGCGCGCCAGGCGCGTGTTTTCCACGCGTTCGAACGAAGCGGCCCCCCGGTGCAGCGGGTTGACCGCGCGGCGCTGCAGCGCGGGCTGGAGCATATCCAGCACCGGCACGCCGGCATTGAGCAGCGCAACCACGTCGGTGGCGCTTTTCTCCATGAAGCGGTTTTTCGCCGCGTTCAGGTCGAGCACCGGGTAGTAGTCGGAGTTGGCCGGCATGCCGTAGCTCGCGAACAAGGGCTCGAGCGTGGCGCGGTCGCCGAGATAGCGCGCGTCCAGGTCGCCCGCGGTGAGCACGTGCACCTTCCAGAGTTCCTTGGCGAGCGCAGGCTGCTCGAACACCGAAGCCTTCGCCGGCAGCGCAATGGGGCTGCCGGAGGCGATGATCAGAACGTCGTAATCACTGGGTGCGAACACGACGTAGTGCGGGAATGCCTCGCCGAGCGCGCGCATCACCGAGGCGAGCAGCGAGGCGTCGATCTCGTAGAGCTGGAACCACTGCACCAGGATGCCGCCCGGATTGAGGTGGCCGCGGATGCGGCGGTAGAACTCGCGCGTGAACAGGCTCGAGACGCCGCTTACCCAGGGATTGGAGGGCTCGGATATCAGGATGTCGTAGTGCCGGTTGCGGGTCGAGAAGTAGGTCTTCGCGTCGTCGATCAGGATCGCGCCGCGCGGATCGGCGAACGCCGCGCCGTTGCGCGGAACGAAGCCGCGGGCGGCCTCCGCCATCGCGGCCTCGATCTCGACGGTCTCGACGCTCGCGAGCGCGAGGCTCTGCAACAGCGTATGCGTGGTCAGGCCGGTGCCGATTCCGATCACGGCGGCGGTCTTCGCGTCCGGCTTGAGCGCGAGCGGCAGCGCTGCGGTGAGCACCATGGTGATTTCGTCGGAGCCGCGCGCGCCGTCGGGGTCCAGGTTGATCGAGCCGTCGGACTTGCCGTTGGTGCGGATGCTGGTGGCATCGGCGTAGCGCGCCAGGTGAACGGTCGCGGTTTTGCCGTCCTTCGCGAACAGGATCGCGGCGTCGCGCGAGGTTGACAGATCGCCGTGGCGGAACACGCCGGCGGTCATCTTGTTGGCGTCCAGCTCGAAGGCGAGCGCGACCGGCACGAAGGCGAGGACGCAGGCGGCAGCCGAGATGCTGAACGGCCAGCGCCGCGGCGCGAAGCGATAGAGCAGCGCGAGGCCCAGGCCGGCATCGAGCAGCGCACCGAGGATCAGCGTTGCCTTGAGCCCGAGCAGCGGCAGTCCGAGGTGCACCGCGAGCAGCACGCCGGCGATGGCGCCAAGCGTGTTGGCCGCATAGACCTGGCCGATCGCGCGCTCGCCGGCGCCGCGGCGCAGGAGCGCTCCCGTGATCAGGGGCAGCGTCATTCCGGCGCAGAACGTCGCCGGCAGCATGATCAGCGCCGAGATGCCCTGGCCGGACAGGTTGAAGAACAGGTATCCGGCCTCGGTGCGCGCGAGCCCCTTCATCAGGTATTCCATGAGCTCGAAGCTGCGGTCGTAGACCGGCAGCGTGGCGAGCGCGGCGAGGCCCATCGCGACCTGGACCCAGCCGAGCAGGCGCTCGGGGCTCGCCGCCGCGTCCACCAGGCGGCGCACCGCGAGGCCGCCGAGCGCGAGCCCGAGGATGAAGGTCGAGAGCATCAGCTCGAACGAATGGGTCGACGCGCCGAGCACGAGCGAGAGCATCCGGATCCAGCAGATTTCATAGATGAACGATGCAAGCCCGGTAAGGAGCGCGACCATGAGCAGCAGTCTCGCTGCGGGTGCGTTAGCGCTCCCCGGCCCTGGTTCGACAGGCGCGGCCTGCGCCGCGCGCGCGAGCAGCGCCACCGCCGCTGCGAGCGCGAGGTTGACGAGGCCCGCGGTGCGCAGCGTTCCGGGCAATCCGGCCCAGGCGATGAGGATGAAGCCGCTCGCGAGCACGCCGGCGGCGGCGCCGAGGCTGTTGGCGAAATACAGCATCGCCACCGCTTCACCCGGAGCGCTGCGCGCTTCGTTCATGGTTGCGCGCACCAGCCCCGCGCTCATCAGCGGGAAGGTCGCGCCCAGCAGCACCGATTGCGGCAGGATCAGGGCGCAGGCGACGGTGAGTTTCGCGGTCAGCGCCAGCCAGTCGACGCCGGCCGCGGGCAGCAGGCTAGCGTATGACCAGTCGGTGGCGGCTACGAAGACTTCGTGAAACACCAGCGCGCAGACGCCGATCGCGGCCTCGATCGCGGCATAGGCGGCGAGCGGATTGCGCACGCGCGTCGAGACGCGCGCGCACAGGGCCGCGCCCAAGGCCATGCCGCCCATGAACACGATCAGCACCAGCGACTGCGCGTAGGCCGCGTGCCCGAGGTACAGCTTCAGGTAGTGCGTCCAGACGGATTCGTAGATCAGGCCCGCGAATCCGGAGGCGACGAAAAGTATGTAGAACACGTAGCGTGGGGGAAACACCGGCGCCATGGCGGCGCTTATATCATGCGGTACGCATGAATGCGGCCGCACATGTTCCCGCACGCCTGGGCGCGTACTACTTCGCGTATTTCACCTACGCGGGCGCGCTGGTTCCCTATTTCTCGCTCTGGCTCGCGGCGCAGGGCTACGGCGCCGCGCAGATCGCGCTGGTGCTGGCGATGCCCCAGATCGCACGCGTGTTCGCGCCGTCGCTCTGGGGTTGGCTCGCGGATCACACCGGCAGGCAGCGCGAGATCGTGGTGTTCGGCGCGTTCGCGGTGTTCGCGGGATTTGCGGCGCTCTACGCGGTGCGCGGCGCGGCCGGCGTGGCGCTGGTCATGCTCGTGCTGAGCGTGCTCGCGGCCGGCGCGATCCCGCTGGTCGAGGCGGCAACGCTCGCGGCGACCCAGGGGCAGGCCGGACGCTACGGGCCGATCCGGCTCTGGGGTTCGATCGGATTCATCCTCGCGGTTCTCGGGACCGGCGCCTGGCTCGACCATCACGGCGCTGAAACGGTCCTCGACATCGTGGTCGGGCTCGCCGCGGTCGTGTGCGCCGCGTCGTTCGGGGTTCCGGCGCGCGCGCGGCCGGCGGAGGCACCCGGCGCCGCGCGCCTGGGCGCCGTGCTGAGGCGCGGCGAGGTGCTCGCTTTCTTCGGTGCCTGCATGTGCATGTCGGTGGCGCATGGCGCGATGTATGCCTTCTTTTCGATCTACCTTGACGCCGCAGGCTACTCGAAGGCGATGATCGGCGTGCTCTGGACGCTCGGCGTGGTTGCCGAGGTGGTTCTGTTCCTGCGCCTGCCGCAGCTGATGCGGCGCTTTTCGCTGCGTGCGTTGCTGATCGCGAGTTTCCTGTGCGCCGCGGTCCGTTTCGCGGCAATCGGCTGGGCGGTGGACATGCTCGCGGTGCTAGCCGTGGCGCAGCTGCTGCACGCCGCCACTTTCGGCGCGTTTCATGCCGCCTCGATTGCGGCCGTCCATCGCCTGTTCCCCGGCCGGATCGCAGGGCGCGGACAGGCGATCTACACCAGTCTCACCTACGGTCTCGGCGGCGCGGCCGGGACCTTGATCGCGGGCTGGACCTGGGAATCGCTGGGCCCGACCCCGAGCTTTCTGTTGAGCGCAATGTTCGGCGTGGTCGGCGCGGCGCTCGTCGCATGGAAATTCCGGGTGTAGGCTTGAAACCATGAAAAGACAAGTTGTTCTTCTGATTGCGGCGCTGGTCGCGGGCTGTCAGACCGTTCAGACAACCCAGCCCGGCGTGGTCGGCGTGCAGCGGCAGCAGAGCATGCTGGTGTCGCCGGGGACGATCAACCGCGGCGCCGAGAACGCCTACCGCAAGATCCTGTCGGAGGCCTCGGGCAAAGGCCAGCTCAACCGCGACGCGGCGCAGCTCGAGCGCATTCGCCGCATCGCCGGCCGGCTGATTCCGCAGACCGGCGCATTCCGCAGCGACGCGCCGGGC
>MEQQ01000048.1:14509-14573 GCA_001770285.1 Betaproteobacteria bacterium RBG_16_66_20
GATCGCGTTCTACACCGGGCTGATCGAACGGCTGCAGGCGACCGACGACGAAATCGCTGCGGTT
>MEQQ01000048.1:14648-15179 GCA_001770285.1 Betaproteobacteria bacterium RBG_16_66_20
GGCATCGCGGTGGTCGGTGCCGCGCTCGGCATGTCGGGCGGCGCGCAGGACCTGACGCAGATGGTGCTCGACCTGACCTTCAACCTGCCGAACTCGCGTACCGACGAGACCGAAGCGGACCGCATCGGCGTCGAACTCGCCGCGCGCGCCGGCTTCGATCCGCGCGCCGCGGTGACGCTGTGGGAGAAGATGGCGAAGGTCGGCGGCGCGCAGCCGCCGCAGTTTCTCTCGACCCACCCCTCCCATGCGAACCGGATCGGAGACCTTGGCGGTTACGCCGACAGGGTCATGCCGCTTTACCAGGCGGCACGCGCAAAACGCTGATTTGTTATGGGATAATCAGTTTTTCACGCAGCGCAAAAACGATGGGCCGCACGCTCTACGACAAGCTCTGGGATAGCCACGTGGTGCACGCCGAGAAAGACGGCACGGCGCTACTGTATATCGACCGGCACCTGGTCCATGAGGTCACCAGCCCGCAGGCCTTCGAGGGCCTGAAGCTCGCCGGCCGCAAGCCCTGGCGCATCGGAT
>MEQQ01000048.1:15196-20552 GCA_001770285.1 Betaproteobacteria bacterium RBG_16_66_20
GACCACAACACGCCGACGACGGGATGGGATCGCGGCATCGCCGGCATCGAGGATCCGATTTCGCGCCTGCAGGTGGAGACCTTGACCGCGAACATCCGCGAGTACGGGGCCAAGGCCTATTTTCCATTTCTCGACAAGCGCCAGGGCATCGTTCATGTGATCGGACCGGAGCAGGGCGCGACGCTGCCGGGCATGACGGTCGTCTGCGGCGACTCGCACACCAGCACCCACGGCGCGTTCGGCTGCCTGGCGCACGGCATCGGCACCTCCGAGGTCGAGCACGTGCTCGCGACGCAGTGCCTGGTCACGAAGAAGATGAAGAACATGCGCGTGACCGTGGCAGGCCAGCTTGGCCACGGCGTCACGGCAAAGGACGCGGCGCTTGCCGTCATCGGCCGCATCGGCACGGCGGGCGGCAGCGGTTGCGCAGCGGAATTCGCCGGCAGCGCCATCCGCTCGCTCTCGATGGAAGGCCGCATGACCCTGTGCAACATGGCAATCGAGGCGGGCGCGCGCGCCGGAATGGTGGCGGTGGATGACACCACCATCCAGTACCTCAAGGGGCGCCCGTTCTCGCCCTCCGGCCCGGAGTGGGATCAGGCGGTGGCGACCTGGGCGATGCTGACGAGCGATCCGGAGGCGACGTTCGACCACGAGGTGAAACTCGATGCGCGCGACATCGCGCCGCAGGTGACCTGGGGAACATCCCCCGAGATGGTGGTCGCGGTCGAGGCCAGCGTGCCCGACCCCGACAAGGAGAAGGACCCGGTCAAGCGCGAGGGCATGGAGCGCGCGCTCGCCTACATGGGCCTCAAGCCGCGCACGCCGATCCGGGATATCCGACTTGACAAGGTGTTCATCGGTTCGTGCACCAATTCGCGCATCGAGGACCTGCGCGCCGCGGCTGCGGTCGCCAAGGGCAAGCGCGTCGCGTCCAACATCAAGGTCGCGATGGTCGTGCCGGGATCCGGCTTGGTGAAGGCGCAGGCCGAGAAAGAGGGCCTCGACCGCGTGTTCCGCGAGTCGGGCTTCGAATGGCGCGAGCCGGGCTGCTCGATGTGCCTGGCGATGAACGCCGACCGCCTGGAACCGGGCGAGCGCTGCGCCTCTACTTCCAACCGCAACTTCGAAGGGCGCCAGGGCGCGGGCGGCCGCACGCACCTGGTGAGTCCGGCGATGGCGGCGGCGGCGGCGATCGCCGGCCATTTCGTCGACGTGCGGACCTGGCGATAAGGGGGCGCGGCGTCTCCCCGCTCATTCATACATGGAAAAATTCACCGTGCTGAACGCTCTGGTGGCGCCGCTCGACCGCGCCAACGTGGATACCGATGCCATCATCCCGAAGCAGTACCTGAAATCCATCAAGCGGTCAGGCTACGGTCCGAACCTGTTCGACGCCTGGCGCTACCTCGACATCGGCCAGCCCGGCATGGACGACGCGAAGCGCCCTCTGAACCCGGATTTCGTGCTCAACCAGCCGCGCTACAGGGGCGCGCAGATCCTGCTCGCGCGCAAGAACTTCGGCTGCGGCAGTTCGCGCGAGCACGCGCCCTGGGCGCTTCAGCAGTACGGCTTCAAGTGCGTCATCGCGCCGTCGTACGGCGACATTTTCTACAACAACAGCTTCAAGAACGGGTTCCTGCCGGTAGTGCTCTCCGAATCCGAGGTCGACAGCCTGTTCTACGACAGCGCGTTGCCGGGCTTTCGCCTCGTCGTCGACCTCGAGCGGCAGACCGTATCAACCACCGATGGCGCGAAGTCCTACCGCTTCGAGGTCGATCCGTCGCGCCGCGATTCGCTGCTGAACGGACTCGACGAAATCAGTCTCACGTTGCGCCACGCCGACAAGATCCGGGCGTTCGAGGCACGCCGGCGCCAACAGCTACCCTGGATTTTCCGGTAATTGCCATGAAGATTGCGGTGTTGCCGGGCGACGGTATCGGCAAGGAAATCGTTGCCGAGGCGATCAAGGTCCTCGGGCGGCTCGGACTGAAGTTCGAGTTCGAGGAAGCGCCCGTCGGCGGCGCGGGCTTCGAAGCCGCGGGCGATCCGCTGCCCGCGAAAACCCTCGCGCTGGCGCGTCAAGCCGACGCCATCCTGTTCGGCGCTGTGGGCGATCCGCGCTACGACGCTCTGCCCTCGGCCCGCCGCCCCGAGCAGGCGATCCTCGGCTTGCGGAAGGAACTGTCGCTGTTCGCCAATCTGCGGCCGGCACAGGTCTACGAGGAACTCGCGGATGCCTCGAGTCTTCGGCCCGAGATTGTCGCCGGGCTGGACCTCCTGATCGTGCGCGAACTGACCGGCGATATCTACTTCGGGCTGCCCAAGGGGATCCGCCAGCACGAGTCGGGCGGGCGCGAAGGCTTCGACACCATGCGCTACACCGAAGCCGAAATCCGGCGCATCGCGCGCGTCGCATTCGAGGCGGCGCGCAAGCGCGGCAAGAAGGTCTGCTCCGTGGATAAGGCGAATGTCCTGGAAACTTCCCGGCTGTGGCGCGAAGTGGTGGCGGCAGAATCCAAGAGCTATCCGGATATCGCGCTCTCGCATATGTACGTGGACAACTGCGCGATGCAGCTGGTGAGAAATCCCAAGCAGTTCGATGTCATCGTGACCGGCAACATGTTCGGCGACATCCTGTCCGACGAGGCGTCGATGCTCACCGGATCGATCGGGATGCTGCCTTCGGCCTCGCTCGATGCGAACAACAAGGGTCTGTACGAGCCGATCCACGGCTCGGCGCCCGACATCGCGGGCAAGGGCGTGGCGAATCCGCTGGCGACCATACTTTCCGCGGCCATGATGCTGCGTCATTCGCTCGACCAGGCCGCGGCGGCGGAGCGGGTCGAGCGCGCGGTGAAAAAGACGCTGCGCGACGGCTACCGCACCGCGGACATATATACTGCGGGAACCAGGAAGGTGGGCACCGCCGAGATGGCGCGCGCGGTCGCGGAACGGTTGTGAGTTGAGGATGTTGTCATGTTGAGAATCGGAATCGTCGGTTGGCGCGGCATGGTGGGCTCGGTACTCGTGCAGCGGATGCGCGAGGAAAGGGATTTCGACCATCTCGAGCCCGTGTTCTTCTCGAGCTCGCAGGCGGGCGGCAAGGGCCCGGACATCGGCAAGGACACCGGGCCGGTCGCGAGCGCCACGGATCTCGAGGCGCTGAAGAAGCTCCCGGTGATCATTTCCTGTCAGGGCGGCGACTACACCAGCGACGTCCATCCGAAGCTGCGCGCCGCGGGCTGGAAGGGCTACTGGATCGATGCCGCGAGCGCTCTGCGCATGAAGAACGACGCGCTGATCATTCTCGATCCGGTCAACATGCCGCAGATCAAGGACGGTCTGGCGCGCGGCGGCGTCAAGGACTACATCGGCGGCAACTGCACGGTGAGCCTGATGCTGATGGGCATGGCCGGGCTGCTGCAGCGCGACCTGGTCGAATGGATGACCTGCATGACCTATCAGGCCGCTTCCGGCGCGGGCGCCGCAAGCATGCGCGAACTGGTGCAGCAGATGGGGCACCTGGGCGAGGTCGCGAAGCCGGCGATCGACGATCCGGCCGCGAGCGCGCTGGATATCGACCGGCGCGTTACCGCGGCGCTGCGCAACGGTGCTCTGCCCAAGGGCGAGATCGGGTACCCGCTCGCGGCGAGCCTGCTGCCCTGGATCGACAAGGATCTCGGCGATGGCCAGAGCCGCGAGGAATGGAAAGCCCAGGCCGAGGGCAACAAGATCCTCGGCCGCAGCCAGCGGCCGATCCCGATCGACGGCATCTGCGTGCGCGTCGGGGCGATGCGCTGTCACAGCCAGGCGCTGACGATCAAACTGAAGAAGGACGTGCCGCTGGGGGAGATCGAGGGCATGCTTGCAGACGCGCACGACTGGGTGAAAGTGATCCCCAACCGGCGCGAGGAATCGCTGGCTGAACTGACGCCGGCCGCGGTGACCGGCAAGCTGTCGGTGCCGGTCGGACGGCTGAGGAAAATGCCGATGGGCGGCGAATACCTCGCGGCCTTCACGGTGGGCGACCAGTTGCTTTGGGGCGCGGCGGAGCCGCTGCGCCGGATGGTGCGTGTCTTGCTGGATTCGGGATTGCGCTAGGGGTCGGGGTGGCGAGGCGAATTTCCTTGCTGCCCAAGGCGCTATCGCATCAAAATCGAGAAGGTCTCTCAGGTTGCAGGGCTAACGCCATGATGTTATGGTACTCAGTCCCAGAAGAACGAGTCAGGGTGGGCTCAGTGGCTAAATCGGTCACCGGTATTCGTGTTGCCGTAGCGGCGATTCTTTTCGCGCCGCTGCTGGCCTATTCCGCAGGGCTCGGCAGGTTCACGGTCAATTCGGCCCTGGGCCAGCCGCTCAACGCCGAAATAGAGATCGTCTCGCTTCAATCCGGCGAGGAGGATTCCGTCACGGCACGGCTTGCCTCGCTGGATGCCTTCCGCCAGGCGGGAATCGAGTTGAGTCCCGCTCTGGTGGGACTGCAGTTTGCGATCGACAAGCGCGGCAGCCGGCCGGTGATCCGTCTTACCACCGCGCAGGCGGTCAACGAGCCTTTCCTGGATGTGCTGATCGAATTGCAGTGGGCGAGCGGGCGCCTGGTCCGCGAGTACACGTTCCTGCTCGATCCCCCGGAATACAAGGGGCCCCCGCCCGTTGCTGCACCCGCACCGGCGGTGCGGCCTGCGCCGGCGGCTGAACCCGCGCCGGCCGCGGTTGCGCCGCGCCCCGAGGCGCGCCCGATCCCTGCTGCGCGCGCCGCGGCAGCGGCCGCTGCCGCAGGCAAGCACGAAGTGAAGAAGGGCGACACGCTGGGTGCAATCGCGCGTCAGAACCTGCCGGCAGGCGTGACCCTCAACCAGATGCTGATCGCGCTTTTCCGCGCCAATCAGGACGCGTTCATCCGCGGCAACGTCAATCTGGTCCGCGCCGGGCGCATCCTGAACATTCCGGATCGCGAAGCGATTGCGGCGGTCGGCGCGGCGGAAGCGGGCAAGCTGGTGCAATCCCACATGGCGGATTTTGCCGAGTACAAACGCAAGCTCGGCGCTGCGGTTGCGGCAGCGCCCGCGGCGCCGGCGCGCGAGCGCGAAGTCACCGGGCGCATTACGGCCAAGCCCGCGGCGCCGGCGCCGGCCGAACAGAAGGACCAGTTGAGGCTGTCGAAGGCGGAGCCGGCCAAGCCGGGAGCGCCCCCGGCGCGCGCCGCGCGCGAGGACGACCGGGTGGCGCGCGAGCGGGCGCTCAAGGAATCGCAGTCGCGCGTCGGCGACCTGGAAAAGAATGTCTCCGACCTGCAGAAGCTTGTCGAGCTGAAGAATCAGCAACTCGCCGAACTCGAGAAGAAAGCAGGCGC
>MEQQ01000048.1:20567-33557 GCA_001770285.1 Betaproteobacteria bacterium RBG_16_66_20
GCCGGTGCCGGCGGCGCCGGCGCCTGCCGCCAAGGCCCCTGAACCCGCCAAACCGGCCGCAGCGCCCGCGAAACCGGCAGCCGAGGCCCCGAAACCGGCAGCCGAGGCCCCGAAACCGGTTCCCGATGCATCCAAGCCGGCCGCGGAAGCGCCCAAGGAAGCCGCAAAGGAGGCGCCGAAAGAGGCCGCCAAGGAAGCGCCCAAGGAGACGCCTAAGAAAGCCAAGGCCGCGCCCTCAAAACCTGCCGCCGTCGAGCCGAATCCTCTCGATGAAGTCCTGGCTTTCCTGACCGATCCTGTATCGGGTGGCGGGCTCGCCGCCGTGCTGGTTCTGCTGGTCGGTTATTTCTTCTGGGCCGTGCGGCGCAAGAAATCGTCGCAGACCAAATTCCAGGACAGCGTACTGGGCGCCGCTACCGGTCCGGGCGCGGCCTCGGTATTCGGTGCGGCGGCCCAGCCGGCCGCCGAAGCGCCGCCCCCGGCGGCGGCCCCGGCCGTTTCCGAGGCATCGGTCAGCGGCGTCAGCGTGGCTGGCGCCGAGAGCGACGAGGTCGATCCGATTGCCGAGGCGGATGTCTACATGGCTTACGGCCGCGATGCGCAGGCCGAAGAGATCCTCAAGGAAGCGCTCGGCAAGGATCCGAACCGCGTTGCGGTGTACTCGAAGCTGCTCGAGATCTACGCCAACCGCAAGGACGCCAAGTCCTTCGAGCAAAGCGCACTCAAGGTCAAGGGTCTCACCCTCGGCGCCGGCCCGGATTGGGACAAGGCCATGGCGCTCGGCCACTCGATCGATCCGGGCAATGGGCTCTACGGCAGCGGCGGCGCCGCGGCCGAGGCGCCGGCGGCCCCGGCGGCAGCAGCTGCGGCGGTCGCGCCGACGCTCGACTTCGACATCGGCGGTGGAGATGCGGCGGCGGGCGGCGCCGACGCCAAGGCGGAATCGGCCGGACTCGACTTCGATCTCGGTGCCACCGGAGCGATACCGAAGAGCGACTTCGCGGCGGGTGGAACGCTGAAGATCGACACCAAGGACGTGCAGGGCTCCACCGGCGGCAGCGCGCTCGATTTCGATCTGGGCGGCGCGGCCGACGACGGCGAGAAGACGATGTTGCTCACGCCCGCGAAAAAGGCGGAGCCCGTGAAGGCGGATCCGGACGCGACCGTGGCCATGGATTTCGATCTCAATATCGATCTCGGCGGCGCCGCGACGGAATCCGCGAAGCCGGCGGAGACGCCGATAGACCTCGGCGGCCTGAGCCTCGATCTGGGCACGCCGGGCGGCGAAGCGCCGGGCGGCAGCGCCGACCCCAAATGGCAGGAAGTTGCCACCAAGCTCGATCTCGCAAAAGCTTACCAGGAGATGGGCGACAAGGACGGCGCGCGGGAGTTGCTGAACGAGGTGGTGAAGGAAGGCGACGCCGCGCAGCAGGGCCAGGCGAAGCAGATGCTTGCCGGCCTGGGCTAGCCGCGGCAACTATCGGATCGTAAACAAGTCTGACGAAGCCGCGGTGCGCGAGCAACCGCGGCTTTTTCTTTATGGCGACGAGAATCGCACTGGGTATCGAGTACGACGGCAGCCGCTTCCTGGGCTGGCAGACGCAATCCGGCGGCGGCACGGTGCAGGATGCCCTCGAGGCCGCGCTTTCCGGCATCGCGAACGAGGCGGTCGCGGTGACCTGCGCCGGCCGCACCGACCGCGGCGTGCATGCGCGCGCGCAAGTGGTCCATTTCGACACCAGCGCACAGCGCCCGGATTCCGCCTGGCTGCGCGGCGTCAATGCGCTGCTTCCGGAAGCCGTCGCGGTGCTGTGGTCGCGGCGCGTCGCGCCGGACTTCCATGCGCGCTATTCGGCCGTTTCGCGGAGTTACCGCTACGTGCTGCTAAACCGGCCGGTGCGGCCGGCGCTCGCCGCGCGCTACGCCGGATGGCACCACGCGCCGCTCGAGGTTGCAGCGATGCGCGAAGCGGCAGCGCAGCTGCTCGGCGAACACGACTTCTCGGCTTTCCGCTCGGCGGAGTGCCAGGCGAAAAACCCGGTCCGGACGCTGCACGCGATCGACATCGAGCGTGCGGGCGAGCGCATCGACTTCACTCTGCGCGCCAACGCCTGGCTGCAGCACATGGTGCGCAATATCGTCGGCACGCTGGCGTATGTCGGCATAGGCAAGCATCCACCGCGCTGGGCCAAGACGGTGCTGGAGTCGCGCGACCGGTCGCTTGCCGCGCCCACGTTCGGGCCTGAAGGTCTGTACCTGGAGGCCGTGGAATACGATCTGCGCTGGAATATTCCAACCACCGAAATTCAGAAGGCGGCCCTGCCGGTGGAATCGTGAGAACCCGGATCAAGATCTGCGGCATTACCCGCGTCGAGGACGCCCAGGCCGCGGCACGCGCGGGCGCCGATGCGATCGGACTCGTGTTCTACCCGCCGAGTCCGCGATTCCTCGGCCTCGACCGCGCGCGACGACTGGTAGACGCGGTGCCTCCATTTGTCAGTACGGTCGCGTTGTTCGTCAATCCCGCGGCCGAGGAGGTGCGCGCGGTGCTCGAACACGTTGGTCCCGCGATGCTGCAGTTCCACGGCGAGGAGACACCCGCATTCTGCGGCCAGTTCGGCGTGCCTTACCTCAAGGCGTGCCGGGTGAGGCCGGGGGCCGATTTGCTAGAATACCTGCGCCCGTTTTCCGGCGCGGCGGGATGGTTGCTCGACAGCCACGTCGAGGAATACGGCGGCGTCGGGGAAATTTTCGACTGGTCACTGGTTCCCGCCGAGCGCCCGCGCCCGCTCGTTGTCTCGGGCGGGCTTACGCGCGACAACGTGCGCGAGGCGATCCGGCGCGTGCGCCCCTGGGCAGTGGACGTGTCGAGCGGCGTCGAATCGGCCAAGGGCATCAAGGACGCGGACAGGATTGCCGCTTTCATCGCAGAGGTTAGACATGCAGATGTATGACTTGCCCGATGCGCGCGGACATTTCGGCCCCTACGGCGGCGTTTTCGTGGCCGAAACCCTGAGCCAGGCGCTGGACGAATTGCGCCTGGCGTATGAACGCTGCGGCAAGGATCCGGCGTTCATGGCCGAGTTCCATTACGAGCTGAAGCACTACGTCGGCCGTCCGAGCCCGATCTACCACGCCAGGCGCTGGTCGGGGCTGCTCGGCGGTGCGCAGATCTTTCTGAAGCGCGAAGACCTGAATCACACAGGCGCGCACAAGATCAACAACACCATGGGGCAAGCGCTGCTCGCGCGCCACATGGGCAAGAAGCGCATCATCGCGGAGACCGGTGCCGGCATGCATGGCGTTGCGTCGGCAACGGTGGCGGCCCGCTTCGGCATGAGCTGCGTGGTTTACATGGGGTCCGAAGACATCAAGCGCCAGACGGTGAACGTATACCGCATGAAACTGCTCGGCGCCGAGGTGGTGCCGGTCGAGTCGGGCTCGAAGACCCTGAAGGACGCGCTCAACGAAGCGATGCGCGACTGGGTCAGCAACGTGGAGGACACGTTCTACATCATCGGCACGGTGGCGGGACCGCATCCCTATCCGATGATGGTGCGCGATTTCCAGTCGGTGATCGGCGAGGAGTGCAAGCTGCAGATGCCGGAACTCACGGGGCGGCAGCCCGACGCGGTGATCGCCTGCGTGGGCGGCGGCTCGAACGCGATGGGAATTTTCTATCCCTACATCGGCGAGGAGAAGGTCAGGCTCATCGGCGTCGAGGCCGCGGGCGAGGGGCTTGCGACCGGCAGGCACGCGGCATCGCTCTGCGCGGGCAAGCCGGGCGTGCTCCACGGCAACCGCACCTACCTGCTGCAGGATGCGAACGGCCAGATCGTCGAGACGCACTCGATTTCGGCGGGTCTCGATTACCCCGGCGTCGGGCCGGAGCATGCCTGGCTGAAGGACCAGCACCGCGCCGAGTACGTGGCGGTCACCGACAGCGAGGCGCTGAAGGCGTTCAACGACCTGTGCCGCTACGAGGGCATCATTCCGGCGCTCGAGTCGGCCCACGCCGTGGCCTACGCGGCGAAGATCGCGCCGACACTGCCCAAGGACACGAACCTGCTGGTCAATCTTTCGGGGCGCGGCGACAAGGACATGCAGACGGTCGCCGAGAAAACGGGGCTCAAGCTCTGATGTCGCGCATCGCCGGGCGCTTCGCCGCGCTGAAGGCCGCCGGGCGCAAGGCGCTGATCCCCTATGTCACCGCGGGCGATCCGTTGCCCGCGAGCACGGTGCCGATCCTGCACGCGCTGGTGGAGGCCGGCGCCGACATCCTCGAGATCGGCGTGCCGTTTTCCGATCCGATGGCCGACGGTCCGGCGATCCAGCGTTCCTCCGAGCGCGCGTTGAAGAATGGAATCGGTCTCGCGGACGTATTGAAATTCGTAGTTGAATTCAGAAAGCAGGATCCTGAAACCCCGATCGTCCTGATGGGCTACGCCAATCCGATCGAAGCCATGGGCGTGCAGGTATTCGTCGCCGCGGCAAAGGCGGCCGGGATCGACGGCGTGATCGTGGTGGACTATCCGCCGCAAGAGTGCGTGCCGTTCGCCGCACTGTGCAGGAAGAACGGGATCGACAGCATTTTCCTGCTCGCGCCGACCTCGACGGAGGCGCGCATCCGGGAGGTCGCGCGCGCCGGCAGCGGCTATCTTTATTACGTCTCGCTCAAGGGCGTGACCGGCGTCAAGAGCGCGGATGTCGCGGATATCGCGATGCATCTTCCTCACATTCGCGCCGCCTCGAGCCTGCCGGTCGGGGTGGGCTTCGGCATCAAGGACGCCGAGTCGGCGCGCGCGATCTCGAAGATCGCGGACGCCGTGATCATCGGCAGCCGCATCGTGCAGGAGATCGAGAGCGCGGGTGCGGCGCACGCGGTGGCGCGCGTCAAGGCATTGCTCGCGCCGATACGCAAGGCATTGGACGCATGAGCTGGCTGCAGAAGCTACTGCCGCCCAAGATCCAGCGCGGCACCGGCCCGCGCAAGCAGGTGCCGGAAGGGCTATGGACGAAGTGTCCGGCGTGCAATGCGGTGCTCTACAGCACCGACTTGGAGAAGAACCTCAACGTCTGCCCGAAGTGCGGCGACCACCAGCGCATCGGCGCGCGCGCGCGGCTGGACGCGCTGCTCGATCCCGAGGGCCGGTTCGAGATCGGCGCCGAGGTGCTGCCGGTGGACAGTCTCAAGTTCAAGGACTCGAGGAAATACGCCGAGCGCCTGGAAGAGGCGCAGGCCTCGACCGGCGAGACCGATGCGCTCATCGTGCTGCAGGGTTCGATCAAGTCCCTGGGCGTGGTTTGCGCGGCGTTTGAATTCGAGTTCATGGGCGGATCGATGGGCTCGGTGGTCGGCGAGCGCTTCGTGCGCGGCGTGCGCGTCGCGATCGAGCAGAAGCTGCCCTACGTGTGTTTCACCTCCACCGGCGGGGCGCGCATGCAGGAAGGACTGCTGTCGCTCACCCAGATGGCAAAAACCACGGCCTCGCTCACCGAGCTCGCGCAACGCAAGCTGCCGTTCATTACCGTGCTGACCGATCCGACCATGGGCGGAGTTTCGGCGAGCTTCGCCATGATCGGGGATATCGTGATCGCCGAGCCGAAGGCGCTGATCGGCTTCGCCGGCCCGCGCGTCATCGAGCAGACGGTGCGGCAGAAGCTGCCCGAGGGATTCCAGCGTGCCGAATTCCTGCTCGAAAAGGGTGCGATCGACATGATCGTGGACCGCAGGCAGATGCGCGACAAGCTGCATACGCTGCTCGCGCTGCTGTTGGGAAAGCCCTCCGACAGCAGTTCGTGAGCGGAAGGCCGCTCTGTTCGTGAGCGCGCGGTCGCTCGCCGGCTGGCTCGAGTACATCGAGCGGCAGCACCCGCAGGCGATCGCCCTCGGGCTCGAGCGCGTTATTGAAGTATTTTCCAGATTGGAAATCAGCATTTCGTGTCCGATCCTTACCGTTGGCGGTACCAACGGTAAGGGCTCGACCTGCGCGATGCTGGAAGCGGTCCTGCGGTCGGCCGGCTATCGCACCGGTCTCTACACCTCGCCGCATCTGCTGCGCTACAACGAGCGCGTGCGCATTGCCGGCCGGGAGGCCGACGACGCCGCACTGTGCGAGGCGTTTGCCGCAGTGGAACGCGCGCGCGGCGCGGTACCGCTCACCTATTTCGAATTTGGCACGCTTGCGGCCTTTGTTCTGTTTTCAAAGGAAAATCTTGATGCCGCAATCCTGGAAGTCGGCCTGGGCGGCAGGCTCGACGCGGTGAACGTGCTGGACGCCGACTGCGCGGTCCTCACGAGCGTCGCAATCGACCACGTGGAATATCTCGGCGATTCGCGCGAGGCGATCGGCAGGGAGAAGGCGGGCATCTTCCGTTCCGGCAGGCCCGCAGTGGTGGCCGACCCGCAACCACCGAACGGCGTTCTGGAGGAAATCCGGCGCGTCGGGGCGCGGCCGATTCTGATCGGGCGCGACTTCGGCTACCGGGCCCAGGGAACCCAGTGGTCCTATTGGGGCCCGGCCGGCAAGCGCACGGGGCTGGCGCATCCCGCGCTGCGCGGCGCGATGCAGCTGCGCAACGCCAGCGCCGCGTTCGCCGCGCTGGACAGTCTTCGGGAGCGGCTGCCGATCGCGATGCAGGATGTGCGCCGCGCGCTTGCCGGGATCGCGTTGCCGGGACGTTTCCAGGTTCTGCCCGGACGGCCGCAGGTGATCCTCGATGTCGCGCACAACCCGGAAGCGGCGGCCGTGCTGGCGGCGAATCTCGCAGACAGCGGCTTTGCGCCCGAGACCATCGCCGTTTTCGGCATGCTCCGCGACAAGGACATCGCCGGCGTGGTGCGCGCGGTGGCGCCGCGAATCACGCGCTGGCACCTGGCGACGCTGCCCGGGCCGCGTGGGGCCGATGCTCGTTTTCTTTCCAGTATTTTTCTCGATATGCAGATCCAAACCCCCATCGTCGAACACGACACCGTGGCGGCGGCGCTCGCCGCAGCGCGAATCGAAGCGGGCGAGAGTGATAAAATCATCGTCTTCGGCTCCTTTCTCACGGTTGCCGGCGCTTATGGCTGAAAACGAAGACGTCAATACGCTGAAGCGCCGCGGCCGCCGCCGGCTGGTCGGCGCCATCGCGCTCGTGCTCGCGGCGGTCATCGCGCTGCCGATGGTGTTCGATTCCGAGCCCAAGGGCAGCGCACCGCCGGTCAGCGTGCGCATTCCGGGCGAGGACGAGACAGGATTTACCCCCAAGGTGACGCCCAAGACGCCTGCCGTGCAGGAGCAGAAAGCGCCCGAAAAAAGCGCCGCGGTGGAACGGGCGGTCGAGAAGGTGCCCGAGAAGCCGGCGCCCAAGATCGAAATTAGCGTCAACAAGGGATTGGAACAGCCCGCGCTGGCCGGAGAGCAGTTCATTGTTCCCGCGGGCGCGTACGTCGACCCCGCCGGCGTCATCGAGAAGCTGAAGGCGGCGAAGATCCCGCATTACACCGAGCCGATCGCGACCAAGCAGGGAATCGTGACGCGCGTGCGTGCCGGGCCTTTCGCCAGCCGCGACGCCGCCGAGAAGGTGCTGCAGCAGCTGAAGGGCCTGGGCCTGAAACCGGGCAACGTCGCCTCGAAATCCTGAGATGACCTGGCTCGATTACGCCGTGAGCGGCGTATTCGCAGCGTCCCTCGTGTTCGGCGCGTGGCGCGGGCTGGTGCGCGAGGTGATCTCGATCCTCGGGTGGGTAATCGCGTTTCTTGCCGCGAACCTGCTTGCCGGGCCGCTCGGCCCGGAGATGCCGCAGGCGATTCCGAGCCCGGAACTCAGGGTCGCTGCCGCGTACCTGGCAGTGTTCGCCGGTTCCCTCGCGGTGACTTCGCTCGTCGGGCTGCTGCTGTCAAAGATCGTCAAGGCGGTGGGGCTGGGCGGCCTCGACAGGCTGCTCGGCGCGCTCTTCGGCGCTGCGCGGGGGCTGCTGATCGTGGTGGTGGCCGCCTTGCTGGCGGGACTCACCAGCGCGCCGCGGCAGCCGTTCTGGCGCGACTCGGCGAGCGGCCCGCTGCTTGCGCAGGCCGCGCTCGGGTTGAAGCCGCTGCTTCCGCAGACGTTCGCGGAGCGCCTGCATTATGATTAGATCCCGGTCACGCCAGGAGTCCTCTCCGATGTTTCGAATTCTGGGCATTGTTGCTGCTTGCGCTTTTTCCGTTAACGCCCTCGCGCAGGAATATCCGACCCGTCCGGTGCGCATGCTGGTCGGCTATGCGCCGGGCGGCGGGATGGACACCATTGCGCGGGTGCTGGCACCGAAGCTGTCTGAAGCGCTCGGCCAGCAATTCGTGATCGAGAACCGTCCCGGGGCCTCCGGCAGCGTGGCCGCCGAGGCGCTCGCCAGCTCGCAGCCCGACGGCTATGTACTGATGGTGGCGGAAAGCGGCACGCTTGCGCTGCCGGCGGTGAATCCGAAGGTCACGTTCGACCCGCTGAAGCAGTTCGCGCCGGTCAGCGGCATTTGCATGCTGCCGATGGCGTTCGTGGTCAATCCCGCTTTCCCGGCCGAAAACACGCGCGAGCTGATCGCGGTTCTGAAGTCGAATCCGGGCAAGTACGCCTATGCGTCGCCCGGCGTCGGCTCGCTGCAGCATCTCGCCTTCGAGCTGTTCAAGCGCTCAGCGGGAGTGACTGCGGTACACGTGCCTTACAAGGGCGCAACGGCGATGATGCCGGACATCATGAACGGCCAGGTGCCGATCGGCGTGGTGAGCGCGCTCGCTGCCATGGGGCCCACCAAGGCGGCGAGGATCCGCACCCTCGCGGTCACCAGCCCGCGGCGGCTGCCGAGCGCGCCCGAGTGGCCGACCATGGCCGAGACGCTTCCCGGGTTCAGCGCCGCGCCCAACGTGTTCCTGGTCGCGCCGGCCGGCACCCCGGCCTCCGTGGTTCAGAGATTATCGGTTGCAACGCGCAGCGCCGTGACGTCCCGGGAGGTGGAAGAGAACTTCGCCAAGCAGGGCGCCACGTCGACGCCCGCGGACCCGCAGCAGCTCGGCGCGCAGATCGCCGAGGAGGTGAAGCGCTGGGCGGCGGTGGTCAAGGAAGCCGGTATCAAGGTCGATTAGTGCAGATCAAGGCGACGCCCCTCGACGTCCCGGTAACGCTCGATGCGGCGGGCATCGAGAAGAACACCTCGCTTTCGGTGTGCCTGGTGGAGATCCGGGCCGATGACGGAATGACGGGGCACGGCTTCACCGCCATCACCGAGGAGGAAGTCGTCGCCGCGGCGGTCAACCAGGTCATTGCGCCGGCGCTGCAGGACGAAGACCCGCTCGCGCACGAACGGATCTGGGAGCGTCTTTACTGGCTGCTCAGTCCGCGCGGGCAGACCGGCTACGCGAGCCATGCCATCGCGGCGGTCGACGTCGCGCTCTGGGACCTGAAGGGCAAGATCCTCGGCCAGCCGGTGTGGCGCTTGCTCGGGGCGGCGCGCTCGAAGGTGCCGGTCTATACGACGTTCGGCTTCGGCGCCTACAGCCGCGACGAGCTTGCCGCCGCGGCCAAGTGGTGGGCTGCGCGCGGGCACAAACGCCTCAAAATGGTGGTCGGGCATCACGCGCTGCAGCGTCGCGACGAGCCGCGGCCGCCCGCGGAGGTGATCGCCGAGGACGTGCGCCGCGTGCGCGCAGTGCGCGACGCGGTGGGCGCAGAGATCGAGCTGCAGGTCGACGCCAACTGCAGCCTCGACAGCTTCCATGCCACGCGCCTGGCGCGTTCGCTCGAGGAGTTCGGTATCAGCTTCTTCGAGGAGCCGGTGAAGGAGAACGACATTCCTTCGCTGCTGGCGCTGAAGCGGGAGACGCGAATTCCCCTCGCCGCGGGCCAGAACGAAGGCCTGGCATGGCGTTTCCGCGACCTGATGGTTGCGAGGGCCGTTGACCTGGTGCAGCCGAACGTGGTCATCGGCGGCGGCTTCACGCAATGCGTGAAGATCGCGGCAATGGCCTCGGCGTTCAATGTCCCGATGGCCAACGGCGGCGCGTGGGCGCACCACAACATGCACCTCCATGGCGGCCTTGCGCACGGCGGGCTGGTCGAATACCACTACCCGGCAGTGAAGGTATGCGAAGCCATCTACGGACCGCTGCCGGCGCCGGTTGATGGCTGGCTCGCGTTGCCCGAGACGCCGGGCCTTGGAATCGAGCCGAAGTCCGATCTGGTAAGAGAACTTGCGAAGCGACCAACGTCGCGCGGCAAGGGCAAAGCCTGACCTTCGCCGAGCGCATGCGTTATGATTAGGCCTTAGTCACACCGGGAGTTGTCACCGATGTGCGGAATTCTGGGCATTGTCGCTCGCTCGCCCGTCAATCAGCTGCTCTACGACGGCTTGCTGCTTCTGCAGCACCGCGGCCAGGACGCGGCGGGTATCGTCACAAGCGAGCGCAAGACGTTCCACATGCAGAAGGGCAACGGCATGGTGCGCGACGTGTTCCGCACGCGCAACATGCGCTCGCTGCCGGGCAATATGGGGATTGCCCACTGCCGCTACCCGACCGCCGGGTCGGCGTCCAATTCGGCCGAGGCCCAGCCGTTCTACGTCAATTCGCCGTTCGGCATCGTGCTCGGGCACAACGGCAACCTGACCAACTCCGACAAGCTCAAGGAGGAGATGTTCCGCCAGGACCTGCGGCACATCAACACCAATTCGGACTCCGAGGTGCTGCTCAACGTGCTCGCGCACGAGCTGGAGAAGGCTACGGTCAAGCTGCGGCTCGATTCGCAGACGATCTTCAGCGCGGTTTCGAACGTCCACCGCCGCGTTCGCGGCGCCTACGCGGTCGTCGCCATGATCGCCGGGCACGGCGTGCTCGCGTTCCGCGATCCCTACGGCATCCGCCCCGCAGTCATCGGCTACAACGAGACCGCGGACGGCATCGAGTACATGGTGTCCTCAGAATCGGTCGCGGTGGAGGCGCTCGGCTTCCGCGTCCTGCGCGACATCGTGCCGGGGGAGGCGGTTTTCATCGACGAGGACGGCAATTTCCACAGCCAGCAGTGCGTCGAGAGCTCGTCGCTCAATCCCTGCATTTTCGAGTACGTCTACCTGGCGCGGCCCGACTCGCTGATCGACGGCGCCTCGGTCTACGAGGCGCGCCTGCACATGGGCGAGAAGCTGGCGGAGAAAATCAAGCGCCAGTACCGGCATCTCGAGATCGACGTCGTGATCCCGATCCCGGATTCGAGCCGGCCCTCGGCGCTGCAGCTCGCGGCAGGCCTGGGCGTGCCCTACCGCGAGGGCTTCGTGAAGAACCGCTACATCGGCCGCACCTTCATCATGCCGGGCCAGGAGGTGCGCATGCGCTCCGTGCGGCAGAAGCTGAACGTGATCGGGATGGAATTCAAGGGCAAGAACGTGCTGCTGGTGGATGACTCGATCGTGCGCGGCACCACCAGCCGGGAAATCGTGCAGATGGCGCGCGAGTCCGGTGCGAGAAAGGTGTTTTTCGCCTCCGCCGCGCCGCCGGTGCGCTTCCCGAACGTCTACGGGATCGACATGCCGACCCGTGCCGAACTGATTGCCGCCCACCGCAGCGAGGACGAGGTCGGCACGGAGATCGGCGCCGACGCGCTCATCTACCAGGACCTCGAGGCGCTCAAGGACGCGGTCCGGATGACGAACCCGAAGCTCGCCGCCTTCGAGACCTCGTGCTTCGACGGGGTCTACGTCACCGGCGACGTGACCAGCGACTACCTGCACATCATCGAGACCCGCCGCGACGCCCAGCGCGATGCCGAGGAAGACGAGGGCGCGCAGTTGGATCTCAACCTGGCGGCGGCGGGCTGATTTTTTTGCTATAATTTCTTTACGCGCCGATTTGAGCCAGCTTGCGGGCGCGCTATAAATTCAGCTAAAGCGTGCCGAACCCCGGTCCGCTTAGTTAGCGAAAGGACTGGGTTTTTTTATGGCCAAACACAAGCTTTCCACTCTGGCAGTGCGCGCCGGCGTGGCACGCAGCCAGTTCAACGAACACTCCGAGGCGCTCTACCTCACCTCGAGTTTCGTGTTCGAGAACGCCGCGCAGGCCGCGGCCCGCTTCACCGGAAGCGATGGCGGCTTCGTCTACTCGCGCTTCACCAACCCCACAGTGTCGATGTTCCAGGACCGGCTTGCCGCGCTCGAAGGCGCCGAAGCCTGCGTCGCGACCGCCTCGGGCATGTCGGCGATCCTCGCCACCTCGATGGCGCTGCTCAAGGCGGGCGACCACATGGTCTGCTCGAACGCGGTATTCGGCGCCACGGTGCAGCTGTATTCCACGATCCTGTCGCGCTTCGGCATCGAGACCACGTTCGTTTCCCCGGCCAGGGTCGAGGAGTGGCAACGCGCCGTGCGGCCGAATACGAAGCTTTTTTTCCTCGAAACGCCCTCCAATCCGCTGGGTGAGATCTCCGACATCGCGGCGATTGCCGCGGTGGCAAAGAAGGCGGGCGCGGCGCTCGCCGTGGACAACGCCCTGTGTACGCCGGCGCTGCAGCGGCCGCTCGAATTCGGCGCCGACCTGGTGATCCATTCCGCCACCAAGTACCTCGACGGGCAGGGCCGGGTGCTCGGCGGCGCGGTGCTGGGGGCGAAAGGGCCCGCAATGGATGCGGTGTTCGGTTTCCTGCGCACCGCCGGGCCGTCGCTCTCGCCGTTCAACGCCTGGGTGATCCTGAAAGGCATGGAGACGCTCGAACTGCGCATGCTCGCGCAGTCGGAGCGCGCGCTGGAACTCGCGCGCTGGCTGGAAGGACACCCCAAGGTGGCGCGGGTGCATTACCCGGGCCTGCCCTCCAATCCGCAGCACGCGCTCGCGATGCGCCAGCAACGCGCCGGCGGCGCCATCGTATCGTTCGAGGTGAAGGGCGGCCGCGAGACCGCGTGGCAGGTGATCGACGCGACGAAAATGATTTCGATCACGGGCAACCTGGGCGATGTGAAGACCACCATCACCCATCCGGCGACGACGACCCACG
>MEQQ01000049.1 GCA_001770285.1 Betaproteobacteria bacterium RBG_16_66_20
GCCAAGAAGATCGAGGCCGGCAAGGAGAACACCACCATCATCGACGGCGCCGGGGTCAAGAAGGACATCGAATCCCGGGTCAAGATGATCCGCGTCCAGATCGAGGAAGCCACCAGCGACTACGATCGCGAGAAGCTCCAGGAGCGCGTGGCGAAGCTGGCCGGCGGCGTGGCGCTGATCAAAGTCGGTGCCGCGACTGAAGTCGAGATGAAAGAGAAAAAGGCGCGCGTCGAAGATGCGCTGCACGCGACCCGTGCCGCAGTCGAGGAAGGCGTTGTCCCGGGCGGTGGCGTTGCATTCCTGCGTGCACGCAGGGCGCTCGAAGGCAAGATCAAGGTAGCCAACGACGACCAGCAGGCGGGCATCAAGATCGTGATGCGGGCCCTGGAAGAGCCGATCCGCCAGATCGTGGCGAACTCCGGCGCCGAGCCCTCGGTGGTCCTGAACAAGGTCGCAGACGGCAAGGGCGTGAACTACGGCTACAACGCGCAGACCGACGAGTTCGGCGATCTGGTCGAGATGGGCGTGATCGATCCGACCAAGGTGGTGCGATTTGCGCTGCAGAACGCGTCGTCGGTTGCCGGCCTGATGCTCACCACCGACGCGATGGTTGCGGAACTGGTGGAAGAGAAGAAGGGTGGCGCCGGCGGCCATGACCACGGCGGCATGGGTGGCATGGGCGGCATGGGCGGGATGGACATGTAACTCGACGCCAGTCGAGTCATTCCCGCGCAAGCGGGGATCCACGGAGAGGGGGCCCGAAAGGGCCCCTTTTCTTTTGTGTATTACACTCTTTCGGAGGAGAGTGCATGCGGATACTCGTCGCGGAGGACGACGCCATCCTGGCCGACGGCCTGACGCACACGCTGCGCCAGTCGGGCTACGCGGTGGACTGGGTGAAGACCGGAATCGAGGCCGACAGCGCGCTCGAGGCCAACGACTTCGATCTCCTGATCCTCGACCTCGGCCTGCCGAAAAAGTCCGGCCTCGATGTGCTGCGCCGCCTGCGCGCACGCGATTCGCGCATGCCGGTGCTGATCCTGACCGCGCTCGACGGCGTCAACGACCGCGTGCGCGGTCTGGACGCGGGCGCCGACGACTACATGCCCAAGCCGTTCGAACTCGCGGAGCTGGCAGCGCGCGTGCGCGCGCTCACGCGCCGCGGCATGGCGGGCGGCCCGACGCTACTGCGCCATGGCGCCCTCACCTACGACCAGGTAGGGCGCGTGGCGCGCATGAACGGCGACCCGATCGAACTCTCGGCGCGCGAGGTGAGCCTGCTCGAGATCTTCCTGCAGCGCGCCGGGCGCCTCGTCTCCAAGGACCAGCTGGTCGGGCACTTGTGCGAGTGGGGCGAGGAAGTCTCGGGCAACGCCATCGAGGTCTACGTCCACCGCCTGAGAAAGAAACTGGAGCCCGGCGGCGTGCGCATCGTCACCGTGCGCGGGCTGGGCTACAGCCTCGAGAAGTCGCCCGCTTGATATAATTCGCCCCCTGCAAACCGCGCCCGGTACCCGGGGCGCGTCCCCAAGGCCAAGTAGCTCAGTTGGTAGAGCAGCGGACTGAAAATCCGCGTGTCGGTGGTTCGATTCCGCCCTTGGCCACCAGCTTTTCAGGCTCTTTCGGCGATCAGCACGACGTTCGAGCCGCCGAAGGCGAACGAGTTCGACATCACCGCTCTCGGGATCTCGCCGCGTTCGGCCTTTCGCGGTACGTGGCGCACCGCGCAGGCCGGGTCCGGCTGCTCGAGGTTGGCGGTGGGCGGGATGACACCTTCGTTGAAAGGTAGCAGCGCTGCGGCCATTTCGAGGGCGCCCGCGCCCCCGAGCAGGTGGCCGTGCATGGATTTCGTGGAACTCACGGGAATGCGCAACGCGGCGTCGCCGAACACCGCTTTGATCGCCTCGCACTCGACGACATCGCCCACGACGGTCGCGGTGCCGTGGGCATTGATGTAGCCGATCGCCTCCGGCGCGAGGCCTGATTCGGCGAGCGCCTGCTTCATCGCGCGCACCTGGCCATCGCGGTCGGGCTTGGACATGTGGACCGCGTCGCAGGAATTGCCGTAGCCCGTGATGAAGGCGTGGATGCGCGCGCCGCGCGCGCGCGCATGCGATTCCTCTTCCAGCAACAGCGCCGCGCCGCCTTCGCCGAGCACCAGCCCGGCGCGGCGCCTGTCGAAGGGCTTGCAACTCGCTGCCGGATCATTCGCGTCCGCGGGCGAAAGCGCGCGCAGCGCCTGCCACGCGGCGAGGATTGTCGGGGTGAGGAGCGCTTCGGAGCCGCCCGCGATCACGGCGTCGGCGCGACCTGCGCGAATCGTGTGCATCGCTTCGCCGATCGCCATGGCGGAGGACGAGCAAGCGGTGGAGAAATTGGCGAAGGGTCCGCGCAATCCCCACTTCACCGCGACGTTCGATCCCGCGGCGTTAGTCATCGCCATCACCACCGAGAGCGGGCGCAACCGGAAATCGTTCTTGCCGTAGGTAGAGCGGTAGGAGGCTTCGAGCGTGTGCGCGCCGCCCATGCCGGTGCCCCAGTAGACGCCGACGCGGTTGCGGTCGGCAGCGGCCGGGTCGAGGCCGCTCGCCGCGAGCGCCTGGCCGGCGGCGACAAGCGCGAATTGCGTGACGCGATCCAGGGAGCCGGCCTCCGGTCCCTTGAAATGGGCCGCCGGGTCCCAGTCAGCGAGTGCGCCGACCTGGACCCCGGAGCCAAGTGTCACTTCCGCCGGCAGGCGCCGGATGCCCGAATGCGCCGCCGCAAGCGAACGGTAAAAGTCCTCGAGGCTATTGCCCAGCGCTGAAATGGCGCCGATGCCGGTGACCGCGACGCGGCGTGCGCCCATCGCGGGCTCCGCGGCTCAGGCCTTGCCGGTGGCCTGCAGCGACGCCGCGATGTGGCGCTCCAGGTCGGCGAGGCACTTGATGCTGCGCAGATCCTCGTCCGAAACCTTGACGCCGAACTCGTCCTCGACCTTGAACATGAACTCGATGAAGGTCAGCGAATCCACCCCGAGGTCGGCGAGCGGCGCGTTGGCGTCAATCTTGCCCGGGTCGAGCGAGAGCTCCTTGATGGCGAGGTCCTTGATGCGGTCCAGGGTTTGCATGTTGCTTCCAGGCGGCGTTCGGAGCACGGGACTGCGATTATAGGCGCTGACGAATTATAGTGGCAGCGGCGGCGGCGCAGCGGTAAAGTCAGTTCGTGGGAAAGGCTCGTAAGCGACGCAACGCAGGTGAAACGCCCGTGATCCACATGTCGGCCTTGCTCGGCCTGCAGAAGATCGATCTTTTCAAAGGCCTCGACACCACCAGCCTGAGGGAGATCGCCGGCCAGTGCAAGTGGACGCGCTGCAAGCGGAAGCAATACGTGATTCGGCGCGACGGCACGGATCGGGACGTTTACTTCGTGATCGCCGGCATGGTGCGCGTAGCCGCGGCGGCGGGACGCGGGCGGCGCATCATCTTTCGCGACATCCCGGCGGGAGAAGTGTTCGGCGAGCATTCCGCCATCGACGGGCGCAGCAGCTTTGCCGATGTTCTCGCGGTGCGTGAATCGCTGCTCGCGTCGATGCCACCGGAGGTCTTCCGGGCAATCCTCGCCAAGCACGCGCCGGTACGCGAGCGCTTGCTGCGCCGCCTGAGCGGCTCAGTGCGCGAGCTCGCGAACCGGGTGCTCGACCTGGGCGCCCGGAGCGTACAGTGCCGGGTCTGGGCCGAGCTGCTGCGCCTGGCGCGCGTTGCCGGCGTGCACGACAACGCGTCCCGGATCGAATCCGCGCCCACGCACAAGGAGATCGCGAGCCGGGTGGGTACGTCGCGCGAGGAGGTGACGCGCGAACTATCGCAGCTTGCGCGCCAGGGACTGCTCGAGCGCACGGGTCGCGTCTTCCTGTTGCGCGATGTCGCGGCGCTGGAAAAACTCGTGGCGGATTTCCGTCCCGAGGGGAGCTCGGACATGGCGGCGCCGGAGGAGGAATTGCGAGAGATCACCGTGCACGGCTCCCAGCGCCAGCGGCGCGCCATTCTCGTCGCGGACCTGCTCGACGCCGCGAGCCTGAGGGAGCGCGACGCAGAGCGCAGCCTCGAGCAGCGGCGGGCGTTTTTCGCGCACGCCACTGCCGAGGTCATCCCGACCCATGCCGGCCGCAGCCTGTCAAAGGTTCTGGGAGACGGTTTTCTCGCCGAATTTCCGGACGGTGCCCAGGCAGCCCGTTGCGCTTTCGAGTTGCATCAGGGTCTGGCGCGCTTCAACGCCACGGCTGTGGCGCCGCCCCTGGGCATGCGGGTGGGAATCCACGTCGCCGAGGTGATCGTCGAGACCTTCAACGTGGTGGGCGATGGAGTCAACATTGCGGCCCGGCTCGCCGAGCTCGCGAACCCCGGCGAGACCGTCGTATCGGCGGCAGCGCGCGACCAGCTCACCAGCGGCGTCGACGCGTCGGTCGAGGACCTGGGCGAGCAACGGCTGCGCAACCGCGAGCGGGCGGTGCGGGCGTTCCGCCTGTGGCCGCCGGCGCAGCAGGCGTCGCTCGCGCCGAGCGCTGCGGTGCGGGCGCACGGCCGGCCATCGGTCGCGGTCATACCGTTCCGGTTGCGATCCGACGACCCCCGGTTCGCGTTCATCGGCGATGGACTGGCGGACGAGGCCATCGCCGCGCTCTCCCGGGTGGCCGATTTCTTCGTCATCTCGCGGCTCTCGTCGGCGGCGTTTCGCACCGCCCCGCTCGGGGTGCGCAGCATCGGCGAGATGCTCGGGGTGCAATACGTGCTTTCCGGCAGCGTCCAGACGGCATATCCGCGCGCGCAACTGATGGTGGAACTGGCCGATGCGCGCGACGGGCGCATCCTGTGGAGCGAGCGTTTTCAGGGCGATCTCGCGGACGTGTTCGCCATGCAGGCCGAGCTGGCTCGCAAGGTAGTCGGGAGCGTCGCACCGTTCCTGCGTTCGCTCGAACTGCACCGCGCGCGCATCAGCAATTTCGAGCAGCTCGACGCCTACGCGATCACATTGCGCGGGATCGATCTGATGCATCGACACACGCATGAAGACTTTCTGCACGCGCGCCGCGTGTTCGAAATCTCGATTGAACGCGATCCGATTTCCCCCGCGCCGCACGCCTGGCTGGCGAAGTGGCATGTCCTGCGCGTGTTGATCGGCGCGAGTGACAACACGCTGCGCGACAGCAAGGCTGCAACCGCATGCGCCGAGCGCGCGCTTGAGTGCGACCCCCACGACGCGCTCGCGTTGACCATCGACGGGATGGTCTCGGCCTGGGTGAGGCACGACCTGGACGCCGCCGAACGGCGCCTGGCGCAGGCGCTGGCGGCCAATCCGAATGAGCCGCTTGCCTGGCTGTGGAATGCGATGACCCATGCGTGGCGCGGACGCGGCGCCGAAGCGGTGCAGTGCGCCGATCGGGCGCTGTCACTGTCGCCGCTCGACCCGATGATCTATTTCTTCAATTCGCTCGCCGGCATGGCCAATCTGATCGGCGAGCGCTACGAGCGCGCGATCGAACTGTCGAGCCGGTCGCTGCGCGAGAACCGCCTCCACACCCCGAATTTGCGCACACTCGCGGCGGCGCAAGTGCTCTCAGGGCGGCTTGATGAGGCGCGGGAGACGATGCGCAGGCTGCGGGAACTCGAGCCCGGACTCACCGTCGGCGCGCTGCGGGCGCGCTATCCGGGACGGGACAGTCCGCAGGCCGGCGTTTTCACCGGCGCGCTGCTGGCCGCCGGGCTGCCGCCATAGCCGCGGGACGCGCCAATCGAGACCCCGGCCGAGATCGCGAGAATCGCCGCAATCTCGGCATTGGAGGGGATCTCGCCCAGGAACAAGAGCCCCAGAATCGCGCTCAGCGCGGGCACCAGGGCGACCAGCGCGCTCGCGCGCTCCGGGCCGAGCCGGGCGATGGCATGGTTGAGCGCGACGAGCGCGATGCAGCCGATCAGGACCCCCTGCCACAGGACCTGCCAGAGAAGCTCGAACGGCGTGGCATGCCATAGCGCGCCGGACGCCGACCAGAGGTGCCACGGAACGGCGATCAGCGCCGAATAAATCGTCACGATGGCGGCGCTCTGGAGGGCGCCGATTCCCCAGTTGCGCAACTGCAGCACGTAGAGCGCACCGAGCGCGGACGCCGCGAGGAACATGGCGTCCCCCGTGAGCACGTCCGGATGTGCTGCGGTAGCGCTCCAGGCCGCGAGCGTGATAACGCCGATCGCGCACAATGCCGCCCCCACGATCATGCGGGCGGATGGCCGCCGGGAGAACACCAGGAGCCCGAGCAGCGCGACCCAGGCAGGTACGACGCCGGGACCGAGAGCGGCGGCATGGTTGGCCGGCGCGAACTGCAAGCCGATGATGACAAGTGCCGCCATCCCCGCGCCCTGGAACAGGGTGAGCGGAATGCCCCGCAGCCAGGCGTCGCGGCGGATCGCGCGAAATTGCAGCGCGAGGTACGGCAGAAAAAGCAGGGCGCCGACACCGAACCGGAGCATCACCAGGTCCTGCGGCGCGAACGAGCCGGTGACGCCCGCGCGGGTCGCCACCGGATACGAGGCAAAGATCAGGACAACAACGACTGCCGCGGCGTAACCGCTCACCGCGAAGCGGCTGCGGCCATCGGGCAGCCGCTCTTGCGCCGGCGCCGCACCGTTGTCGCGTACGCCGCCACCGGCCGCTGCGGATCCAGGTTCGGCTTGACGATCGTCTGCTCGTAGCGCGACCACGCCTCGTCTGAAAATTCGGCCGGATTCGCGACCAGGCCGAAGTTGTTGGAAACTTCCTCGGCGTAGGCGCTGCGGTGCAGCGGCTGGACCTGCAGCAGCGGGATCTCGGTGCTGAAGTGAATCGGCACGTCGGTTTTTACCA
>MEQQ01000050.1:0-8398 GCA_001770285.1 Betaproteobacteria bacterium RBG_16_66_20
GCTGATCACCCCGATCGCGATGGAGCAGGGGCTGCGCTTTGCGATCCGCGAGGGCGGCAAGACCGTGGGCGCCGGCGTCGTCGCCAAAGTGATCGAATGACAAAGGAGCGCGGCCGGAAGGCCGCTTAGCATGGAAAGCCAACGAATCCGCATTCGCCTGAAAGCGTTCGACTACCGTCTGATCGACCAGTCGGCGCTGGAGATCGTCGACACGGCCAAGCGCACCGGCGCGGTCGTGCGCGGTCCGGTACCGCTGCCGACGCGCAAGGCGCGCTTCGACCTGCTGCGCTCGCCGCATGCCGACAAGACCTCGCGCGAGCAGCTCGAGATCCGGACCCATCTCAGGCTGATGGACATCATCGATCCGACCGACAAGACGGTGGATGCGCTGATGAAGCTCGATCTGCCGGCCGGCGTGGACGTGGAGATCAAGGTTCGGTAGGTTCAAATTCAATCGGTTCAGTTTCAGCCGGTTCGGATTCAGTGGTACCGCAGTACGAGGTGCAGTGCCGGCCAACAGGAGCCGGCGCCCGAGGACGCGCAGCATGGCGCCGGGTTAACGAGAAGAGGATCGTATGACGATAGGACTGGTCGGCCGCAAGGTCGGCATGATGCGCATCTTCACCGACGAGGGCGACGCCCAGCCGGTGACGGTGCTCGACGTCTCCGACAACCGGATCGCGCAGATCAAGACCGCGGACAAGGACGGCTACTCGGCCGTGCAGGTTGCGTTCGGCAAGCGCCGCGCGAGCCGCGTCAACAAGCCCCTAGCCGGGCACCTCGCCAAGGCGGCGGTCGAAGCCGGCCATACGCTGCGTGAATTCCGCGCCAAGGCCGACGAGCTCGCCAGCCTCAAGGTGGGCGGCAAGATCGGGGTCGAGATCTTCAAGGTCGGCCAGAAGGTGGACGTGCGGGGCACCACGATCGGCAAGGGTTTCGCCGGTGTCATCAAGCGGCACCATTTCTCCTCCAACCGCGAAACCCACGGCAACTCGATCACCACCCGGACCCAGGGTTCGACCGGGCAACGGCAGGATCCGGGCCGCGTGTTCCCCGGCAAGCGCATGGCCGGCCATCTCGGCAACAAGCGCCGCACGATCCAGAACCTGGTCGTGGTGCGCATCGACGCGGAGCGCCAGCTGCTGCTCGTCAAGGGCTCGGTCCCCGGCTATGCGGGCCGCGACATCGTCGTGCTTCCCGCGGTGAAGGTCTGAGACGCGCCATGGAACTGAAACTGATCAACGACCAGGGCGCGGCCGGAACGGTGGCCGCGAAAGACGAGATTTTCGGGCGCGATTTCAACCAAGCGCTGATCCATCAGCTGGTGGTCGCCTACGAGGCCAACGCGCGCCTGGGCACGCGCAAGCAGAAGGACCGCGGCGAAGTGCGCCACTCGACCAAGAAGCCGTGGCGGCAGAAGGGCACCGGGCGGGCGCGCGCCGGCATGACCTCGAGCCCGTTGTGGCGCGGCGGCGGCAAGATCTTCCCCAATACGCCGGACGAGAACTTCTCGCAGAAGGTGAACCGCAGGATGTACCGCGCCGGCATGGCGTCGATCCTGTCGCAGCTGGCGCGCGAGGACCGCATCCGCGTGGTGGATGAGTTCAAGGTCGAGCATCCGAAGACCAAGCTCCTGGCGCAGAAGGTGAAGTCGATGGGCTTCGACGAGGTGCTGGTGATTACCGATCAATTGGACTCGAACCTCTCGCTGTCCTCGCGCAATCTGCACAACGTCGAGGTGATCGCGGCGCAGCAGGCCAACCCGGTGGCGCTGGTGCGTTACCCGAACGTGCTGCTGACCAAGAAAGCGATGGCGAAGCTCGAGGAGATGTTCAAATGACCGCGGTGCGCAAGTTCAACACCGAGCAGCTCATGAGCGTGCTGCTCGCGCCGGTGGTTTCCGAAAAGAGCACCCGCGTCGCCGACAAGAACCGGCAGTACGTGTTTCGCGTCGCCGACGCCGCGACCAAGCCGGAGATCAAGGCGGCGGTGGAACTGCTGTTCAAGACCAAGGTTGATTCGGTCACGGTGAGCCGGGTGAAGGGCAAGAAAAAGCGCTTCGGCCGCTTCATCGGCCGCCGCAACAACTGGAAGAAGGCCTACGTGCGACTCGCCGCCGGCCAGGAAATCAACTTCGCAGTGACGGAGTAAGCCATGCCATTGATGAAGGTAAAGCCCACCTCGCCAGGCCGGCGCGCGCTGGTCAAGGTGGTCACGCCAGATCTGCACAAGGGCGAGCCGCACTGGCCGTTGATCGAGCCGCAATCCAGGGGCAGCGGCCGCAACAACCTGGGCCGCATCACGATGCGGCACAAGGGCGGCGGCCACAAGCAGCACTACCGCGTGGTGGACTTCCGCCGCGACAAGGACGGCATCCAGGCGACCGTCGAACGGCTGGATTACGACCCTAATCGCAGTGCCCACCTGGCCCTTCTCCTCTACGCCGACGGCGAGCGCCGCTACATCATCGCGCCCAAGGGCCTGAGCGCGGGCGCGCAACTGCTGTCGGGCGCAGAAGCGCCGATCAAGCCGGGCAACACGCTGCCGCTGCGGAGCGTTCCGGTCGGTACCACGGTGCATTGCATCGAGATGATGCCGGGCAAGGGCGCGCAGCTTGCCCGCTCGGCGGGCGCCTCGGCGCAGCTGCTGGCGCGCGAGGGTTCCTACGCGCAGTTGCGGCTGCGTTCGGGCGAGATCCGCAAGGTGCACGTCGATTGCCGCGCCACCATCGGCGAGGTCGGCAACGAGGAGCACAACCTGGAATCGATCGGCAAGGCGGGCCGCAGGCGCTGGCGCGGCGTGCGCCCGACGGTGCGCGGCGTGGCAATGAACCCGATCGACCATCCGCACGGCGGCGGCGAAGGCCGCACCTCGGCGGGGCAACCTCCGGTTTCGCCCTGGGGCGTGCAAACCAAGGGTTTCAAGACCCGGCGCAACAAGCGGACCCGGGTCATGATCGTCCGCGACCGGCGCACGAAATAGGGAAGGCTAGGACATGGCTCGCTCAATCAAGAAGGGTCCCTTCGTGGACCACCACCTGATGCAGAAGGTCGACAAGGCGCGCAACAGCAGCGACAAGCGCCCGATCAAGACCTGGTCGCGCCGTTCGACGGTGATGCCCGATTTCGTCGGCCTGACCCTGGCGGTGCACAACGGCAGGCAGCATATTCCCGTGTACGTCACCGAGAACATGGTCGGGCACAAGCTCGGCGAGTTCGCGCTGACGCGCATCTTCAAGAGCCACTCGGCCGCCGGCAAGCGCACTGCGGAAGCGGCCGCGGCGGCCAAGTCGCCGCCGCCGGGCGGCGGTATCGGCGCGGGTGCGGCGGCCCCGGCGGCGCCGGCAGCGCCGGCGGCGAAGAAGTAAGGAGCCGGCATGGAAACCAAAGCGACATTGCGCGGCGCGCACCTGTCAGCCCAGAAGGGCCGCCTGGTGGCGGACCTGGTCCGTGGCAAGAAGGTCGACCAGGCGATCAACATCCTCGCCTTCTCGCCGAAGAAGGGCGCGGGCCTGGTGAAAAAGCTGCTCGAGTCGGCGATCGCCAATGCCGAACACAACGACGGCGCGGACATCGATGCGCTCAAGGTGAAGACGATCCACGTCGAGCGCGGCACGTTCCAGAGGCGCTTTCATGCGCGCGCCAAGGGGCGCGGCACCAAGGTTCTGAAGCACTCCTGCCACATCTACCTGACGGTCGGAGACTAGAGAGAAACCCATGGGACAAAAGATCAATCCGACCGGTTTCCGGCTCGCGGTCAACCGCAACTGGGGCTCCAAGTGGTACGCGAACAACCGCAACTTCGCGCCGATGCTGGCCGAGGACGTCAAGGTGCGCGCGTTCCTCAAGAAAAAGCTCGCGCATGCCTCGGTCGGGCGGGTGCTGATCGAACGGCCGGCGAAGGACGCGCGCATCACCATTTTCTCGGCGCGGCCGGGCGTGGTGATCGGCAAGAAGGGCGAGGAGATCGAGGCGCTCAAGGCCGAATTGCGGCGCATCATGGGCGTGCAGCAGGTGCACGTGAACATCGAGGAAATCAGGAAGCCCGAGACCGACGCGCAGCTGATCGCCGACTCGATCGCGCAGCAGCTCGAGAAGCGCATCATGTTCCGCCGCGCGATGAAGCGCGCGATGCAGAACGCGATGCGGCTGGGCGCGCAGGGCGTCAAGATCATGAGCGCCGGAAGGCTCAACGGCCACGAAATCGCGCGCACCGAGTGGTACCGGGAGGGCCGGGTGCCGCTGCATACGCTGCGTGCGGACATCGATTACGGCACCGGCGAAGCCAAGACCAGCTACGGGGTCATCGGCATCAAGGTCTGGGTCTACAAGGGCGAGGTCCTGTCCAAGGGAGAGGCGCATGCCGCGCTGCCTGCGGCGGCGCCCGCAATGGCGCAGCCCGAGGCGCTCGCGGAACCCAAGCGCGCCAAGAAGCCCGCGCCCAAGGTCGGCGCGAAGCGCGCTCCCGCCAGGCCCCGGCTTGAAGGCGAGAAGAAGGCTGCCAGGAAAACCGAACCCGCTGCCGCGCCCAAGACCACGGTCAAGCGGGCCAGGAAAATCGTCAAAGAAGACGCGGAAAAGAAAGACTAAACCATGCTGCAGCCCGCCAGGACCAAGTACCGGAAACAGCAGAAGGGCCGCAATACGGGCATCGCCACGCGCGGCAACAAGGTCTCCTTCGGCGAGTACGGGCTGAAGGCGATCGGCCGCGGCCGCCTGACCGCGCGCCAGCTCGAGGCGGCGCGCCGGACCCTTTCGCGCCACATCAAGCGCGGCGGCCGCGTCTGGATCCGGGTTTTCCCGGACAAGCCGATTTCACGCAAGCCTGCCGAGGTGCGAATGGGCAACGGCAAGGGCAATCCGGAGTATTTCGTGTGCGAAATCCAGCCTGGCAAGATCATTTTCGAGATGGACGGCGTGGATGCGGCGCTGGCCAAGGAGGCCTTTGCGCTCGCCGCCGCCAAGCTGCCGTTCCGGACCACAGCCGTGCACCGGATGCTGGGATAAGAATCGAAGGAATATGCGCCATGAAAGCTAACGAGCTCCGCGCCAAGAACGGCGACGACCTGCAAAAGGAACTGAACGACCTGCTGAAGGCGCAATTCGGGCTGCGCATGCAGCACGCGACGCAGCAGCTCGCCAACGTCAGCCAGATCAGAAAGGTCCGCCGCGACATCGCTCGCGTGCGCACCGTCATGAAGGAGAAAACCGCAAAATGAACGCCGCAGCCACCGAGCAGGCCAGCCCCGCCAAGAACCAGCGCAAGCTGGTAGGCCGCGTGGTGAGCAACAAGATGCAGAAGACCGTAGTGGTGCAGGTCGAGCGCCGCGTGAAGCACCCGGCGTTCGGCAAGATCATCACCCGCTCGAGCAAGTACCACGCGCACGTCGCCGCCGGCGCGTTCCAGGAGGGCGACCTGGTCGAAATCGCCGAATGCCGGCCGCTCTCGAAAACCAAGGCCTGGACCGTCACGCGGCTTGTAGAGAAGTCGAAAGCCGTCTAAAATTAAGAACTTTTCGCCCCCTTAGCGGGGTCCAAAACTGTCCGTGGGTTTGCGGGGCCTTGGCCCCTTCCTGCGGTTCAAGTTGGAGGAAGCAAAACCATGATTCAGATGCAATCCGTGCTGGACGTTGCCGATAACACCGGCGCGCGCGCTGTCATGTGCATCAAGGTGCTGGGCGGATCCAAGCGCCGCTACGCCTCGATCGGCGATGTGATCAAGGTAAGCGTCAAGGATGCGGCGCCGCGCGGCCGGGTGAAAAAGGGCGAGATCTACGACGCGGTGGTGGTGCGTACCGCAAAGGGCGTGCGCCGCGGCGACGGCTCCCTGGTGCGCTTCGACGGCAACGCGGTGGTGCTGCTCACCCCCAAGCTCGAGCCGATCGGCACCCGGATCTTCGGCCCGGTGACGCGCGAGCTGCGCACCGAGCGTTTCATGAAGATCGTCTCGCTGGCGCCGGAAGTTCTGTAACCGGTCCTGTAACGGAAGAGAAAATATGAACCGGATCAAGAAGGGTGACGAAGTAGTGGTGATAACCGGCCGCGACAAGGGCAAGCGCGGCACCGTGCTGCGCCGGGTCGACGCCGAGCACGTCGTGGTCGAGGGCGTGAACCGGGTGAAGAAGCACCAGCGCCCGAACCCGATCAAGAACCAGACCGGCGGCATCGTCGACAAGGACATGCCGATCCACGTCTCCAACATCGCGCTCTACAACCCGGCGACCAAGAAAGCGGACCGCATCGGCTTCAAGGTACTGGGCGACGGACGCAAAGTGCGCGTGTTCCGGTCGAACGGCGAACAGGTGGACGCGTAAGGACAGGCCATGGCCAAGGACAAGGACAAGAGCAAGGACGCAAAGCCCAGGCAGCCCCGCGAGGCGCAGCAGCAGCCGAAGGCGCCGAAGAAGGAAGCGCCGCGCAAAGAGGCAGCTGCCGCGCCGCCGAAGGCAGCGGGACCCCAGTTACCCGCGCCGCCGGCCCGGCTCGCGATCCATTACCGCGACAAGGTCGTGCCGGACCTGATGAAGAAGTTCGGCTACACCAGCGTGATGCAGGTGCCGCGCATCAAGAAGATCACGCTCAACATGGGCGTGGGCGAAACGGTCAACGACAAGAAGGTGCTCGACCACGCGGTCGGCGACATGACCAGGATTGCGGGGCAAAAGCCGGTGGTGACCAAGACGCGCAAGTCGATCGCGAACTTCAAGGTGCGCGCCGGATATCCGGTCGGCTGCATGGTGACCCTGCGCGGCGCGCGCATGTACGAATTCCTCGATCGCCTGGTGAACATCGCGATCCCGCGGATCCGCGACTTCCGCGGCGTATCGAACCGCGCCTTCGACGGCCGCGGCAGCTATAGCCTCGGCGTCAGGGAACAGATCATCTTCCCGGAGATCGAATACGACAAGATCGACGCCCTGCGCGGGCTCGACATCGCCATCAACACCTCGGCGAGAACCGACGATGAGGCGCGTGCGCTGCTCACCGCGTTCCGCTTCCCGTTCAAGCTGGAACAGGTGAAGCCGGAACAGACCAAGTCGGACCAGAACACGCAAGTTCAGAAAGGCTGACAATCATGGCCAAGCTCTCAGTGAAGCTCCGCGAAAAGAAGCGCCGCAATGTGGTCGCCAAGTTCAAAGTCAGGCGCGCCGCGCTGCTCGAGGTAATCAACGACGCCAAGGCCGCGGACGAGGAGCGGGACGCTGCGCGCGCCAAGCTGCAGAAGCTGCCGCGCGACGCTTCGCCGGTGCGGCTGCGCAACCGCTGCGCGCTGACCGGGCGCCCGCGGGGCGTGTACCGCAAGTTCGGCCTGGGGCGGATCAAGCTGCGCGAACTCGCAATGCGCGGCGAGGTGCCAGGCGTAATCAAGGCGAGCTGGTAAGGAGTCCGCGATGAGCATGACCGATCCGATCGCCGATATGCTGACCCGCATCCGCAATGCCCAGATGGTCGGGCATGTGGATGTGAGCATGCCGTGCTCGAAACTGAAGATTTCCATCGCCCAGGTGCTGAAGGACGAGGGCTACGTCGAGGACTTCGCGGTGCGCGAAGATGGCGTGAAGAAGGTGCTGCGCATCGGCCTGAAGTACTACGCCGGCCGGCCGGTGATCGAGCGCCTTGAGCGCATCTCCACGCCCGGGCTGCGCGTCTACAAGGACCGCGACAGCCTGCCCAAGGTCATGAACGGCCTGGGCGTGGCGATCGTGTCCACCTCCCGGGGCGTGATGACCGACCGCAAGGCGCGGGCCACCGGGGTTGGTGGCGAAGTGCTGTGCATCGTCGCGTAAGGAACCGGCCATGTCGCGCATTGCAAAAAATCCCATCGCGGTGCCCAAGGGCGTCGAGGTGAACATCACGCCGGTGCAGATTTCGGTGAAGGGCCCGCTCGGCACGATCGCGCGCCCGATGGATCCGAACGTCGGCGTCGAAAAGGAGGGCGAGACGCTGAAGTGCAAGGCGCTCGGCAACTCCAACCATGCCAACGCCATGTCCGGCACGATGCGGGCGCTGGTCGCGAACATGGTGACCGGCGTCAGCAAGGGTTTCGAGAAGAAACTGTCGCTGGTCGGGGTCGGCTACCGGGCGCAGGCCCAGGGCGACAAGCTGAACCTGTCGCTCGGTTTCTCCCATCCGGTGGTGCAGCAGATGCCCAAGGGGATAAAAGTGGTAACCCCGACGCAGACGGAGATCGTCGTCTCCGGCATCGACAAGCAGCTGGTGGGCCGGATCGCGGCCGAGATCCGCGACGTCAAGCCGCCCGAGCCCTACAAGGGCAAGGGCGTGCGCTACGCGGGCGAAGCCATCGTGCTCAAGGAAACCAAGAAGAAGTAACGCAACCTACGCAACGCATAGACAACCACCATGATCGATAAGAACCCCGCCCGCCTGCGCCGCGCGCG
>MEQQ01000050.1:8435-9334 GCA_001770285.1 Betaproteobacteria bacterium RBG_16_66_20
TGCGCCGCGCGCGCCAGACCCGCCTCAAGATCCGCGAGATCGGCGCGGTGCGCCTCACGGTGCACCGTACCAACGGCCACATCTACGCGCAGATCACTTCGCCGGGCGGCGAAAAGGTGCTTGCGAGCGCCTCCAGCCTGGAAAAGGACATGCGCGCCAAATTGAAGAGCGGCAGCAACAGGCAGGCCGCGGAAGCGGTGGGCCAGCGCATCGCCGAGAAGGCGAAGGCCGCGGGCATCGAGAGCGTCGCGTTCGACCGCGCCGGCTACAGGTACCACGGGCGCGTCAAGGCGCTTGCCGAGGCGGCACGGGCCGGCGGGCTCAAATTCTGAGGGATTCGCAATGGCCAAAATGCAGGCAAGACGGGTACAGCAGCAGGAAGAGCGCGGCGACGGGCTGCGCGAAAAGATGATCGCGGTCAACCGCGTCACCAAGGTGGTGAAGGGCGGCCGGGTGCTCGGCTTCGCCGCGCTCACCGTGGTCGGCGACGGCGACGGCAGCATCGGCATGGGCAAGGGCAAGGCGCGCGAAGTGCCGGTCGCGGTGCAAAAGGCGATGGAAGAAGCGCGCCGCCGCATGTTCAAGGTGAAGCTGAAAAGCGGCACGCTGCACCACACCGTGATCGGCCGCCACGGCTCGGCCAAGGTGCTGATGCAGCCTGCGTCCGAGGGCACCGGGATCATCGCCGGCGGCCCGATGCGCGCGGTGTTCGAAGTGATGGGCGTCACCAACATCCTCGCCAAGTGCTTCGGCTCCACCAATCCGTACAACGTGGTGCGCGCGACGCTACAGGGTCTGCAGGCAATGAACACGCCGGCCGAGATCGCCGCCAAGCGCGGCAAGAAGGTCGAGGAAATCCTTACCTAGGACGGGCCATGGCGGACAAGAAAATCAGAATC
>MEQQ01000051.1:0-2393 GCA_001770285.1 Betaproteobacteria bacterium RBG_16_66_20
TTCCTCGGCGCTCAGGCGCCGTGCGGCAGACTCTATTTCCAGGAAATTGCCCATGGACGCAAGGCTACGCCTCGATGCCGCCGTAGACAATGCGAGACGCCGCACCTTAGTCGCTAAACTTCATCATGCACGTGCATATGCATGTCATCCCCCGGTATCGCGGCGACCGGCCCGACCTGGGAGGCACGATGCGGGGGGGATTCGCTGGATCATTCCGCAGAAGGCCGACTATTGGAGCGGCAGGGGCAAATGACCGCTCCGCCCGGCGACAGGGGCCAGCTCGATTTCCTGCAGCACATGCAGCGGATTTTCGACGAAGGCGAGTTTGTCGCGACGCACCGGCGGTGCCTGGAGATACTTGGCGGGGAGTAGAATCGCCCAATGCTCGATTGGACGACTTGCCTGGCCGTGGAACGCGACCCCGAGAAGCTGAGCGGGGCGTGGGCATTTCGCGGCACGCGCGTGCCGGTGAGCGCGCTGTTCGAGAACCTGGAGAGCGGCGCGACGCTCGACCAGTTCCTGGCCTGGTTTCCTGGCGTGACGCGCGCCCAGGCCGAGGCAGTCCTCGAGCACGCCGCCCGCAGCTTGCAAGCCGCCTGACCCGACAGCCGCGTGCGTATCCTGTTCGATCAGGGCACGCCTGCTCCGCTGAGGGACCACCTGCCCGGCCACAGCGTCGAAACAGCCTACGAGAAGGGCTGGTCGGCGTTACGAAACGGCGAGCTGCTGGCGAAGGCGGAGGCGGAGTTCGAAGTGCTGGTCACCACCGACCGCAATCTGCGCCATCAGCAGAACCTGGCCGAGCGGCGCATCGCGATCCTTGTCTTGCCGACGACCAGCTGGCCGCGCTTGCAGCAAATCACGCAGAAGATCGCGGCGGCTGTCGACGTATTGAAGCCCGGTCAGTACGTGGAAGTTCCACTTTGATCGGGCTCTGACCCCGATTTTGAGTTGGCTTACAAACGGACCAGCCTGCCGGCAGCGCGGTCCCGCTGAACTCAGGTAGTAACGATTTCGACCCGGGCGGCAAAGCCGAGGCGGCCGAGAAGTTCCTCGCAATCGGCCCAGGTGAGGCCGAACGCGCGCACGTCGGCGACGCCAAGGCGCGCGACGACCGCGGACAGCGTCGCCGCATCCTTGCCGTCGAATTCGCCGTCCATGAGCGCCGTTTCCGCCCAATCGACCAGCTGCGCCTGCGTGATGCGGTGATGCAGATAGTCGGCGATCCTGTCGGCAACCGCCTGCCTTGTAATCGTCATGGCTCCATCCTACGCCTTGCGATGCCCCTCATCCACGGGGAACTTGTGGTGGACTTCCGCGCGCCAGCCCTGCCGGCCTTCGACGTCGATCCAGTAGCGGCGCCCGCCGCCGGGCAGATCCGCCCAGTGGCTGAATTTGCTTTCGTTTTGCGACCGGGTGCTCATCTGCGCCTGTGATCTAAGCGCATGAGCTACGGCCGCGGTTGACAGCTACGGCCCCGCGAAGCCGGCGAGGTGGATGAACTGCCGCCAGTTGTCGCGCCGGTCGGCGTCGTTCGCGAGCCGGCACTGACGGCGCAATTGCGCGAGAAAAGCCTTGGTGCGCCGCGGCTTGGCCGTGCGAGCGCGCTTGCGCGGGGGCGCGAGGCGGCGGGATTCAGGTGCGTTCACGAGGCGTACTCCGCCCAGTCGTCGCCGCGGTCCGCGTCGCGCAGCACGGCCAGTTTGCGCGCGGCGAGATCGCGCTCATCCTCCTTGAGCCAGGATTGCATTTCCGCGGGCGTGAAGCTGCGCGGCGCCGGCAACGGGCGCCCCTCCTCGCGCAGGCTCGCCGCAAGGGACAGCAGCAACCGCCGCCGTTCCTCGGCGCTCAGGCGCCGCGCGGCAGACTCGATTTCCAGGAAATTGCCCATGGATGCAAGGCTACACCTCGAACCCGCCCTGGACAATGCTTCAGGCGGCTTTGCGCAGGCCGGCCCGGATGACGATCTCGTCGAACGGCGCGCGCAGGCCGCCGCGCTCATCTTTCTCCAGGAGCCCCAGCTCGAGGAGCGCCTGCACGTCGGTGTAAACGTTCTTGTAGTCCCGCCCGAGTGCGCGGGCAAGCGGACGGATCTGCAGCCCCTCTTCGCCCGCAACGTGGCGCACCAGTTCCAGCCGCTTTTCCGAAACCGCGCTGAACAGCTCCGCGATGCTGCCAAAGGCGAGGCGCGGCGTCGCCTTGCGCCCGGCGCGCGCCTGCCGCCAGGCACGCGTGAAGGCGGCCAGCGCCGCCTGCGAACCCAGCACTTCGATCTCGATCCGGTTCATCGCCATCTCCATCCCGCCAGGCGGGTGCAATCTTCACGAAAATCGCTCAGCAGCTTTTCCAGCGACGCGAAGCGGTAGGTCTCTTCCCGCTCACCGTAGTGCCGG
>MEQQ01000051.1:2404-5285 GCA_001770285.1 Betaproteobacteria bacterium RBG_16_66_20
TCCGGCCTCGTTGTCGTAGCGGACGATGCAACGGCCGCCACGGCCGCAATACAGCCGGTACTTCAGTGCATGCGGCCTCTCTGCAGAAGGCTTGGGCAGGGACCAGATCACCATTTCCACCGTCACGCCGCCCTCGACCGACCGGTAGCGGAACACCTGCCTTGCCGCCTGATGGTGCATCATACCATCACCGTGAGGATCAGATCCTCGACGAATTGGTCCGGTCCGGCAGTTCGCACATTCGGCATGGTCTTCTTGAACGCGCCATACGCCAAGCCGGATGACAGCCCGTAGGAGCGGCGCGGCCGACCTGGCGTTGTTCCTGTTCGGCGGCGCACGGGTCGACCTCTCCGCGGCAAGGGCCGCGCTCCAGGAGATGCGGGAGAACCGCTGCTTCTACTGCGGCAGCGCGATGAAGCAGGACCCCCACGTCGATCATTTCATTCCGTGGTCGCGGTACCCCCGCGATCTCGCCCAGAACTTCGTCCTTGCACACAACGCGTGCAACCTCGACAAGGGCGACATGCTGACCGCGCCGGCGCACCTCGCGCACTGGGTGAAGCGCAACCGCGAGTTGGGGGACGACCTCGCGGCTCGCTTGTCGCCGGCGGGATTCCTGGACGATCAACCCGCGGCGCTGCAAGTAGCGCGCTGGGCCTACGGCCAGGCCGAGGCCACGTCGGCGCAGCTTTGGGTGAGTTTGAAATACTCGGTCAATGCCGACCGGCGGTGCGTGGAGATACTGGGCGGGTGAGGGCCGGGTCGATGGCGACGTTGATCGACGCGAAGCTGGTCGAGTGGGCGTACGGGCGGAGTACGCGGGGGCGGCGGCAGGGGTAGGAGAGAAAGGCCCTCTGTGGCATAATCCTTCCGATCGGAAGGGTTACGGATGATCACGGATTCGGGAACGGTGGTTTGGCGGTCGGGCAAGCAGATCGGGGCCGCGGTGCGCGGGGCGCGCGAGCGCATGGGCCTCACGCAGGCCGAACTCGCGCGGCGGGCGGGCGTGGGCCTGAAGTTTCTCTACGAGCTCGAATCCGGCAAGGACACGCTGCGCGCCGACAAGGTGCTGGATGTCCTCGAGGTGCTGGCGCTGGAGCTGGTCGTGACGCCGAGGGGTCCCGCCGCCGTGGAGCGGGAAAGGCCGAACGCAACGACCAGGGCCGCGATGCTGGAAGCGCGGCAGGTCCGCGCGCGCTATGACGCTGGAACATTGCCGCCGCTGCCGCAGACCGATTACATAGGCATGGCTTGCACGACTGCCGGGATCAGCCTGCGCAAGGCGCTGGGGCCGGACGAACTCGTGCACGCGCTTCTGACAGGCAAACCGACGCCGGGCAAGCACGCCCACTTCGTCGTTCTCCTGGAGGAGGCGCCCCCGGCCCTGCTGCGGGGCCTGATCGCACAGGTGGGCGCGTGGGCCAAGCCGGACCGGGTAGCGAAAAACATCCGCAAGATTGCCGGCACGATCGGCGTCCGCCTGAGGCCTGCAGAATGGCTGAAGACCGCCTGAAGGCCTGGGAATTACTGTTTCGGCGCGCGTTGGAGATCGTCGACTCCGTCGCCGCTTCCGGCACCCGGTTCGACGACTGGAGCTTCGGCGGCGGCACGGTGCTGATGCGCCGGTACCGCCACCGCACCAGCAAGGACGTGGACATCTTCGTGCCGGACCCGCAGTACCTCGGCTACGTAAGCCCGAGGCTGAACGACACCGCGGAATCGCTGACCTCGAAATACCTGGAGAGCGCGAATTCGGTGAAGCTCTTCTTCGCGGAAGGCGAGATCGACTTCATCGCCTCGGCGCCGCTGACAAAGGATCCGACCGTGGACGAAACCATTCTCGGGCGCCGCGTGCGCGTCGAAACGACGGCGGAGATCATCGCGAAGAAGGTCTGGCACCGCGGCCGGGAGTTCACCGCGCGCGACATCTTCGACCTGGCGTTCGTCGCAACCAGGGAACCCCGCGCGATCGAGTCCATCCGGCCGATTCTTCGAGAGCGCGGGAAGATCATCCGGTCGCGGATTGCCACGGGCGAGAAAGCGTTGCGCACGGCATTTTCCGGACTCGATACCCTGGAATTCAAACCGGGCTACGACGAGTGCGTCAGGATCGTCGAGGATGTTCTCGGCAAGGGCTGATATCGCGCTGACCCCGATTCATCACGATTCATCACACACGGCATGGACGGCGCCGCTGTATTACATTATCATCCAACGTATGACAAAGACCGGCACGATGGTTTCCGTCCGGCTCGACCCGGCGCTGGCTGCCGCGCTCGAGCGCCACTGCGCGCAGACCGGCGCCACGCGCAGCAAGGTGGTGCAGCAGAGCATGGCGCAGTACCTCGTCGCGCACTCCGGCCCGACGCTCGGCCAGCTCGCCGAGGCGCTGCTGCCGCCGCTGCCGAAGCGCCGTGCGCGCCCCTCCCGCGCGGCGCCCCCTTCACGCCAGCAGCGCTTCCGGGACTACGCGCGTGACAAGCGTCATCGTTGACGCGGGCTTCCTGATCGCCCTGTTCGACGACACCGACCCCCTGCACGCGCGCTGCCGTGAGTTCCTGCGCGATTACCGGGGGCGGTTCCTCACCACGGAAGCGGTGCTTGCCGAGTCGATGGCGCTGCTTGCCACGCGCCAGCAGTTCCGCTGCCTGGAATGGCTCGGCGACGCGGGCCGCGCGGGCCTGCTCGAAGTGGACCGCGAACCGCTCGATTTCGGCGCGATCGAGAAGCTCGCCCGCAAGGTTGCCGACCAGCCGATGGACTTCGCCGACGCCTCGGTCGTCCTGCTCGCCGCGCGCACCGGCGTGCGCGAAATCCTGACCGCCGACCGGCGCGACTTCGCCGTCTACCGGCTCGCCGGGCGCCTGCGGTTCATCGATGT
>MEQQ01000051.1:5298-7042 GCA_001770285.1 Betaproteobacteria bacterium RBG_16_66_20
TAAGGCCGCATTTTGCGACCTTAAAGCCACCCGACCGTCAGCGCCTTCGCCCGCCGCGATGCAAGTAGCGCGCTGGGCCTACGGCCAAGCCGAGGCCACGTCGGCGCAGCGTTGGGTGAGCCTGAAATACACGGTCAATGCCGACCGGCGGTGCCTGGAGATACTGGGCGGGTGAGGGCCGGGGTCGAAGGGGCGGGGGAAATCGAGCCCAGGCTCCGATTCAGCGAACCTCGGAACAACTGTCCAGACTACTGTCCATGAATTTGAATAAACTTGCAATTATCATTATTTGTCATATACATATATTAAGTTTATAATGTCCAATGTTGTGTCCAGATAACTGTCCAGTCCATGGCCGAACCCGGTAAATTTCAGCCTCTCTATCCGGAGGAAAGGGCCTTGGCGCCGCTCCTGGAGCTTGCCTCCCAACTGGTCGCCGAGTGCCATCGCCTCGGCGGGCAGGCCGGAAAGCCATTGGTGCGCGCACTGCGGCCAAAGCTGCGGGCTATGAACTCGTACTACTCGAACAAGATTGAGGACCAGCACTCCAAACCGGCGGCAATCGAGCGTGCGCTTCACCGGCAGTTTGACGCGGACATCGCAATGGCAAGAAAGCAGCGCGTTGCTGTCGCGCACATGGCGGTAGAGGAACAATTGGAGCAGAGCCAGACAGGGCGGCCTGCGCGGGATCTCTTCGACCCCGCGCTTGTTCGCGAGATCCACAGGCTTTTGTACGGCAAGCTGCCTGAAGCAGACCAGATTACGGATGAAGGCAAACGGATAGTTCCTGGGGAATATAGAGAAGACGACGTTCAAGCAGGACAGCACGTCGCGCCACCTCGAAAGGACGTCGAAGGGCTAATGCAGGCCTGGGCCGAGCGCTACCGGGCGTTGGCTGGCACGGAAGCCCTTCTGATCGGAGCGGCATGTTCACATCACCGGCTCGCGTGGATTCATCCGTTTATCGACGGCAACGGACGGACCGCAAGGCTCCATACCCATCTAGTCCTTGACGCGATAGGGCTCACGCACGGCCTTTGGTCACCTATGCGCGGGCTAGCGCGCACGCAAGAGCAATATTTTGCTCGCCTCCACAACGCAGATTTGCCACGCCGAAACGACCTGGATGGCCGAGGCTCTCTTTCGCAAGAGGAATTGGTTGCGTTCGCCCGCTATTTCCTCGAAATATGCCTCGACCAAGTGCGCTTCATGAGCGAACGGCTTGACCTTTCGTCACTGAAAGACCGGTTGAAGGCACTGCTGGTCGATCTGGCAGGAGAACCGTGGCAGATCGGAAGTGAAAAGTCGATTGTGAAACTTGAAGCACTCGAGGCTCTCCACTACGTCGTCATGGCCGGTCCGATCGAGCGTTCGCGGTTTGTCGCGATGACAGGCTTAGGCGAGCGAACCGGGCGGCGAGTAATGGCAAGCCTGCTTGATTTCGGCGTCCTCACGTCGGATTCGCATCGAGCGCCGCTTTCATTCGCTGTACCGCTTGCATCGTTGCGCTTTCTTTTTCCGAATCTCTGGCCGGAAGTGGATACGGAATGAACGCAACCCCAAAAGCACCGCTGCAAATCTCCGGCAAAGACCTCGGCGCGCGGGGGCTGCGGGGATTGCGGCTAATTGGAGAAGATCAGGAGGTTGCCGGGGCAGGGAAATCGGGCACCGACCCCGATATTCCCTCGACGACAGGCTACAGCGGCACGCTGAACTCCCCGTGCCCGCACTCCGACAGCAGCCA
>MEQQ01000052.1 GCA_001770285.1 Betaproteobacteria bacterium RBG_16_66_20
CCGAGATTGACCGGTTGACGAGAGGGGGCATCGTCGCGCAGCGCATCTTCCAGCTGCCCTGGGGCGCGATCGGCTTCGACCGCATGCACGAGGTGATGTCGCAGGTGCATCCGTTCGGCTGGCACGCCAACCTCCAGCTCGACGGCCGCGAGTTGCCGCAGAGGGAGGACACCATCAAGCGCTTGCCGGGCAAGTTCGTGATCGACCACATCGGAAAGTATCTTGAGCCCGTGACAGCCGAGCAGGAAGCATTCAAGGCGCTGCTGCGCCTGCTCGACACCGGCCGCTGCTGGGTCAAGCTCTCGGCGCCCTATGAGACCTCGAAGACCGGCGCGCCAAAATACGAGGACGTGTCGCGCCTCGCCAGGGCGCTGGTGAAGCACGCTCCCGAGCGCATGCTTTGGGCGAGCAACTGGCCGCATCCCTCCGCGCCCAAGGACAGCGTTCCCGACGACGCCGATCTCCTTGACCTGCTGTTGGATTGGGCGCCAGACGAGGCGACCCGGAAGAAAATCCTCGTAGAAAACCCCGCGGGACTCTACGACTTCTGATATCGGGCTCTGATCCCGTTTTCGCTAGTCGTCCGCTTGCGCCTCCGGCCGGTGCGCGGCGACCAGCTTCTGCTGCAGCACCGGCGGCGCCTGCTCGTAGTGGCTGAACTCCAGCGTATAGGAGCCGTGGCCCGCGGTGAGTGACTTCAGCCGCGCCGGGAACTGCTCCAATTCGGAGAGCGGCGCCTGCGCGAGGATTTTGACCGTGCCGGGGCGCGGCGCATCCGAGCCCTTGATCTGGCCGCGGTGTCCGGAGAGCTCGCCCGCGATGTCGCCCATCTTCTGTTCCGGCGCGAGCACGTCGACGTTGACGATCGGCTCGAGGACGATCGGGCGCGCCTTGCCGAGCGCATCGAGGAAGGCCTTGCGCCCCGCAGAGACGAACGCCACTTCCTTGGAATCCACCGGGTGGTGCTTGCCGTCGTAGACGGTGACGCGCAGGTCCTGGATCGGGTAGCCGGCGACAAAGCCGGCCTGCAGCACGCCGCGCACGCCTTTTTCGACCGCGGGAATGAACTGGTTCGGGATCGCGCCGCCCTTCACCTTGTCGACGAACTCGAATCCCTTGCCGCGCGGCAGCGGCTCGATCTTGAGGAACACCTCGCCGAACTGCCCGGCGCCGCCGGTCTGCTTCTTGTGCCGGCTGTGCCCCTCGGCGCGCGCCGCGATGGTCTCGCGGTACGGGATCGAGGGCGGCCGGGTATCGAGTTCCACCTTGTACTGGTTCGCCATCTTCTCGAGCATGACCTTGAGGTGCATCTCGCCGATGCCGCGCATCACGGTTTCGTTCGCCTGCGCGTTGTGCTCGAGGCGAAAGCAGGGGTCCTCCGCCATCAGCTTGTGCAGCACGTCGGACACCTTCTGCTCGTCGCCGCGCTTTTTCGGCTGCACCGCGAGCCCGAACACCGCGATCGGCAGCTCGAGCGGCCGGGCGTGGATGTGCGCGTCGCCGGGGGAGTCGTGCAGGATGTGGTCGAACTGAATCTCGTCGATTTTTGCGATTGCGCAGATGTCGCCGGGAAGCGCTTCGGACACCTCGACCTGCGTCTTGCCCTTCAGCAGGTACAGATGCCCGGCCCTGATCGGCTTCCTGCCTTCGCCGATGAAGAGCTGCGTGCCGGGCGTAATGCGTCCCTGGTGCACGCGGAACACCGCGAGCCGCCCGATGTACGGATCGATCTCGACCTTGAAGACGTGGGCCAGCGCGTGCAGGCCGGGGTCGGGCAGCGCGCTGATCTCGCTTGCTTCGCCGCCCTCGGCGGGGACATTGAGATAGACCGGCGGATTGCCTTCGGCCGGGTTGGGCAGGAGTTTCACGATCACCTCGAGCAGCTCGCCGATGCCGGCGCCCGTCTTCGCCGAGGTGAACACCACCGGAACGAGATGGCCTTCGCGCATCGCGCGCTCCAGCGGCTCGTGCAGCGCGTCGGGCGGAATCTCGCCCTTTTCGAGGTAGACCTCCATCAGCCGCTCGTCCACTTCGACGACCTGCTCGACCAGTCTCTTGTGCGCCTCCTCGACCGAGGAGAAATCCGCCTCGCCGGAAGGCGCGAAGAAGCAGTCCGAGACCTTGCTTGCCGCGGCCGCGGGGAGATTGAGCGGCAGGCACTCCTTGCCGAAGGCCTGCCGGATCTCTTCCAGCAGTCCCGGCAGGTCCGCGTTCTCGGCGTCGATACGGTTGACGATCACCAGCCGGTCGAGGCCTCTCTTCGCCGCCCATTGCATGAAGCGGCCGGTCATCATCTCGATGCCGTTCTGGGCGTTGATCACGATTGCGGCGGTCTCCACCGCGGCGAGTGCCGGCAGCGCGTGGCCGAGGAAATCCGGGTAACCCGGCGTGTCGAGCAGGTGGATGCGGTGCGGGCCGTCCAAATGCGGGGCTTCGAAACTCGCGACCGCGAGCTTGAGCGAATGCTTGAAAGATTTCTCGAGCGGCGTGTAATCGCAGACCGTGCTGCCGCGCTCGACGCTGCCGGCCGCGGGGATCGCTCCCGCCCGCGCGAGCAGCGCCTCGGCAAGAGAGGTCTTTCCCGAACCCGCCTGGCCGACCAGCGCAAGGGTTCTGATTCGCTTGATGGGGAACTTGGACACGGCGGGCTCCTCGTGATCTCCGGATGCCTCTTTTTATATCAGCAAGGGGCGGGGCCGGGGAAGCGTTATGTCTTGATCAATCCCGACAGCAGCTTATTCACCTGCTCGGGGGCTTCCAGTTGCGGAAAGTGGCCGACACCCGGGACGATCTCAATCTGCGCCTGCGGCGCCTTGCGGCGGACCAGGTCGAGCCAGGGCGTGGTTTCGCCGGGCTTGAGCGCGACGCGCTTGCGCTCGGCATTCAGATAGGTGCTCTGGATCACGAGCAGGGGGACCTGCACCGAGGCCAGGGCCCGTTCCATGTTGGCGGCATCCCAGCGCACCATGCGCGGAAAAAGCGCCGCGCCGACCGCCTCGGGCAGGCGCAGCGCACGCTCGGCGATCTCCGCGCCAAGCTCGCTAGGCGACAGGAACATGCTGGCAAACAACGTTCGCGCAAAGCTCGAATAATCCTGAATCAGGACAGGATCGCTTGCGCCAAGGTAACTGCCATCTATCAGCGCGAGCGCCGCGATGCGTTCCGGCGCATTCAGGTACGCCTGCAGCACCACGCGGCAGCCCATGCTGTGCCCGACGAGCGCCGCGCCGCTCAGGTCCTTGCCGTCGAGCAGGGCGGCGATGTCCGCGCCGTAGGTCTCGATGGAGCAGTCCGCGGGGCGCGCGTGCGTCGCGCCATGGCCGCGCAGGTCGGGCGCGAAGGTCGGGTGCGCGCCGGAAAAATGCGCGGTTTGCAGCCGCCAGTCGGCGTGCGTGCAGGCAAAGCCATGCACGAAGACGACCGGGCTCATGTCGAGCTGCGCTGCGGCACTATTTCTTTTTCTCGTCTTTTTTCGCCAGCAGGCCCGCCCGCTTCTTGACGATGTCTTCGAGCTTCGATTTCGGGATCAACAGCGTGTAGCCGCCAAGCGCCTTCTCGCGCGGCAGCCGCTCGTTGATTTTCTTCAGCCGCTCCTCGGCATCCTTGCCCTCGGGCCTGGGTTCACCCGAGATCTGCAGCGTGGCGTAGTAGTTGTCGCCCTCCAGCCTGCCGAGCTTCAGGGAGTAGCTCAGGCCATCGAAGGTGGTGGCGGTGACGAGCGTCGGTTTCGCGAGCCCCGTGTCCTGCGGTTTGGCGTCCTTCGGCGCGACGTCGGCGAGTTCGAGACGCGCGAACGTGTAGCCGGCGGCGTTCGCCTTGGTGATCTCGAGTTTCTCGCCGGCGCGCATGCCGGCCAGCTTCCAGTCGGCATTGTCGCCGGCGCGCTCGATTTTCCAGGCATCGCCGTCCGCGGCGCGCAGTTCCAGCGTCTTGACTTTCTCCACATCGAAGCCCGCCTTGCTGATCCAGTCGGCGGTCCTGGTCGACATCTGCGCCAGCGGATCGGAGATCACGTATACGCGCTTGTCGTCGCCCGGCAGCGCGACGTAGCGCCCGTCGCCGACCGCTTTGTCCGGATTCTCCGGCTCGGCCTTGAAGTACTTTTTTCCGGCCGTCAGCCGCGCCAGCGGCTTGCCGTCGGCGCCGAGGAATTCGACCGCGGTGCCGCCGGCGTCCAGCAGCAGCCGGGCGCGGTCCTTGTCGCCGATCGGCTCGGACTGGCCGATCTTCAGCGCGATCGCCTTCAGCACGAAATCGCGCACCTTGTCGTAGTCGGCCGGGAAGCCGTCGCGCTCGGCGATGGTCCAGCGCTCGTCCTTTTTGGCGATGGTGATCGCGTCCCTGGGCTCGCGGATCACGATCGAGGCGACCTGCGAGGCCTGCAGCCCCTTCAGCAGCGGCTGGCCGAGCGTGCCGGCGTCCGGGGATTTCCGCGAATCGGTCTGGTTGCGGACCAGCAGCGCGCCGCCGCCGAGGACCGAGAGCAGCACCAGCAGAGCGGCCGCAATCCGCGCGTTCATGCCGGGTTCAGCCTGCGGCGATTCAGGACGAAAGCGGCGAGCCCGAGGAGCACGACGAGCAACGGCATCAGGGCAATGTTGGCCACTTTGGTCCAGAAGACGAGCGACTCGGCGTCCTGGCGCAGCGTCTTGCGAACCTCTTTCAGCTCTTTCTGCGTCTCTACGGCCTTTTTCTTCAGGTTCTCGATTTCCAACTGCTGCTCCGGGGTCAGCAGCTGGGCGGATTTGGCCGAGGCGCCGCGCGCCTTCTGCAGCTCCTGGAGTTTCTCCATGGTCCTCTGGCGCTCGTCTTCGAGCGCCTTCAAGCGGCCGAAGTACTGCTTCTGCGCATCGGCCTCCATCTGGCGCACCACGGTCAGCGGGCGGAACGCCGCGGCACGGCTGCGCAGCGTGACCAGTGCGTCGCCGGCACCGAGCTGCTCGACCATGCCTTGCGCGAGCGCGAGGTTGCCGTTCGAGGGCACGACGATGCGGCGCCCGAACACTTCCTGGATGTCGACCGCGGCGCCGTCGTTCAGCATGTCGACATCGGCGACCAGAATGACGGAGTTCTCGGCCGCGGACTCCTTGAGAGAATCTTCCTCTTTTTTTCCTGAAGATTTCTTATCCTGGGAAACAGGCCTGCCGTCGGCAAAAGCGGTCTTGAATTTGCCCGTCAGCCGCAGCGCGAGCGGCCGCGCCTTGTTCTCGGGCTGGAAACCCTTCATCGCCGCTTCGCCCGACACCGTCGATACGACGTTGTCCACCAGCATCGAGTTGGGCGAGCTGTTGATGAGCTCCGTGAGTTTCAGTCCCTCGACCGGTTTTACTTCGAACGCGCCGCCGAAGGCGTAGAGCAGGGTTTCGATCTGGCTGGTGACGACGTCGTCGCGATTGAGCGCGGTGCGGTTCAGCGTCAGCACCGTGGGCGTATAGCGCTGCCCGGCGCCCGAGGCGTAGACCACGTCGGCCAGCACCTTGCCCGGATTCATCTCCACCCCCCAGGCCTTGAACAATTTGGGCAGGCTGGAGCTGGTGCCGCCGCCGCCGATGCCGGGCATCGGGCTGGGCTGCTGGTCGAAGTAGGCGTAGGGGTCGACGAAGGCGATCAGCTTGCCGCCGCGCAGCACGAACTGGTCGAGCGCGTACTCGGTCGCCTCGGGCAGGTCGCGCGGATGGATCACCAGCAGGACCTTGATCTCCGGGTCGATGGCTTCCGCGGCCAGCGAAACCTGCTTGACGTTGAAATCGCGCTTCAGTTCGTTGGCGAGCACCCAGGGCTCGGAGCTCTGCCGGGTCATCGGATTGAAGCGCTCACCGAGGATCGGCAGCGCACTCATCAGGCCGAGCACCGGCCGCTCTGCCGAACCGACGCGCGCGATCGCGCGCGCGAGGTCGTATTCCAGCAGCCGCTCGCGCTGCGGCGACAGTGCCGGGATCGCCTGCTTGCGGTCGAGCTGGCCGACTGCGAGGCCGAGATAGAACTGCTCGCCGGAAAACAGCTGCTGCGCCTCGACGCCGTCGAGTTGCGCCGCATCCTCGTCCTCGCTGTCGGGCCTGGGGTTGTACAGCTCGATCAACAGGTTGCTGCCTGCGACCGACTTGAACTCGCGCGCGAGGTCCTCGACGCGCTGCGCGAAGCCGCGCAGCGGCAACGGCATCGCCTGCTCGCCGCGCGAAATGTAGAGTTTCACCTTCACCGGCGCGTCGAGACCGCGCAGGATCTTCTTCGTCCCCTCGGACAACGTATAGAGGCTGCCTTCGGTGAGATCAATTCTCTTTGCGCCCAGCGCCGCGAGGTAATTGAACGCGACCAGGATCAGGAACAGGGCCGCGAGCCCCACCGCCGAGTACACCAGCGCCTCGTTTTTTTTCATGAACGTCTTCATCGGTTGCGCAGAATGATGCTGGTGGCGAACAGCGCGAAGCCGATCACCGACAGGAAATAGAACAGGTCGCGGGTGTCGATCACGCCCTTCTGGAAGCCGTCGAAGTGGGTGACGACCGAGAACGCTGCCACCGTGTCGACGAACGCCGGGCTCGCCCAGCGCACCATCAGGTCGGTGACCGGGCTGAAGCCGGCGAGGATCAGGAACAGGCACGCCACCACCGCCAGGATGAACGCCACCACCTGGTTGCGCGTCATCGCGGAGGTCATGCAGGTGAGCGCGAGGTAGGCCCCGGCGAGGAACAGGCTGCCGAGGTAGCCCGCGAAGATCATGCCGTTATCCGGGCTGCCAAGGACATTGACCGTGATCACGACCGGGAAGGTGAGTGCGAGCGCGAGGCCGAGGAAGATCCAGGAGGCGAGGAACTTGCCCACGATCGCCTCCCAGGGGGTGATCGGCATGGTGAGCAGGAGCTCGATGGTGCCGGCGCGGCGCTCCTCGGCCCACAGGCGCATGCCGACGGCGGGCACCAGGACCAGGTACAGCCAGGGATGCCAGCCGAAAAAGGCGGCGAGGCTCGCCTCGCCGCGCTCGAAGAACTGCCCGGCCGTGAAGGTGAAAAATCCGGTCAGCAGCAGGAAAATGACCAGAAACACATACGCCACCGGGGAGCTGAAGTAGCTGCCGAGCTCGCGCTTGGCGATGACCCAGATGTTCCTCATTTGTTCACCGTGTCCGGGATGGTGATGCGGCGGAAGACCTCGTCCAGCGGCCTTCCCAGCTCGTCGGGAGTGCCCTGGGCGACGATCCGGCCGCGGTCGATGATGATCGCTCGCGTGCAGGCCGCGTCGACCTCCTCCAGGATGTGGGTCGAAAACACCACCGCCTTGGTGCGCCCCAGCTCGCGGATCAGGTTCCTGATTTCGTGCTTCTGGTTGGGGTCGAGACCGTCGGTCGGTTCGTCCAGGATCAGGACTTCCGGATCGTGGATCAGCGCCTGCGCGAGGCAGGTGCGGTGTTTGTATCCCTTGGAGAGCGTGTCGATCGACTGATGCAGCACCGAGGAGAGGAAGCAGCGTTCGACTGCGCGCGCCACCGCCTTGCGCTTGGCGTCGCCTGCAAGGCCGCGCAACCCGGCCGCGAACTCGAGAAAGCCGTGCACCGACATGTCGGTATAGGCGGCGGCGTTTTCGGGCAGGTAGCCGATCAGCCGCTTGGCTTGCAGCGGCGAGTCGACCACGTCGTACCCCCCTACGCTCACCTTGCCTGCGGTGGGGGCGTAATAGCCGGTGATCATGCGCATGGTGGTGGATTTGCCCGAGCCGTTCGGCCCGAGGAAACCCACCACTTCGCCGCGCTCGACCGCGAACGAGATGCCGTCCACGGCGCGTTTCGCGCCGAAAGCCTTGACCAGGTTTTCGATCTTGATCATTGATTTTTGTGCGGCCGCCGGCCAGATAGGGCCGGCTTCAGCGAATCTCAAGGGGCCGCATTATCGCCGAAATCCGCCCCGGAACTAAATGGAATTCAGTTGGCGTAAAATCGCGCGCGTAAAGCCGCACTTTTCCCCTACCACGGAATCCGAATGGACAAGGCACTGCTATCCAAGACCGCGGCCGCCATGGTCGCCAAGGGCAAGGGCATTCTGGCCGCCGACGAATCCAGCGGCACCTGCGAGACCCGCTTCAAGTCGATCGATACCGCGTGCACCGAGGAGAGTCGCCGTGGCTACCGCGGCCTGCTGTTCACCACGCCGGGCATGGAGAACTTCATTTCCGGCGTGATTCTGTACGACGAGACTATCCGCCAGAAGACCAACGACGGCGTGCTGTTTCCCGACTACCTGGCGGGGAAGGGCGTTCTGCCGGGGATCAAGGTCGACACGGGCGCGAAGAACCTCGCGCTTTGTCCCGGCGAGAAGGTTACCGAGGGGCTGGATGGCCTGCGCGAACGGCTCGCGGCCTACTTCAAGCTCGGCGCGCGCTTCGCCAAGTGGCGCGCGGTGATCACGATCGGCGATGACACGCCGAGCCACACCTGCCTGTACGCCAATGCGCATGCGCTCGCGCGCTATGCCGCGCTGTGCCAGGAAGCATCCATCGTCCCCGTGATCGAGCCTGAAGTCCTGCTCGAGGGCAGCCACAGCATCGAACGCTGCGAGGAAGTGAGCGAGGCGACGCTGCGCGCGACCTACGCCGCGCTCGCCGCGCACAATGTTTCCTTCGAGCACACCATCCTCAAGGCGAGCATGGTGGTCTCGGGCAGGACCTGCGCGCGCCAGGCGGGCGTGGACGAAGTGGCCGAGCGCACCGTGCGGGTGCTCAAGCGCACCGTGCCGGCAGCGCAGCCGGGCGTGGTGTTCCTTTCCGGCGGGCAGTCGGACGTCTCGGCGACCGCGCACCTGAACGCCATGGCCTCGATGAAAGGGCTGCCCTGGCCGCTCACGTTCTCCTACTCGCGCGCGCTGCAGAACCCGGCACTCAATGCCTGGAAGGGCCAGCACGGCAATATCGGCGCCGCGCAGCGCGCGTTCCATCACCGCGCGCACATGAACGGGCTCGCGGCGCAGGGCAAGTGGAAAGCGGAACTGGAGAAGCAGGCAGCCTGATGGTTTTGTTTGAATCTCATATAACAAGCCTCACCAGAATAGGCCGCGGCAAAGTGCGCGACATCTACGCGGTGGGCGACGACAAGATGATGATCGTGGTCACCGACCGGCTGTCGGCGTTCGACGTGGTGCTGGCCGACCCGATCCCCGACAAGGGCCGGGTACTGACGGAACTCGCCAATTTCTGGTTCGGGAAGCTCGGCCACGTGGTGCCCAACCACCTCACCGGGATCGATCCGGAGAGCGTGGTCAAGGGCGAGCAGGAAAGAGCGCAGGTGCGCGGCCGTGCCATCGTGGTGAAGAAACTGAGTCCGCTGCCGGTCGAAGCGGTGGTGCGCGGCTACCTGATCGGCTCGGGCTGGAAGGACTACCAGCAGACCGGCGCGCTGTGCGGCATCCAGCTGCCGAAGGGCCTGATGCAGGCGCAGAAGCTGCCGGAGCCGATTTTCACGCCCGCGACCAAGGCCGCCAGCGGCCACGACGAGAACATTTCCTTCGAGCGCATGTGCGAGATCGTCGGCAGGGACGTCGGGGTGAAGATCAAGGGCATCAGCATCCGGCTCTACAAGGAGGCGTCGGAGTTCGCCGCCACCAGAGGAATCATCATTGCCGATACCAAATTCGAATTCGGCTTGAATGAAAAAAATGAAGTTGTCCTGATCGACGAGGTCCTGACGGCGGACTCTTCGCGCTTCTGGCCCGCGGACCAGTATCAGGCCGGCATGTCACCGCCGTCCTACGACAAGCAGTTCGTGCGCGACTACCTCGAGACGCTCGACTGGGACAAGACGCCGCCGGCGCCCAGGCTTCCGGCCGACGTGATCGCGCGCACCTCGGCGAAGTACCGCGAGGCGCTCGAGAAACTCACCGGAAAGAAAATCGCATGAAGACGCGAGGTTCGCCCCGCAATTCGCCCATCGTGGGGATCGTGATCGGCTCGACCTCCGACTGGGAGACGATGAAGGCCGCGGCAAAGGTGCTGGAGTCCTTCGGCCTGCCCTACGAGGCGAAGGCCATGTCCGCGCACCGCACGCCGAAGGCGGTTGCGGCCTGGGCCGGGGGCGCGGCGAAGAACGGCATCAAGGCGATCATCGCGGCCGCGGGCGGTGCGGCGCACCTCGCGGGCGTGGTCGCGGCGCATACCACGCTGCCGGTGCTCGGCGTGCCGATGCCATCGAAGCACCTCAAGGGACTGGATTCGCTGCTTTCCACGGTGCAGATGCCGAAGGGCATTCCGGTCGCCACCTTCGCCATCGGCGAGGCAGGCGCGGCGAACGCGGCTCTTTTCGCCGTTGCCATGCTTGCGCTTTCCGATTCCAAATTGCAGAAGAAACTCTCTGCATTTCGGAAGAAACAGACCGAAGCGGTTCTCAAGGCGGCGCCGCTCAAGCTTTGAATCCCGGGTGTGAAAAACGCGCGTGAATCCTGAGGTCCGCCGCGCGGCGGAAATCCTGCGCGCCGGCGGCCTGGTCGCTTTTCCCACCGAAACGGTCTACGGCCTGGGCGCGGATGCTTCCAGCGCCGCTGCGGTGGCGCGCATGTATGCCGCGAAGGGACGCCCCGAAGGCCATCCCGTGATCGTCCATTTCGCCGATGCCGAAAGCGCGTTCGAATGGGCGCGAGAGGTGCCGGAGGCGGCGCGCCAGCTGGCGGCGCGCTTCTGGCCGGGTCCTCTGACCTTGATCCTGAAGCGATCGGCGAAGGCGAAGGACTTCGTCACCGGCGGACAGGACAGCGTCGGCCTGCGCGTGCCTTCGCACCCGGTGGCGCAGGAGCTGCTGCGCGAATTCGGCGGCGGGGTGGCGGCGCCGTCGGCGAATCTCTTCGGCAACGTGAGCCCGACGGCGGCAGCCCATGTGCGCGAGGATCTCGCGAAGCGGGTAGACCTCGTGCTCGAAGGCGGATCAAGCGAAGTCGGCATCGAATCCACGATTCTGGATCTCTCCGGCGGGGAGCCGATGCTGTTGCGACCAGGGGTTATTTCAAAGTTTCAATTAGAACAAGCATTGCATGCAAAAGTATCGGCAAAGAGTTCCGCTTTCCCCCGCCATCCCGGCGGGCTGGAGCGGCATTACGCGCCCAAGACGCCCGCGCTTCTGGTGCCGCCGCATGCGCTAGACGCGGAGATCGCCAAGCGCGGGGCCAGGGTCGCGGTGCTCGCGTTCTCGCGGCCCGACGAGCGGGTGGATTACTGGATCCGCATGCCGCGCGAACCGCAGGCCTACGCGCAGCGCCTCTACGCCGCGCTGCGCGAACTGGACGGCGCCGGATGTGAGACGATCCTGATCGAGACGCCGCCCGAGACCGCCGAATGGACCGCAGTACAAGATCGCCTCACACGCGCCGCCGCGGGATGATGCGCAGCATCGTTGTTTCGTTTGCACTGTTCGCTGCCGGCTGCGGCGGGCATTCCAACGTCCAGTTTTCCTCCAGCGGCTCGCCCTCGACCGGCGTTTCCACCGGTGGTTCGGTTCATATCCAGGGCCGCTCCACGGTCGGCGTGCTGATCGCGATCGGGATACTCGCGGGGGCGTCGTATGCGAGCGACCGCGAGTACGAAAGCTAC
>MEQQ01000053.1:0-1205 GCA_001770285.1 Betaproteobacteria bacterium RBG_16_66_20
GCATGGGCTTCGACGACAAGGCCGAAGGCGACCTGCTGGTGGCCGCGGGCGGCGTCACGCTTCTGGTGTCTCCCGGCAGCGTCGAACTGCTCACCGGCGCAACCCTCGATTACGTGGAAATCAATCCCGGCGAGCCCCGCTTCATCTTCATCAACCCGAACGACCCTTCGCACAAGACGCCGGGGCCTGCGCGCCATCAAACGCCGAGCTAGCAATGCCGTATGCGTCCAAATGGCGGCGCGCCGGTGGTAGACTTGGAATCAGATAATCTGATGGAGGTGGCTCCGATGCGCGACAAGACCATTTCGGCGACCGAGGCGGCACGCAGCTTTTCCGAAGTACTCAACCAGGTGCAGTACCGCGACAGGTCGTTTTCGATCGAACGCGGCAGTAAGGTCGTTGCGCGGCTGGTGCCGGCGGCCTTGCCCGCGGGGCTTGCGCTCGCCGACCTAAACCGCCTGTTCGCGGGTCTGCCGCATCTCGGTCCGGCGGAGGCGAGCAGGTGGAGGGCAGAGGTCAGGACGATGAAACGAGCCCGGCGGCCGCAGGCCCGCAAGTGGGCTTGATCCTCGACACCGACGTCCTGATTCGAGGCGAGAAGCAGTCCGCCGAAATAGACTTCACCCGCTGGGCGGAGCACGGCGATGCCTGCATCAGCGCGATCACCTGCTCCGAACTGCTGATCGGTGTCCACCGGGCCAATACGGCCGCGCGGCGTGCGCGGCGGTCGGCGTACGTGGAAACCCTGCTCGCACACCTGCCGGTGCTTGCATTCGACGCGACCGTCGCGCGCACGCACGCGCGACTGCTCGGCGGGCTGCCGCGCAATGTCACGCTGGGCGCGCACGACCTGATCATCGGGGCGACCGCGCTCGCGCACGGATTTGCGCTGCTGACCGCTAATGTCGCCGACTTCGGCCGCATGCCCGGGGTCGTGGTCGTCCCGTTCGAGTAGCGGCCCTGCCAAAGCCCACTCCCCCGAAGCCGGCGCAGACCCCGGCGGTGCGCCTTGCGCGCAAGACCCAGTCGCTCGACATCCTGTACGCGGTCGCGACCAGCCTCAGCCAGCCCGGCAGCCTCGAGCAACTGCTCGACGGCTTTCTCGACACCTTCATCGAGCTCGTCGATGCGCGCGCGGCCAGCGTGCGGCTCGCGACCGCGGACGGCAACACCCGCCTGGTCGCCAGCCGCGGCCTCGCACCCGA
>MEQQ01000053.1:1214-8825 GCA_001770285.1 Betaproteobacteria bacterium RBG_16_66_20
GGCGCTCGAACGCGACCGGCTGATGCCGGCGGCGAGCTGCCAGTGCGGCTGGGCCTCGACGGAGGGCGGCATTCGCACCCAGGCCGGCACCGGCGAGTGCGCCAGGCTGACCGGAGGGCCGATGCTCGAGCGCGATTGCAGCGAATTCGTGGTGGTCCCGGTTCAATACCAGGACCGCATCCTGGGCGTGTACAACCTGTTCCTCGACCGGCCGCTTGCGGCCCTGGGCGAGGACATGCACGATCTGCTGATCAGCGTCGGGCGCCACCTGGGCCTCGCGATCGAAAAGGCGCGCCTCGACAGCGACGCGCGCCGCCTGGCCATCATGGAAGAGCGCAACATCATCGGCAACGAACTGCACGATTCTCTCGCCCAGTCGCTGATCGGCATGGGCCTGCAATTGAAAATTCTCGGTGAGTCGCTCGCCCGCGAGGACCTTGGCGCCGCCCAGTACGAGGTGAGCGCGTTGCGCCGTGCGATGGCGCAGGCGAATGCCGACCTGCGCGACCTGCTGACCAACTATCGGCTGAAGATCGACGAATCCGGCCTCGCGCAGACGGCCGCCAACCTGGTCGAGCGCTTCCGCCGGGAGACCGGCATCGCGGTGTTTTTCCAGAACGAATGCCAGGCACTCGGGCTCACCCTGGCCCAGGAAATCCAGGTTTTCTACATCATCCAGGAGGCGCTCGCCAACATCCGCAAGCACAGCGGCGCGCACAATGTGCGCATCCTGCTCAACAACGAGGGCGACCTGTACACCGTGCTGATCGAAGACGACGGCCTGGGCATGGCGGGCGTGGCCGGCGGCATGCCGGGCGAGCACGCAGGGCTGGCGATCATGCGGGAACGCGCCGGGCGGCTGCCGGGCCAGCTCGTGATCGAGAGCGAACCCGGCGAGGGCACGCGCATCGTGTTGATCTTCAACGCGCCGCCGCTCACCCCGCCCGCGATCGCGGCGCGAGGCTGAGATGCGGGTGCTGTTGATCGACGATCACGCGCTGGTGCGCAAGGGCATCGAGGAGCTGCTGCGCAGCCGCGGCGTCCAGGTCGTGGCCTCGGTCAGCTCGGGCGAAGAGGGAGTGCGGCGCGCGCGCGAGCTTTCCTCGGACATCATTCTGCTCGATGTCAAGATGCCGGGCATGAACGGCGTCGAAACATTGAAACAGCTGCGCGCAAGCGGCGTCGGCACGCCGGTCGTGATGCTCACCATGAGCCGCGAGGACGCCGACCTGCGCGCGGCGCTGCGCGCCGGTGCCCAGGGTTACCTGTTGAAGGACATGGAACCGGAGGAACTGGTACCGGCGCTCGAGGCGACGCTGCGCGGCGACAACGTGGTGGCGAGGGAAATGGTCGGGACGCTGGCCGGAATCGTGCGCAACAACGCCGGCCCGGAGCTGGAGGGGCGGTCGCCGGCGACGCCGTTGGCCGATCTCACGCCGCGCGAGCTGGAGATCCTGGAGCACGTTGCCATGGGCCTGAGCAACAAGATGATCGCGCGCGCCCTCGACATCGCGGACGGCACCGTAAAGCTGCACGTCAAGGCGATACTGCGCAAGCTGGGGATGCGCTCGCGCGTCGAAGCCGCGGTGGCTGCGGTCGAACACGGGCTGGGCAAAAAGAAATAAAGCTCAGAAGGCCGCTGTCTCGACAAACAACTGTTCGCGCGGCAGCCCGCGTTCGAGCAACAGGTACTCGGCTGCGCTCGCCAGCGCTCCGGGCCCGGCGACATAGACGTCGCAGTCGCCCAGCCGGGGATGCTCCTGCAGCACCTGCCGCAGCGCGTCCTGCATCACGGCCTCGTCCGACAAGGCGCCGTCTGCCGTCAACGCCAGGTAGCGGAAATTGTCCAGGGCGTCGCTCCAGGAGCGGCACAGATTGTCGAGGTAGTGGCCGTCCTTGCCGGATGCGATCCAGCACAGATCCAGCGTCTCGGCCACGTCGAGCGCCATGGCGTGCTCGAGCAGGCTCTTGACGGGAGCAAAACCGGTCTCACAGGCGATGAAGACGAGCGGGCGATCCGATTCTTCGTTGAGGACGAATTTCCCGCGCGGGCCCTCGACCCGCACCGTGTCAGCGCTTTTCAGCCCATCGAACACGCGCTCGGCGAAGCTGTCGCCGGCGCGCCGACGGATGTGAAATTGCAGGTTGCGGTCGTCGCAGGGGCAACTGGCCACGGGGTAGGAGGCGGCAGGCCCGTCGGCCAGCGCGAGCGACACCGATTGCCCGGCAAGGAAACGCAGCCGGTTGCCGCGCGGCGTCTGGAGATGCAGCAGCCGTATGTCGCCGGCGACCGGGCTGACGGACTTTACCCTGGCCTCGATGCTCTGCAGCGGCATGTCGCCCGCGCCATGCGCCTCGCGCGCCTCGATCTCGAGGTCGGCTACCGCGGTGTTGCAGCACATGAGCACGACGCCGGCATTGTTCTCGGCCGCGGTGAGCGCGTAATCGGAATGCCGCGTTCTCTGCACCTGGCCCGACAGCACCCTGGCCTTGCACTTGCCGCAGCTGCCGATGCTGCAGCCATAGTCGAGGGAAAGCCCGGCGCGCAGCGCCGCCTCGAGCAGGCTGTCGTTGCCGTCGACGAAAAACTCGTGGCCGCTCGGTTTGATCTGTACGTGCGCCGTCATGATCCTCAGGAAACTGTCGTGCACCAGCAGCGGCTGCGGTTCGTCGCCTTGCGGGCCGGGCTCCAGGCCGTGCTTCAGCCAGGCAAGCAGTTCCGCCGCCGCCTGCGGCGATGCCGCCTCGCCGAACTCGCGCGCCTTCGACTGCAACTGCTCCACAATCCCCCGGTAGTACTCGAGCCGCGCCTGGATCTGCGCCCGTTCCCTGCTCATTTCGGTCAGGCGCGCAACCAGCACCTCGGAACTGGGCAGCAAACGCTCGCGCACGCGCCGGGCGAAGGCCGCGTCCTTGATCCGGTCCATGCGCTCGAGGATGGCATTGTCCTCCAGCTTGACCCCAGGATAGGCGCGCAGCAGGTCTCGCGCCGACACCATGCCCTCGAACGCGGCAAGCTCGCCGCTCCTGATCTTGCTCTGCAGGGCGCCGCGCCGGATGCCGATCAGGCGCGCCGCGCGTGACAGTGTGAGAAGCTGGGGCATGCACCCTCTGATTTGAATCTATCATATCGACAAACTCACGCCCGATTGCGTACCCGGAACAGCATGGATTTTCTGCCTATTTTTCTCGATGTCCGCGAACAGCCTTGCCTGGTGGTGGGCGGCGGCGAAGTGGCTGCGCGCAAGACCGCGTTGCTGCTGCGCGCCGGCGCGCGCGTCACGGTGCAGGCGCCGGCGCTGCATGCGGCGTTCGACGCCGCTCTCGGCGCGGCCCGGATCGAGCACCGCGCAGCGAGTTTCCGCGACGCAGACGTGATCGGCTATGCGCTGGCGATCGCCGCCACCAACGACAATGCGGTGAATCGCGCGGTCGCCGCCGCCGCCAGGGCGCGGCGCATTCCGGTGAATGTGGTCGACCAGCCGGCGCTCTGCTCGTTCATCATGCCCTCCATCATCGATCGCGCGCCGGTGATCGTGGCGGTTTCGAGCGGCGGCGCCTCGCCGGTCCTGGCGCGCCTGCTGCGGGCGCGCCTGGAAAGCCTGATCCCGGCCGGCTACGGCCGCCTCGCCGCCCTGGCGGCGGCGTTCCGCGACCAGGTCCGCACGCGCTTCAAACCGGCCGCGCGGCGGCGCTTCTGGGAACGCGCACTGCAGGGCCCGATCGCCGAGCTCGCGTTCAGCGGCCGCGATGCCGAGGCCCGCAAGGCGCTGCAGGAGGCAATTGATGACACCCGCCTTGCCGACCCGCGTTTTTCCCTCACGGGCGGCGAGGTATCCCTCATCGGCGCCGGCCCGGGCGATCCGGACCTGCTCACGTTCCGCGCGCTGCGGCTCATGCAGCAGGCCGATGTCGTGGTGTACGACCGCCTGGTGTCGCCGCCCGTGCTCGCGCTGGCGCGGCTCGACGCCGAGCGCATTTACGCCGGGAAGGAGCGCGCCAGGCACACGCTGCCGCAGGAGGACATCAACCATCTGCTGGTGCGCCTGGCGAAGGCAGGCAAGCGCGTGGTGCGCCTGAAGGGCGGCGATCCGTTCATCTTCGGACGCGGCGGCGAGGAGATCGCCACGCTCGCCGCCGAGGGCATTCCGTTCCAGGTGGTGCCCGGCATCACCGCCGCGGCGGGCTGCGCCTCATACGCCGGCATTCCGCTGACGCACCGCGATTACGCGCAGTCGGTGGTGTTCGTCACGGGCCATCTGCAGGACGGCAGCATGAATCTGAACTGGCCGGCGCTCGCGCAGCCGCGCCAGACCATCGTGTTCTACATGGGACTGCTCGGCATCGATATCCTGTGCCGCCAGCTGGTCGCGCACGGCCTGCCGGCCGCAACCCCGGCCGCGCTCATTCAGCAGGGCACCACGCCGCAGCAGCGCGTGCTGACCGGCAACCTGGATACGCTGCCGGGAATCGTGCGCCAGAGCGATGTGCATGCGCCTACGCTGATCATCGTAGGCGAAGTGGTGAGGCTGCGCGATCAGCTCAAATGGTTCGAGCCCGCGGCCTGAGCGTTGTTAGATGAACAAGCTCACATCCGCGTCGCGCGCCATCGGCAGGAAGTGCGCGGCGCCGCAATATTCCTTGACCTCGGGAATGAAATCGTCGCGGCTGTAGCCGAACAGGTCCACGGTCATCTGGCAGCCGATCAGCTTCACGTCGGCTTCGATGCAGGCGTGGCGCAGCTCGGCCACGCCGGCGACGCCCTTATTGTGAATGGTCTGTTTCATCAGCGACGTGGCCATGGTTTCGAAGCCCGGCACGACCGCCTGCACGGCATTCGGGATGTTCCAGTTGATGCTCTTGAACCAGTCCGGGCCGAACGGCATCTTCATCGGCATGCCGGGGTTGCCGAGCGGGCTCACCTTCAGGTCGCTGATGTCCTTGCGCAGCAGACCCAGGCCGTAGAAGGTGAAGAACATGGAAACGTCCCAACCCATCGCGCCCGCAGTGGAGGCGAGGATGAACGGCGGATAAGCCCAATCCAGCGTTCCCTTCGTGGCGATGATGGTCATCGACGGCGTCTTCGCGGCCTTCAGCGCGGCGAGCTTGCCCGGCAGGAGCGCGTCGAGGCGCTCGCTGATCAGGCGATCGAGTGCGGCGGTATCGGGTTGTGCTGACATCTGCGCCTCCTGCGTTCCGGAAGCGACGCAGACTAATACCCCCTGCCAGTATTGGCAAGCGCCATCACGCGGACATCATAAGAGTGATGCGACGCAGCATAAGTCATTGATATGAGAGCGCAACGCAGCGCCGGAAATTTCTTGTGTCTCGCCCGGCCGTTGCATACCATTCGGGGTATAGGAGGCAGGCCGATGTCGCGTCCGCAGATGCACGACCCGGAGGAAAAACAGGCGATGCTGGCGCGGCTGGCGCGCACCGAGGGCCAGGTGCGCGCGGTGCGCAGAATGGTCGAGGCCGACGCCGACTGCGAGGCCATCGCGCAGCAGCTCGCGGCGGCGCGCAAGGCGCTCGACCGCGCGTTCTTCGAGATGGTCGCGTGCATGATCAAGGCGGGCGGCGCCGAGCGCCGCCTCGCCCGCCAGGCGAGCGCCACGCACGTGGCTGAGATGCTCGCGCGTTACGCCTGAGCGGTGGTATCTTCCCGACCCGGGGTTTATAAGGGTCTGCTGTCAATCCATCCCAAGGCGAACTGACATGAATTTCGACAAGGAACTCGACGCACGCGGCCTCAACTGCCCGCTTCCGATCCTGCGCGCGAAAAAAGCGCTCACCGACATGAAACCGGGTGAGGTGCTGCGGATCGTCGCCACCGACCCCGGCTCGGTGAAGGACTTCGAGGCGTTCTGCAAGCAGACCGGCCATGAACTCCTATCGCAGGCGGCGGCCGAAAAGGAGTTCACTTTTTTCATGAAGCGCAAGTAGCCGCTTTCGGGCAGCCGGCCCGGAAGACGGCGGCCGAGGCGGCGCGACCAGACAGCGCCGGTCGGCAAAGGGGTGGTTCGCATGGATCTCGACCCAGCTAAGATCGAGGAAATCGCGAGCGAACTCGGCCTCACGGACGAGGACCTCTCGGCACGCAAGGCGTTCCTCGGCTTCCGCGACGACGACGTCGCGCGCCTGAAGGCGCTGCATCGTCCGCTCGAGCGCGCGCGCGCCGAGGTGATCAACGAGTTCTACGCGCACCTGCTGTCGTTCGATGAAACCAGCGCCCTGCTCGGCGACGAGAACAGCGTCATGCGCCTCAAGCGGACGCAAAGCGCCTACTTCGAGGGCCTCACCGCGGGCGAATACGGCGCCGCTTACGTGCGCGACCGGCTTCGCGTCGGTCTCGCGCACCAGCGCATCGGCCTGGACCTGAAATGGTATATCGGCGCCTATAACAAGTACCTGGGCCTGCTGTTCTCCCGCCTCTGGGACGCCGGCGGAATCGAAGACCGCTCCACGCTGCAAGCCATGCTTTCGCTGGAGAAGATCATGCTCTTCGACATGGGGCTGGCGGTCGATACCTTCCTTCACGATCGCGAGAGGGCGATCAAGCAGAAGCTCTCGCAGCTCGTGGCGCTCAACCAGGTGGCGGCCGCAGTCGCCTCTTCGCTCAGCCTGCGACCGGTGCTCGACGAGGTGATGCGCTGCGCGATCGAGTTCACCGGCGCGCGCGCTTGCAGCATCGCTTTTTTCGAGCAGGCCGAAGGCCGTTTCAGGGATTGGGTGACGCGCGGCCTGTCCGAGCATTTCGTGCGCAACATGGCGTTTCGCCGCGGCGGGCTGGCCGACGAGGCGTTCAGCTCGGGCAGCCACGTGCTGAGCAACGACCGGCCGGAAACGCGCCATCGGCTGAGCCCGCTGGCGAGGGAGGAAGGGATCCGTTCGTTTCTCTGCCTGCCGCTCACCTTTCAGGAGCAGCATCTCGGGGTGCTTTACGTCTATCGTGCGGACCGCGACGATTTCCCCGCCGAGGAAATCGATCTGCTCGCGACCTTCGCCCACCTCGCGGCGGGGGCGATCAGCAACGCCCGTCTCCACGAGAAGGTCAGCGACCTGGCGCGCACCGACGGCCTCACCGGGCTGTTCAACCGGCGCAGCTTCGGCGAGCGCCTGGCGATCGAGGTCAAGCGCGGGGAACGCTACCGCCACCGCTTCGCTCTCCTGATGCTGGACGTGGACCATTTCAAGCGCGTCAACGACACGCACGGCCACCAGGCGGGCGACGCCGTGCTCGAGTTCCTGGGCGATCTTCTGCGGCGGCAGGTCCGCGTCAGCGTCGACATGGCGGCGCGGTTCGGCGGCGAGGAGTTCGTCGTGCTGCTGACCGATACCGGCCGCGGCGGCGCCGTGACGGTTGCCGAGAGGATCCGCAAGGCCCTCGAAGGCTCTGCGATCCGGATTTCGGGCGAGACGACGATCGCGATCACGGCGAGCATCGGCGTGTGCTGCTATCCGGATCATGCCGACTCCGCCGACGCGCTGATGCGCAACGCCGATCAGGCCCTTTACGCCGCGAAGTCCCTGGGCCGCAACCGCACCGCGGTATTCGGCGAGCCCGACGCCGGGTGACGAATTACCTCGCGCCGAGGTGCTTGCGCATGAACG
>MEQQ01000053.1:8859-9737 GCA_001770285.1 Betaproteobacteria bacterium RBG_16_66_20
AGGGTGCGCACCTCGGGCGGGCGGAAGTCAAACCCCCGGCCGACGCCGGGATACACGATCACGCGCGCGTCGCGTTTCCTGTCGCGCAAGGCATCCATGCCGGCCAGGATTGAGCGGTAGCGCTGGTACTGCTCGTGCTCGCCGAGAAACACGAGCACGGGAACGCCGAGCGCGTCCAGCTCCGGTGCATATTGGTAGACCTGCATCGGCTCGGGCGCATTGGGATCCTGCCAGTGCGGGTAGTACGAGACGTAACAGGCCGTCCGTTCCGCGCGCTTCTTGGTTACGATCGCCTTGAGGGCGTAATAGCCTCCTCGCGTGTGGGAAACGACGCAGGTCCTCGCCTGGCCCTGCGCTTCAGGCAGGGAAAGCGCGAAGTCAATCGAGGCGGCCGCGTCGTCCTCGAGCGCGTAGTCGTGCCGGATCGGGAACTTGTCGATGAACCGGCCCGCGTAAAGATCGGGCGCGACGACGGTGAAGCCGCGCGCCGCGATGCGCAGCGGCGCGAGCCGCGTCACCTCGTCCACCCCGCGCCGGCCGTGCAGGAATACGACGACCGGAAAGACTCCGGCCTCCTTCGGCCGGTAAATGGCCACCGGCACCTCTACGTCGGCGTTTCTGTAGGCCGCCTCGCGCGCGACGACCTCGTGATTGCGCGCCGCCGGCATTGTGCCGCGCTCCCACCAGGCGTTGTCCCACCACCACTTGTCCTTGTCCTGCGGGTATTGGCCGGGGTGCCCGGGCTCGTGCGTCGCGGCCGCGGGCAGGGCGAACAGCATCAACAGGAGCGCCAGCGTTCGCATCCGCTTTCCTTCCTTCGGGCAATCAACGGACCGGTTACTTTTTCTGGCCGACCGCCTCGCGCGCGATGCCGTCAA
>MEQQ01000054.1 GCA_001770285.1 Betaproteobacteria bacterium RBG_16_66_20
GGACGGGCCATGGCGGACAAGAAAATCAGAATCAAGCTGGTGAAGGGGCTGGCGGGCTGCAAGACCGCGCACCGCGCGACGATTCGCGGACTGGGCCTGAAGCGCGTTCACCATGTGGTCGAGCTCGTCGACACCCCCGAGGTCCGGGGCATGATCAACCGGGTGTCCTATCTCGTCAGGCTGGAGAGCTGAGCACATGCGACTCAATACGCTGAAACCGGCGCCGGGTTCGAATCAGACGCGCCACCGTGTCGGCCGCGGCATCGGCTCGGGCTGGGGCAAGACCGCGGGCCTTGGCCACAAGGGGCAGAGGGCGCGCGCCGGCGGCTACCACAAGGTCGGCTTCGAAGGCGGCCAGATGCCGCTGCACCGTCGCCTGCCCAAGCGCGGCTTCGCTTCGCGCACGCGCGATGCGACCGCCGAGGTGCGCCTGTCCGATCTGCAGGGCATGAAGGCCACCGACATCGACTTCGCCACGCTCAAGGCGGAACGGATCGTTCCGCGCGAGGCGGTTTCCGCCAAGGTGATCCTGTCCGGAAAGCTCGCGCGCAAGGTGACGCTCAAGGGCGTGAAGGCGACCAAGGGCGCGCGCGCCGCGATCGAGGCGGCGGGCGGCAGCTACGAGGCGCCCGCGGCGAAGCCGGCGCCCCTGGCGAAACTGGCGGCAAAAACCCCGAAAGCCAAGGAGTAACCCGGTTTGGCGACTGCACTTCCCGGCGCTGGCAAGACCGCCCGTTACGGCGACCTGAAGAACAGGCTGCTGTTTCTTCTCGGGGCGCTGTTCGTGTTCCGCATCGGGGCCCATATCCCGGTGCCGGGAATCGACCCGAACGTGCTCGCCGAACTGTTCAAGGGCCAGCAGGGCGGCATCCTCGGCATGTTCAACATGTTCTCCGGGGGCGCGCTGTCGCGCTTCACCATCTTCGCGCTGGGGATCATGCCGTACATCTCGGCCTCGATCATCATGCAGCTGATGACCGCGGTCAGCCCGCAGCTCGAGCAGCTGCGCAAGGAAGGCGAGACCGGCCGGCGCAAGATCACCCAGTACACGCGCTACGGCACCGTGGCGCTCGCCCTTTTCCAGGCGACCGGCATCTCGATCGCGCTCGAGTCGCAGGCGAACCTGGTGCTCGAACCGGGCCTGATGTTCCGGATCACGACCGTCACCACGCTGGTCACCGGCACGATGTTCCTGATGTGGCTGGGCGAGCAGATCACCGAGCGCGGCCTGGGCAACGGCATTTCGATCATCATCTTCGCCGGCATCACCGCGGGGCTGCCGAACGCGATCGCGGGCACGCTCGAGCTGGTGCGCACCGGCGCGATGCATCCGCTGACCGCGCTGCTGATCGCGGTTTCGGTGGTGGCGGTCACCGCGTTCGTCTGCTTCGTCGAGCGCGGGCAGCGGAAAATACTGGTCAACTACGCCAAGCGTCAGGTCGGCAACCGCGTCTACGGCGGGCAGAGTTCGCACCTGCCGTTCAAGCTCAACATGTCGGGCGTGATTCCGCCGATCTTCGCCTCATCCCTGATCCTGTTTCCGGCGACGCTGCTGTCCTGGTTCGGCTCTGCCGAAGGTTTCATCTGGCTGCGCGACCTCGCGGGCACGCTCTCGCCGGGGCAGCCGGTCTACGTATTGCTGTACGCGGCACTGATCGTGTTTTTCTGCTTCTTCTACACGGCGCTGCAGTACAACCCGAAGGAGACCGCCGACAACCTGAAGAAGTCGGGCGCCTTCGTTCCCGGGATCCGTCCCGGCGACCAGACCGCACGCTACCTGGAGAAGATCCTCACCCGGCTGACGCTCGGCGGCGCAGTCTACGTGACGCTGGTGTGCCTGCTGCCCGAGTTTCTGATCCTGCGGTGGAACGTGCCGTTCTACTTCGGCGGCACCTCGCTGCTGATCATCGTGGTGGTGACGATGGATTTCATGGCCCAGGTGCAGGCCTACGTTATGACGCACCAGTACGAGAGCCTGCTGCGCAAGGCCAGCTTCAAGGGCGGCATGCCCGCGCGCTAGCGAAAGGAACACGAATCATGAAAGTAATGGCCTCAGTGAAAAAGATCTGCCGCAAGTGCAAGATCGTGCGCCGCAAGCGGGTGGTGCGCGTGATTTGCTCGGATCCGCGCCATAAACAGCGGCAAGGATGACGCTCAGGTCATTTTGGCTTGATAAGACCTTGAGAATATTGATATAATTTAAGGTTCCCCGGACGAAAAATCGCCATGGCCCGAATCGCAGGCATCAACATTCCGAACCACCAGCACGCCGGCATCGCGCTGACCGCGATCTACGGCATCGGCCGCTCGCGCGCGGCGGCAATCTGCGTCGCCTCCGGGATCGAGCCGGCGCGCAAGATCAAGGACCTGACCGACGCCGAGATGGACCGCCTGCGCGAGAACATCACGCGCCTGACGGTGGAAGGCGACCTGCGCCGCGAGGTGCAGATGTCGGTCAAGCGCCTGATCGATCTGGGCTGCTACCGCGGCTCGCGCCACCGCAAGGGCTTGCCGGTTCGCGGCCAGCGCACGCGCACCAACGCGCGCACGCGCAAGGGCCCGCGCAAGGCCGCGATCAAGATGAACGCGCCGGTCGGCAAGATCTGAACGCCGCGGCCCGCAACGACGCTTAACGGACCAGGACCAGGACATGGCAAGCAAAACCGCCCCCTCGACGCAGCAGCTGCAGCAGACCGCCTCGGCGCGCGCGCGCAAGAAGGTGAAGAAGAACGTCGCCGAGGGCATCGCCCACGTGCACGCGTCGTTCAACAACACCATCGTGACCATCACCGACCGCCAGGGCAACACGCTTGCCTGGGCGACCTCGGGCAACGCCGGCTTCAAGGGTTCGCGCAAGTCGACGCCGTTCGCGGCGCAGGTTGCCGCCGAGCGCGCCGGACGCGCGGCGCAGGAGTGCGGCGTCAAGAACATCGAAGTCCGCATCAAGGGACCGGGGCCGGGCCGCGAATCCGCGGTGCGCGCGCTCAATGCGATCGGCCTCAAGATCGGTTCGATCGCCGACGTCACCCCCGTGCCGCATAACGGCTGCCGCGCTCCGAAGCGACGCAGAGTCTAGCCGGCGCGTCATAAAAGGAAATCAGGAGAAAGCATGGCCAGAAATCTCGACGCCAAGTGCCGCCAGTGCCGCAGGGAGGGCGAGAAGCTTTTCCTCAAAGGCGAGAAATGCTTCACCGACAAATGCGCCATCGAGCGGCGCAGCTACGCCCCGGGCCAGCACGGCCAGAAAAGCGGTGCGCGCCTCTCGGACTACGGCAAGCAGCTGCGCGAAAAGCAGAAGACGCGCCGCATCTATGGCGTGCTCGAACGCCAGTTCCGCAAGACCTACGCCGAGGCCTCGCGCTCCAAGGGCGTCACCGGCGAACGGCTGCTGCAGCTGCTCGAAGCGCGCCTCGACAACGTTGCCTACCGCATGGGTTTCGGCGCTTCGCGCAGCGAGGCGCGGCAGGTGGTGCGGCATAACGGCATCCTGGTGAATGGCAAGCGGGTCAACATTCCGTCGTACGAGGTCAGCCCCGGCGACGTCGTCGAGGTCGCCGACAAGGCGAAGGCGCAGTTGCGCCTCAAGGCTTCGGCCGAAGCCGCAGAATCGCGCCACATTCCCGAGTGGCTCGAGGTCGACACCAAGGCCCTGAAGGGGAAATTCAAGTCGCTCCCTGCGCGCGCGGACATGTCCTCCACGATCAACGAGAGCCTGATCATCGAACTGTATTCGAAGTAACAAGGTAACCACATGCCCCAGACCGGATTCCTGAAGCCGCGCATCGTCGATGTGCAAAACCTGTCCCCGTCGCACGCCAAGGTGACGATGGAGCCCTTCGAGCGCGGCTACGGCCACACCCTGGGCAACGCGCTGCGCCGCGTGCTGCTTTCCTCGATGCCCGGCTACGCGCCCACCGAGGTGCAGATCGCTGGCGTGGTGCACGAGTACTCGACGCTCGACGGCGTGCGCGAGGACATCGTCGACATCCTGCTCAATCTCAAGGGCGTGGTGTTCCGCCTGCATAACCGCAACGAGGCCATCCTGACGCTCAAGAAGAAGGGCGAGGGGCCGGTCACCGCGGGCGACATCGAACCCTCGCACGACGTCGAGGTGGTCAATCCGGGCCACGTGATCGCCAACCTTTCCGCCGGCGGCAAGATCGAGCTGCAGCTCAAGGTCGAAGGCGGCCGCGGTTACCTTCCGGGCAACATGCGCTACCTGCCCGAAGAGACCAAAGGCATCGGCCGCATCGTCCTCGACGCCTCGTTCAGCCCGGTACGCCGCGTGTCGTACGCGGTCGACTCGGCGCGCGTCGAACAGCGCACCGACCTGGACAAGCTGATCCTCGACATCGAGACCAACGGCGCGATCGAGCCCGAGGAGGCGGTGCGCTATGCAGCGCGCATCCTGGTGGACCAGCTCTCGGTGTTCGCGCAGCTCGAGGGCACGGCCCTGCCGACCGAGGAGAAGAAGGCGGTCGCGGTCGATCCGATCCTGCTGCGGCCGGTGGACGACCTGGAGCTCACCGTGCGTTCGGCGAACTGCCTCAAGGCCGAGAACATCTACTATATCGGCGACCTGATCCAGCGCACCGAAACCGAGCTGCTGAAGACGCCGAACCTCGGGCGCAAGTCGCTCAACGAAATCAAGGAAGTGCTCGCCTCCAGAGGCCTGACGCTGGGCATGAAGCTCGAGAACTGGCCGCCGGCCGGGCTCGAGCATCACCGGGCATAACCAGGGCACGGGAAACATAGGGATCGCACCATGCGTCACGGCCACGGACTCAGGAAGCTAAACCGCACCACAAGCCACCGGCTCGCCATGTTCCGCAACATGGCGAACTCGCTGCTGACGCACGAGCAGATCACGACCACGCTGCCCAAGGCGAAGGAACTGCGGCGTGTCGTTGAGCGGATGATCACGCTCGGCAAGAGCGCGACGCTGGCCAACCGGCGCCTCGCCTACAACCGGCTGCGCGATCGCGACACGGTCTCCAAGCTGTTCGCCGAGCTCGGGCCACGCTACGCCAAGCGGAACGGCGGCTACACGCGCATCCTCAAGAGCGGCTTCAGGAAGGGCGACAACGCGCCGCTCGCGCTGATCACGCTCATGGACAGGGCGGAACCCGCCGCTGCCAAGGGCGAAGAGAAGAAGAGCGAGAAGAAGGAAACGGCGAAAGCCGCCTGATCTCTCCTG
>MEQQ01000055.1:0-6791 GCA_001770285.1 Betaproteobacteria bacterium RBG_16_66_20
TGGCAAAGGCGGCGGCCAGGACCGCCATGGTGATGGCATTGCGCATTGGATATCCCCTTCCGGCGTCGTCCCCGACACCACAAATAGGTGAATGAGAGGCTCCAAGGCCGGTCTCCGGACTCGCGAGTTGGTGGGTCGAACCACCGGGTGCACGCCTTCCCGTGAACTTAGGGTTCGGGAGCCGAGGCTCCCGGTCATTCCCAACTTCACAGTGGCCGGGTGTGCACCCCCTCGCTTACCGTTGCGGGGGCAGTCCAGGATTTGCGCCGCCCGTGGGGACGGCAACGCACCTGATTCCCGTTTCATCCGCGGCACATAGGCATGCATCGCGGACACCTTGCAGCTGATTGCGGACCGGATTATAGCGCCGTCAAAGCGCCGCCGCATGGTCAGGAACCACTTGCACAAACCGCCCTTATTTCTTGACGCTACGGCAGATTTGAAAGATAGTTCCGCCGTGGACGCGGAGTTCAACTCCCTCGAAGCCAAGGTCGTGCAGTTCGTCGGCCTGTGCGAGCAGTTGCGCGCCGAAAACCACGACCTGCGCCAGCAGCTGGCCACGGCGAAGAACGACGCCAAGCGCCTGACCGAGCGCATCGAGGGCGCCAAGGCGAAGCTGGAAAGCCTGCTCGCCCGCCTGCCCGACTGACTGGGGCCGACATGGCCGAACGCGCCAAAACCATCGAAATCAGCATCCTCGGGCGCAACTACAGGATCGCCTGCGAGGATGGCGAGCGCGAGGCGCTGATGGAAGCGGTCGCCTACGTCGACGGCAAGATGGGCGAGATCAAGAAAACCGGCAAGGTCAACGGCACCGATCGCATCGCGGTGATGGCGGCGCTCAACATCGCGCACGAATTCCTCTCCACCAAGCTGGGCGGCGGCTTTGACATCGGTCAGGCCAAGCGTAGAATTTCGCTGATCGAGGCGAAGCTCGATGCAGCGCTCGCCCAGCAGGATAAATTGTTCTAGTGTTCTGATCTTGGCTAACGCGCCGCGTAGCGGCGCACGAACAAGAAGTCTTTGTCCCCTGCGGTGTTCGACCGGGCCCTTATTTTCCGAACCGATAGCTTCCCCCGGTTGCGGCCTCTGGTGCCACTGTTGTGATCGTCCCTCGCCTTCGGGCCCGCCGGACGAACCTGATGTGGCCGGTACGCGACCACCCTGATTGAGCAGGGTTCGGAGGCCGGGCCCACCGGCACAAGCGGGGGACTCCCTTACAAATCTATGAATGCCTGGCTCATGAAATCCGAGCCCGACGAGTGCTCGATCGACGATGCGCTTGCGGCGCCCAAGAGAATCACGCCCTGGACCGGGGTGCGCAACTATCAGGCGCGCAACTTCATGCGGGACCGGATGCGCATCGGGGACGGCGTCCTGTTGTTTCACTCGAGTTGCCCGCAGCCGGGCATCGCCGGTCTTGCCGAGGTGGCGTCCGCGGCCTACCCGGACCCGACGCAGTTCGACCGCAGGAGCCCGTACTACGACCCGAAATCCCGCCGCGATGCGCCGCGCTGGATCTGCGTCGACGTTCGGGCGCTGAAGAAGACGCGCCTGATGCCGCTCCCCGAAATGCGCGCCCAGACCGCCCTGGGGGAAATGTGGGCCTTGCGCCCGGGCAACCGCCTTTCGATCACGCCGGTCACCGGGCCGGAATGGAAACTCATTTGCAGCCGACTGACCTGAAGAACGACACGCTGCTGCGCGCGTTGGCGCGCGAGCCCACCGCTTACACGCCGATCTGGCTGATGCGGCAGGCCGGCCGCTATCTCCCCGAGTACAACGCGACGCGGGCGAAGGCCGGCAGCTTTCTCAAGCTGGCGAAGACGCCCTCGCTCGCGACCGAGGTGGCGCTGCAGCCGCTGGAGCGCTTTGCGCTGGATGCGGCGATCCTGTTTTCCGACATCCTCACGGTGCCGGACGCGATGGGCCTCGGGCTTTATTTCGCCGACGGCGAAGGCCCGCGCTTCGAGCGGCCGCTGCGCGACGAGGCCGCAATCGGGCGCCTTGCGGCGCCGGATCCGACGGTCGAGCTGCGATACGTGCTCGACGCGGTGCGTGAAACGCGGCGTGCTCTCGCCGGGCGGGTGCCACTGATAGGTTTTTCGGGCAGTCCGTACACCCTCGCCTGCTACATGATTGAAGGTTCGGGCAGCGACGACTGGCGCGCGGTGAAGGAAATGCTGTATTCGCGGCCGGATCTGCTGCACCGCATTCTGGAAGTGAATGCGCGTGCAGTGACGGATTACCTCAATGCGCAGATCGAGGCGGGCGCGCAGGTCGTGATGCTGTTCGACACCTGGGGCGGCAATCTCACGGCTGCCGGCTACGAAGAGTTCTCGCTCGCCTACTCGCGGCGCGTGCTCGGCGCGCTCAGGCGCGAGGCCGATGGCCGGCGCGTGCCCTCGATTCTCTTCACGCGCGGCGGCGGCGTCTGGCTCGATGCCATTGCGGCCTCCGGCTGCGACGCGGTCGGGCTCGACTGGACGGTAAACGCGGCAGAAGCACGCCGCAATTTCGGCAACAAGGTTGCGCTGCAGGGCAATCTCGATCCTGCAGTGCTCGCCGCGCCGGCGGATCGCGTGCGCGAGCAGGCGCGGCGCGTGCTCGATGCGTTCGGCGCGGCGCCCGGCCATGTCTTCAACCTCGGACATGGAATCTCGCCCCAGGCAGGTGTCGAAGCGGTTGCAGCCCTCGTAGACGAAGTGCGCGCTTACAGCATGCAAATCAGGAAACGCAGGCCATAGTTATGCACATTGGCGCTAGAGAGGGAGAAATAGCCTGTTTCCCGGGCCTACGCCCGGGAATAGCTGTGCAAGCCGTTGATCAAAAAACAGAATCGACCTCGAACTCAAGGGAGTGGCTTCCCTGGGCACAAATGCTGTGGATAACTTTTCCGACCTCGCTGGGTTTACTCACAGCTTTATCCACAATCCGCCCGGCAACTCCAATTTATCCTTGTGGCGCAATGAGAACCGGCACATTTGCAAGATCAATACTCAACTCCCGGAAATAAGGATTCGCCGTCGCAACGGAAAAAACGCCGGCTGAATCCTGCTTGCGCGCGGCGCTGATGCCGGCAATGCGCGTGTTGCGCGTCGCGCTGGACGTGCCTGTCGCAAAACTTTTCGATTATCTGATCGACGATGCGATGCCGGCCGGACCCGGTGATCGCGTCGTGGTTCCCTTCGGTGCACGCGAGCGCGTTGGCGTCGTGATCGACGTCGGCGATGCAACGGTCGCGACCTCGAGGCTGAAACCGGTGACGCGTGTGCTGGCGGATGCACCGAAGCTCCCGGCGGATTGGCTCGAGCAGATGCGCTTCCTCGCCTCGTATTACCAGCGGCCGCTTGGGGAGACCGTGGCCGCGGCGCTGCCGCCGCGGCTGCGCTCGCTGAAACCCTTGCCCAAACGGAAACAACCTGCCGACAACAGCGAGGGCGGCGCGGCGCACCGTTTCGTGACGGGCCACGCGCCGAACCCGGCTCAGGCGCAGGCAATCGGCCGGATCAGCGCCGCGCTCGGTGCGTTCCGGACCTTTCTGCTGCATGGCATCACCGGCAGCGGAAAAACCGAGGTTTACCTGCGGCTGATCGCCGAAGTGCTCGCAACAGGCAGACAGGCGCTCGCGCTGGTGCCGGAAATCGGCCTCACGCCGCAGCTCGAAGCGCGTTTCCGCGAGGCGTTTCCAGAGGCCCGCATCGCGGTACTGCACAGCGCGCTCGAGGACACGGCGCGTACCCATGCCTGGCTCGACGCTGCGCGCGGCGACGCACAGATCGTCCTCGGCACCCGCCTCGCGGTGCTCACGCCGCTGCCGCGGCTCGGGCTGGTGGTGGTGGACGAGGAGCACGACGCCTCCTTCAAACAGCAGGAAGGGCTGCGCTACTCCGGTCGCGATGCCGCGGTGCAGCGCGCCAAGCTTGCCGGCTGCCCGATCGTGCTCGGCACCGCAACGCCGTCGCTGGAGACATGGTTCAACTGCCGCGCCGGACGCTATGAACTGCTCGCGCTCCCCGAGCGCGCGGTTCCAGGCGCGAAGCTCCCCATCGTCCGGACCGTGGATCTTCGAACCGAAAGCGCCGAGCACGGGCTCGCGAAACCGGTCCTCGACGCCATCCGGGCGCGCATGGCGCGCGGCGAGCAGAGCCTGGTATTCATCAATCGCCGGGGCTATGCGCCGGTGCTCTCCTGCGAGGCCTGCGGCTGGGCTGCGGGCTGCGCCCGCTGCAGCGCGCACCTGGTGCTGCATTCCACAGACCGGCGCCTGCGCTGCCATCACTGCGGCGCCGAACAGGCAATCCCGCGTGCCTGCCCGACCTGCGGCAACGTCGACCTGAGGCCGCTCGGGCGCGGCACGCAACGGATCGAGGAAACGCTGGCCGGACTCTTTCCCGAGGCGCGCATCGTGCGCATCGACCGCGACAGCGCGCGCCGGCGCGGCGCTCTGGCGCGCACGCTCGAGGGCATCGGCCGCGGTGAGGGCGACATCCTCGTCGGCACCCAATTGCTGGCCAAAGGTCACGACTTTCCGAACCTCACGCTGGTGAGCGTGCTGAACGCCGACAGCGCGCTGCTTTCGACCGACTACCGCTCCGCCGAACGGCTGTTTGCCACGCTGGCCCAGGTCGGCGGCCGTTCCGGGCGCCGCGAGCAGCCGGGGGAAGTGCTGGTGCAGACGCGCTATCCGGGGCACCCGATGTTCCAGGCGCTCGTCCGCCACGACTACGCCGGCTTCGCCGAATCGCAGCTCGCCGAGCGCGAGAGCGCCGGCTTCCCGCCCTTCGTCCACGAAGCGGCGCTGCGCGCCGAGGCGGCGAAACTGGAATCCGCGATGGCGTTCCTGCGCACCGCGGCAAGGCTCATCGAGGTGCCCGCCAGCGTGCAGGTCTACGACCCGGTGCCCCACGTGATCACGCGGCGCGCGGGCATGGAGCGCGCGCAGCTTGTGCTGCAATCGGCATCGCGGCCCGCGCTGCAGGAGTTCCTGCGCGAGTGGTCGGCGGCGCTGCCCGCCTCCGCCGCGCGCGGCGTGCGCTGGCATCTCGACGTGGATCCGATCGAATTCGACTGATAATCGGGGTCAGAGCCCGATTTGCGCTGACGCCAACGTATAATTCGCGCCCTCTTTAGATGGCTTCAGATCCGAAAACGGAGATCGAACGCATCCTTACCGACGGCGTGAGCCAAATCGCGCCGGCGCTGGCCAAGGTGCATGTAGTTCTGGACAAGCCACGCCGGCCGGAGCACGGTGACTACTCGAGCACCGTGCCTCTGCAGTTGGCCAAGACTCTGGGAAAACCACCAAGAGAAATTGCGGAGCAGCTCCGGCGAGCAACCGCTCATGCCATTGATAAAGCCGGGGTGTGCGAGCCGCTGCAGGTCGCGGGTGCCGGGTTCCTCAATATCCGACTGAAAAGCACTGCGAAGCAGGCCGTGATCGGAGAAATCCTCGAGCAAGGTTCCAGCTACGGTCGCGCTGCGGCAGGGAATCCAGAGAAGATCATGGTCGAGTTCGTGTCGGCGAACCCGACCGGGCCGCTGCACGTCGGCCACGGCCGGCAGGCGGCGCTCGGCGATGCGATCGCTGCGCTGCTGCAAGCGCAGGGGCACGCAGTCACGCGCGAGTTCTATTACAACGACGCCGGCGCGCAGATCCAGAACCTCGCGCTCTCGGTACAGGCGCGCGCCAGGGGTATCGCACCCGGCGGGGCCGGCTGGCCCGCCGACGGATACGCGGGCGACTATATCCGCGAAATCGCGGAGGATTTCGCGGCCCGCGGGGGGAACCCGCGCGGCGACCTGAACGACCTCGACGCGGTGCGCACGTTCGCGGTCGCATTCCTGCGCAAGGAGCAGGACGCCGATCTGCAGAAGTTCGGCGTCAAGTTCGACAGCTACTATCTCGAGTCGAGCCTGTACACCGACGGCAAGGTGGACGCCGCGGTCGAGGCGATGATCGCCAGCGGCAAGGCCTACCACAAGGACGGCGCGCTGTGGCTGCGCACCACCGACTACGGCGATGACAAGGACCGCGTGGTGCGCAAGTCCGACGGCAGCTACACCTATTTCGTACCCGATGTCGCCTACCACGTCACCAAGTGGCGGCGCGGATTCGCCAAGGTGATCAACGTCCAGGGCACGGATCATCACAGCACCGTGACGCGCGTGCGCGCCGGCCTGCAGGCGCTCGGCATCGGCATTCCGGCGGGTTACCCGGACTACGTGCTGCACAGCCTGGTCAAGGTGATGCGCGGCGGCGCGGAGGTGAAGATCTCCAAGCGCGCCGGAGCTTATGTCACCGTGCGCGACCTCATCGACTGGGTGGGCCGGGACGCGGTGAGGTTTTTCCTCGTGTCGCGCAAGGCCGACACCGAGTTCACGTTCGACATCGATCTCGCGCTCGCGAAGAGCGAACAGAATCCGGTGTACTACGTGCAGTACGCCCACGCGCGCATCTGCAGCATGTTCGCGCAGTGGGGGGGCGACGCGGCGCACCTGGCGCGGGTGCAACTGGCATCGCTGAGCAGTGAAAAAGAACTCCAGCTCGCGCAGCGTCTCGCCGAATTCCCGGAAATGCTGGTCACCGCGGCGGCGGAGCTCGCGCCGCACGCGGTCGCGTTCTACCTGCGCGCCCTCGCGGGCGAATTCCACAGCTACTATAATGCCGAGCGCATCCTGGTCGAGGACGAGGCCCTGCGCGACGCGCGGCTCGCGCTGTGCGCGGCGGTCCGGCAGACGCTCGCGAACGGCCTTGCGCTCCTCGGCGTGAGCGCGCCGGAGAAAATGTA
>MEQQ01000055.1:6966-12611 GCA_001770285.1 Betaproteobacteria bacterium RBG_16_66_20
GAAGGACGCGCCCGTCGACCCGGCAAAGCAGGCGACCGTCGCCGGCATGCCGCAGGGCGGCGCCAGGGGCACCGACAAGGACCGGCCCAAGTTCGACTTCTACAAAATCCTGCCGGGCAGCGAGGAGCCGGTCTCCGAAAAGGAACTGAAGGACGCCGCCAAGACCGCGAAGGGTCAACCGGAAGCCGCCAGGGGCGTTTACTTCATACAGGCGGGCTCGTTCCAGAACCCGGCCGATGCCGACAACCAGAAGGCGAAGATCGCGATCCTGGGATTCGAGTCGAGCGTCGAGCCGACCGTGCTGCCCGACAAGGGGACCTGGTACCGGGTCCGACTCGGGCCGTACACCACGCTGGAAGAACTGAACCGCGTGCGCCGGACGCTGGCGCAGAACGGAATCGACGCCAACCTTGTCAAATTGAGGGACGTCGCCGCCAGGGATAACCAGGGGAAAAACTGAATGGACAGCCTACGCCGCACGCTGCTTGCCGCAATCGCGCTCTCGCCTCTCGCCGCACGGTCGCAGCCCGCGGCAAACGTTCCCGCCTACAGCACGCTGCAGAACCCTCTGCCGCTCGAGGCTCAGGGCAAGATCGAAATTGCCGAATTCTTCTGGTACGGCTGCATCCACTGCTACAACCTCGAGCCGCTGCTGGAAAGATGGGTGCCGGCACTTCCCGCCGATACCCAGTTCCGGCGTATCCCCGCGGTGTTCAACGAACGCTGGGCGCATGACGCCGCGATCTACTATGCGTTCGAGGTACTCGGGGTGCTCGACAAGCTGCACCGCCCGTTCTTCGACTCGATCCACAAGGACCGGCTCAAGACCGACAATCCGCAGGCGCTCGCCGAGTGGCTGACGAGGAACGGGGTTGATCCAAAGAAACTCGAGGCGACGATGAAATCGTTCGGCGTGCAGAGCAAGATGAAGCGCGCCGCGCAGCTGACAGCGGCCTCGCGCATCGACGGCACGCCCGCGCTCATGGTGCAGGGCCGCTATACCATCAGCGCCGATCAGGGCAGGTCGCGCGAGGGCATGCTTGCGACGGCCGAAGCGCTGGCCGGCTTGGTGCGCAAGAACCTCGCCGCCAGGAAGTAGCCGCCGGCGCAATGCGGGTAAAATCGAAGCCCTGATTTTTCCGGCAGGAGCAGGCCATGAGCGAGGATGTCCGCGTTCCGGTTGCGATCATCGGTTCGGGCAATATCGGCACCGATCTGATGATCAAGGTGATGCGCAATTCCAAGCACCTCGCGATGGGGGCAATGGTCGGCATTGACCCGGCTTCCGACGGCCTGGCACGAGCCGAGCGGCTGGGCGTAGCGACCACGGCCGAGGGTGTCGACGGCCTGGTGAAACTGCCGAACTTCAAGCACATCAAGATCGCATTCGATGCCACCTCGGCCGGCGCCCACGCGCGCCACAACGCGGTGCTGCAAAAGCACGGCGTGCAGGTCATCGACCTGACGCCGGCGGCCATCGGCCCTTATGTGATTCCGGTGGTGAACCTGGAGGAGCACCTCGACAGCCCGAACATCAACATGGTCACCTGCGGCGGACAGGCGACCATTCCGATGGTCTACGCGGTCTCGCGCATCGCCAAGGTGCATTACGCCGAGATCGTCGCGTCCATCGCCAGCAAGTCGGCCGGACCCGGCACGCGCGCCAATATCGATGAGTTCACCGAGACCACCGCCAGGGCGATCGTCAAGCTGGGCGGTGCGACGCAAGGCAAGGCGATCATCATCCTGAACCCGGCGGAGCCGCCGCTGATCATGCGCGATACGGTGTACTGCCTCGCGGTAGAGGGGGCCGACGAAGGCGCGATTCGCAAATCGATCGACGACATGGCGGCACGTGTCGCAAGCTACGTGCCCGGCTACCGGCTCAAGCAGCGGGTGCAGTTCGAGAAGGTTGCGGCCGACCGGCCGATGAATATTCCGGGCGTCGGCAAGCGCCATGGACTGAAGGTCTCGATCTACCTTGAAGTCGAAGGCGCGGGACACTACCTGCCGAACTACGCCGGCAATCTCGACATCATGACCTCGGCCGCGCTCGCTGCCGCCGAGCAGCTGGCCGTCAACAGATTTGCGCTGGCGGCCTGAAGCCGGACCACGCTGCGAGGGAGATCATGGACAAATCCAGGAAGGTCTACATCTCGGACGTGACTCTGCGCGACGGGATGCATCCACGCCGCCACCAGTACACGCTGCCGCAGGTCGCCGCGATTGCCAAGGCGCTGGACGAGGCCAGGGTGGATTCGATCGAAATTTCCCACGGCGACGGCCTGGCCGGATCGAGTTTCAACTACGGTTTCGGGCTGCACACCGATCTCGAATGGATACAGGCGGTCGCAGGGGTGGTGAGGCACGCGCAGGTGGCGACGCTTCTCATTCCCGGCATCGCCACCGTCCATGACCTGGAGCAGGCCTACCAGGCCGGGGCGCGCACGGTGCGGATCGCAACCCACTGCACCGAGGCCGACATTTCCAAACAGCACATGGAACACGCGCGCAAGCTCGGCATGGATACCGTGGGCTTCCTGATGATGGCGCACATGATCCCGCCGGCCGACCTCGCCAGGCAGGCGCTGCTGATGGAGTCCTACGGCGCACAGTGTGTCTACGTCACCGACTCCGGCGGCGCACTTCTCATGGACGACGCGCGCGACAAGATCCGGGCGCTGCGCCAGGCGCTCAAGCCCGGGACCCAGGTCGGCATCCACTGCCACCATAACCTGTCGCTGGGCGTGGCGAATTCAATCATTGCCTGGGAGGAAGGCGTCGACCGCATTGATGCCGCGCTCGCGGGCATGGGAGCGGGCGCGGGCAACGCGCCGCTCGAAGTGCTGATCGGGGTGCTCGACCGCATGGGCGTGAACCACGGCTGCGACCTGAAGAAGCTGATGTATGCGGCGGACGATCTGGTGCGCCCGCTGCAGGACCGTCCGGTGCGCGTGGACCGCGAGACGCTCTCGCTCGGTTACTCGGGCGTGTACTCCAGCTTCCTGCGGCACGCCGAAGCCGCGTCGGAAAGATATGGCATTCCGACATTCGATATCCTGGCCGAACTCGGCCGCCGCCGCATGGTGGGCGGGCAGGAGGACATGATCGTCGATGTCGCGCTCGACCTGGTCAAGGCGCGCGACGCGCAAGTCGCGGCACCGGCCGCGCGCTGACTTGCCGCTGCGTCGGCGCTGATCAGGTCCAGGCGTCGGACGGATTCTGCACGCAGAATTTTCCGCCGGTGATTTCCATGCAGGTACCGGTGATGAACGACGCATGATCCGAGGCCAGAAACAGCAGGGCGTTGGCGATTTCGTCCGCTCTCCCCACCCGGTTCAGGGCATGCTGGCTCGCCAGCACCTTGCCCTTCCTTTCGATCCAGCCGGCGGTCATAGGCGTCGCGATGATGCCCGGGATGAACCCGACCACCCGGATGTTGAACGGCGCCAGCTCCCCGGCCAGCGTCCTGGTCATGTTGGCGATAGCGGCTTTCGACGCTGCATAGGCGCCACTGCCCACCGACGGCATCAGCGAGGCGAACGAGGCGGCATTGATCAGCACGCCGCCGCCGCGCTTCCTGATCTTGTCCGCGGCGATAAGCCCGCCGTAATAGACCGATTTGAGATTGACGTCCATGGTCTTCTGCCACAGGTCCTCGGGGGTATCGATGATCTTCTTCTCGATCATGATGCCGGCATTGCTGACCCAGACGTCGATGCCGCCAAAATGCTTTTCGACGCGGTCGGCGAAGTCGAACGTGCCCTTGCGGCTGGATACGTCGAGCGCTTCGCCATAGAGCGATAATCCCTTGCCGGCGAGTTTCCTGAGCGCACTTTCGACATTCGCCTGCCTGCTGCTGCAGATGGCCACCTGCGCCCCTTCGCGCGCAAATAGTTCCGCGACGGCATAGCCGATCCCCGCCGTTCCGCCGGTCACGACCGCGACCTTGTTCTTCAGGTTGACGTCCATTTCGGTCTCCTGCCGTTTCCGGCCTGCCCACGACGCACCGCATCCGGCGCACTACAGCATCAGCCGGTCGCGGGATAGATTTCCCTGTTCCAGCAGTTGGGCGGTTGTTTTCCCTCCAGCAACGCGAGGATGTTGTCCACCACGATGTGGGCCATTGTTTTCCTGAGTTCCCGGTCTGCGCTGCCGAGATGGGGCGTGAGCACGACGTTGGACATGGCGAGCAGCTCCGGATCCACCTGCGGCTCATGCTCGAACACATCCAGCCCCGCGCCGGCAATGCGCCGCTCGGCGAGCGCGCGCACCAGTGCGGCCTCGTCGATGATCGGCCCGCGCGCGGTGTTGATGATAAACGCCGTCGGCTTCATCAGGCGCAGCTCGCGCTCGCCGATCAGATGCCGGGTCTGTGCGTTCAGGGTTGCGTGGACCGAAACGAAATCCGACTCCGCCAGAAGCTGGTCCATCGGCACGTAGAGGAGGCCGGCTTCGCGTTCCTCGCTTTCGGGCTTGCGCCGCGGCGTCCAGTAGATCGTCCGCATCGAGAAGCCCTGCGCGCGCCGCGCGACCGCCTTGCCGATGCGCCCGCCTCCGCCGACAAGGCCGATGACTTTGCCCGAGACGCCGGTGCCTTCCAGGTGCGAAGACTGCCCGCCCGGGAATACGCCCGCCCGCACCAGCCGGTCGCCCTCCACCAGGCGCCGCGCTACCGCCAGAAGCAGCGCCATATGGATATCGGCCGTTGCTTCGCCGACGATCGGCGGAATCACGGTGACCGGGATGCGCCGCGCGGTCGCCGCGGCCACGTCGACGTCCGATGGCGTGATTTTCATCGAGGCGATCATCCGCAGCCCCGGGTTGGCCGCGATCACATCGCGGTCCACGCGGTCCTGCAGGAGGCAGAACAGGATGTCGTTGCGGCGCACGGCAGCAAGCATCTCGTCCTTCCCCGGGATGTGGACAGGGTCCGGATTGATTTCCACCACGGCGAAACTCTTCAGCCGCTCGATCGCGCTCTGCGCCACGGGCTGAGTGATGAAAATGCGCGGACGCGCCACCACTACATCCAGCGCACGACGCCGGATACGCCATCCACGGCGACCTGCGCGCCGTCTGGGATGCGCGTGGTGGCATCGAGCACGCCCAGAACCATCGGAATGCCGCGCTCGCGGGCAAGCGAGGCCAGATGCGAGGTGCTGCCGCCGAGTTCCGCGACCACGCCGGCCACGCGCTGCAGGATCTGGGAGAGCGCGGGCCCGGCCACCCGCGTGATCAGGATGTCCCCCGGCGCCACGAGGGACAGTTCGCATTCGCAGTTTACGACCCGGGCGCGGCCCGAACTCCAGCCGACGCCTGCCGGCTGACCGTTGAGCCCCGGGTGACGCAGCCAGATCTCCTCGGGTACAGCTGCCGGCTCCAGATGCAGCGGCCGTCCCTGCAGCAGCTTGAATCCGGAACCGTCCAGCGCCCACTCGATTTCGACCGGCATGCCCATGACCGCCTCGACTTTGCGCAGAATCCGGCCGAGTTCAACAGCCTGCGTTTCGCTCAGGCACGGTTGGGAGAACAGCGCGCGGGGCAACAGCGGCCGTCCGTCGTGCGCGCACCCGACGCGGTGGTACTTGCGGCCTAGGGCGGTGTCCTGGTGCTTGCCCTCGCGCGTGAGCACGATGCGCTCG
>MEQQ01000055.1:12639-15643 GCA_001770285.1 Betaproteobacteria bacterium RBG_16_66_20
GCCGAGCCCCCAGGTTGCGTTCAGGACCATGTCGCCGTTTGCGCTCTGACTCAGTCCGCCGCCGGAGACGCGCGCCGGCACCAGAGGCTGGACCAGGACCGCCATCGCTGTTTCCACGGGGCTCGCGTCGTGCGTGGCCATGTAGCGCAGCACGCGGGTCGACCAGAGCGCCGCCCAGCACGAGCGCACGGCTGTCAGGAAGTCGGCTTCGCTTTCCAGCTCGAGGTAGCTTTCGAACTGGCCGGCAAAACTGGAACCGAACCGGTCCTCGACGAGCGCGGATGAGCGCACCACGATGGGCTCGCCACCGGCGGCCTCCAACAGCCCTCGCCGCGCGGCAAGCAGCGGCTCGAGCACCGCGGGCGTGATCGGCCGGTCGAGCAGGCCGAGCTTCATGTCGAGCGCGGCACGGCGCGCTTTGCCGGGCTCCGGCGAGTTGATGTTGCGTGCGGCGTGTTCCAGTCCCAGCGCCGCGACCTGGATGCGATAGGCCCGGGCGTCGAGGCAGAAGCCTTCGGGAACGGGCAGGCCCGCCTGGCCCAGGGCGGCGAGATTCGCCGCCTTCGGGCCGAAACGGCCGGCGTCCCTAGCCTCGGGCGCGGACAGGGAGACAATCAGCGGCTGCATGCGCTCGATCAGCGGCGCGGCTGCCGGCGGCTTACCTGCCGGGCAACTTGGCGTAATCGGAGTAGCCGGGCATCGGATCCACGACCGTAATCTGCTGCACCGGGAAGTTGGACACGATCTCGACGCTGTCCTTGTGCACGATCAGCATTTCTTCGATGCGCACGCCCCACTGATGCGGCTTGCCGTGCTGCGTTTCGAGCGCGAACACCATGCCTTCCTTGATATCGATCGGATGGTCCAGCGACCAGATGCGCGAGATCACCGGCTGGTCGTACTGGGCGAGCCCGAGGCCGTGGCCCCACAGGTTGGCCGCGGCCTGGTCCTCTTCCTCGTAACCCCAGGCTTCCTTTGCCGAGGGCCATTGCTCCGCGATGTCGCGGGTGGTGGCGCCGACCTTGACCGCCTTGATCGAGTCGTACAGCCACTTGAGCGCGGTCGCGTAGTAATCCTTTTGCTCCTGGTTCGGCTCCCGGCCGACCATGTAGGTCCGGTAGTAGCACGACTTGTAGCCGTTCCAGGTGAGCGCCGCCAGGTCCATGAACACCATGTCGCCCGGCTTGATGATGCGGTCGGAGAAATTGCGCCAGTTCGGCCAGGTGTTCAGCCCCGAGGAAACGATCACGTCCTCGACGTCTTCCATGCCCGGAATGTTGTAGAGGAACTCCATGATGTGCGCCGTGAGCTGGTTCTCGGTCAGCCCGGGCTTGAGGAACTTCATGAACTCCCAGTGCGCGGCGTCGCCGATGGCGCCGACCTGGCGCATGCATTCATGCTCGTCCGAGTTCTTGACCGCGCGCGCCTCCATCATCGGCGTCATGCCGTCGGTCCATTCGATCTTCGCGTCCTTGAAGATCTGGATCATGTTGATGTCGACGAAATCGACCCCGAGTTTCATGCCTTGCACGCCGCGCTTCTTCATCTCCTGCTTGATGGCGTTGGTGAATTTCGTCACCTGCGACAGCGAGGCGGGGCCGGCGGCGCCCTTGATCCAGGCGTAGGAATAGCGGATGTTTTCCTTCGGGATCCACGGCGAATGTTTCTGGATGTGCAGACCGATGTCGCCCTGTTCGAACAGCACCGGTGCATCGTCGCCGCACAGCAGCGCGTAGCGCAGCCCGGGCTTCAGCCGGTTCCAGCCCGGCGTCAGGGTGCTGGTCACGTAACGGACGTTTTCGTCGTACATGAGCAGCAGCGCGCCCAGCCCGTGCGCCTTCATCCGCTCGCGCGCGCGCTCGAGCCGGTACTTGCGCAGCCGGTCCCAGTTGACGCGCTCCTGCCAGTCCAGCCCGACCATGCCGACGTTTGCCATAGGGGTCTCCCGTGTCGTTTATTTCAGATTCTGCTAATTGTAAATTGTAAAGGTCCGCTGAACTTTTCGATCGGACTCGGTCGAGACCACCTGCCCGACGACGAAGGCGGATTCCAGGGATTCTTTGATGCTTCCCAGGCCGCCGATGATGACCACCATGAACACGAAGGCCAGCACCTCGAGGCCGATCGTGCGATCCCCCGCGGTGCGGCCAGTCTCCAAGCCGGCGTGAGCGCGCGCCGGCTCAGCCCGCTTTCGGTGCCGGTTTGCCCAACCGCAGCATGGCATAGCTGCCGGGGCCGTCTTCGAGCGGCTTGAGTTCGCGGTCGCCGGGAACGCGCGCGGGGACCATGGGAGTGCCGCCGCTCATGTCCCTGTTTTGCCGGTCCATCCACGCCTGCCAGTCCTCCCACCACGAGCCCGGGCGCTGGGTCGCGGTCTTGAACCACTCCTCGGGCGATTCCGGCCGGGCGTCGTTGGTCCAGTAGTGGTATTTCTTCGCCGCCGGCGGATTGACGATGCCGGCGATATGGCCCGAACCGCCGAGCACATAGCGCACCTCGCCGCCGAGGTATCTCGAGCCCTTGTAGGTGGTCCTCCAGGGTGCGATGTGATCTTCCACGGTGGAGACGAAATACGCGGGAACCTCGACCTTCGAGAGGTCGATCGGCACGCCATCGAGCGAGATTCCGCCCGGCACGCCGAGCAGGTTCTTCAGATACATGTTCCTCAGGTAGAAGCTGTGCATGCGCGCCGGCATGCGCGTTGCGTCCGAGTTCCAGTAGAGCAGGTCGAACGGGAACGGGTCCTTGCCCAGGAGGTAGTTATTGATGACGAAAGACCACACCAGGTCGTTGGCGCGCAGCAGGTTGAAGGTCGAAGCCATCTCCGAGCCCTCGAGATAGCCGCGCTCGTTCATCTTCTTCTCCAGATTGTCGACCTGCGCCTCGTCGATGAAGACGCCGAGCTCGCCCGGTGCGGAAAAATCCAGCAGGCTGACGAAGAAGGTCGCGCTTCGCACTCTGTCGATCTGGTTCTTATATGAAAGAAAACCCAAAGTGGCGCCGA
>MEQQ01000055.1:15675-16435 GCA_001770285.1 Betaproteobacteria bacterium RBG_16_66_20
TAGCCGATGAAATTCACCTGCCGCTCGCCGGTCGCCTTCTCCACCGCGTCGAGCGCGGCGAGCGGGCCCTGCTTCATGTAGTCCTCGAAACCCATCTGCGCGAGCCGCGCATCCGGATTGACCCACGAAAGCACGAACACGGTATGGCCCTGGTCCAGGGCCCACTTGATGAAGGAATTGCTCTCCCTCAGGTCGAGGATGTAGTACTTGTTGATCCACGGCGGAATGATGACCAGCGGTGTCTGGTAGACCTCCGCGGTGGTCGGCTGGAACTGGATCAGCTGCATGAGTTCGGTCTGATAGACGACCTTGCCCGGCGTGGTGGCGACGTTCTTGCCGAGCTGGAACGCCTTCTCGTCGGTCATGCTGATGTGCAGGCTGCCGTTGCCCTTCTCGATGTCCGAGAGCAGGTTGTTCAGGCCCTTGAGCAGGTTCTGGCCGCCGCTCGTGAGCGTCTCGCGCAGCACCTCGGGATTGGTGAGCGCGAAATTCGACGGCGAGAGCGCATCCACGTACTGGCGCGTGAAGAACGCGACCTTCTTCTCCGACTCGGCGGGCATGCCCTCGACGCTCGCCACCGCGTGCTGGATCTGGCGCGAGGCGATCAGGTAGGACTGCTTGATGTAGTCGAACAGGAAGTTGGAGGTCCAGTCCTCGTCCTTGAAGCGTCCGTCGCCTTTTACAGGCGCTACGGCGGGCGGCGGCTGCATGCCCATCATCTTCATCCAGCTCGACTGCCACAGATGCATGTAGTCGACCA
>MEQQ01000055.1:16628-16887 GCA_001770285.1 Betaproteobacteria bacterium RBG_16_66_20
TCGGGGGATTGCCTGTTCGCTTCCATCGCCACTCCTTTAAGCGGGCGCGAACCGCGCCACGCCGTCCGCGCCTACGGTCCGCGCGAGCCGCCCTGCATAGTACAGATAGTGCAGGTGCGCAATCGCCTCGCCCATGGCGAAGAATATCTGGCCGTCGTCGAGCTTGCGCCGGAACAGGACTTCCAGCACCTCGGCCGCAGTGCGCGGCGACGTGCTGCAGGCCGCGTGCAGTTCCGCGAGGCGCTCCTCGTGGTGCGCC
>MEQQ01000055.1:16962-17074 GCA_001770285.1 Betaproteobacteria bacterium RBG_16_66_20
GGCAGCGCGCGATAGCGCCGGATCGAGTCCAGGAACATGCGCAGCGGGTTGGACCAGGGGTCGACCGGCCGCACCGCGACATTGGTGGAGATCCGCGGCAGCAGCATGTCGC
>MEQQ01000055.1:17164-17408 GCA_001770285.1 Betaproteobacteria bacterium RBG_16_66_20
CGATCGAGATCTCCTCGCCCTCGAGGAGGCGCCGGTGCGAGAACGGGAAGTCGGGCACCAGCGCGCGATACAGATCGCCGCGCTTCAGCAGCGCGTTGCCGCGCGCCTGGTCCAGCCCGTTGGCGAGGAACAGCGCGATCTGCGCCGCGGTCGAGTAACCGGCAGCGCCGTGCCGCGCGGCATGCACCGTGAGGTATTCGCCGCGCGTCATCCACAGCTGGGCGCCGAAGCGCTGGCAGAGCCA
>MEQQ01000055.1:17498-17600 GCA_001770285.1 Betaproteobacteria bacterium RBG_16_66_20
GATCTCGCCGGAGAAGATCTTCTCCCACACCTCGCGCGTCGCATCGTTGCCGAGGCCGGTATCGATCAGCGTCCAGCCGGGCTCCTGCGGCGTGCCGTCCTC
>MEQQ01000056.1:0-2267 GCA_001770285.1 Betaproteobacteria bacterium RBG_16_66_20
GACGCCGGCTGGTTCCATGTCTGCAACTCCTCTTGCTGGTACAGGTAGCGGGCGAGCGCATCGAGCTTGTCGCTCCAGAATTTTTCATAGTGCGACATCCAGGCGGAGGCCGCCTTCATCGGCGCGGCGGAGAGCTCGCAGCTCACCACGCGGCCTGCCTTCTCGCGTGCGATCAGGCCGGCGTCCTCGAGCACGCGCAGGTGTTTCATGAAGCCCGGCAGCGACATGCCGGAGGGCGCAGCGAGTTCGCTCACCGCTAGGCTGCCGCGGGCGAGCGATTCCAGCACGCCGCGGCGCGTCGGATCGGCAAGCGCCGAAAAGACGCGGTCGAGAGCGGACTCTACATAGTTAACCATAAGGTTTAGTATTATCCGCCCGCCGGTTCCTGTCAAGCACCCCTAGAATGCAGGGGTGGCCGATGCGCGTTCCCGTCCCTATGAAGGTCTGACGCCGGACACGGTCCTGGATGCCCTCGAGAGCGTCGGATTGCGCGGCGACGGGCGCCTGCTTGCGCTGAACAGCTACGAGAACCGGGTCTACCAGGCGAGCCTGGAGGACGACTCGTACATTGTCGCGAAGTTCTACCGCCCGCAGCGCTGGAGCGACGCGCAGATTCTCGAGGATCATGCGTTTTCCCTGGAACTTTCGGAAAGGGAAATTCCCGTCGTTTCTCCCATCGAAATCAACCGCAAGACCCTTCATCAGTTCTCCGGATTCCGTTTCGCGGTCTTCCCGCGGCGCGGCGGCCGCCCGCCCGAGCTCGAGGACGTGAAGGTGCTGGAGTGGATCGGCCGCTTTCTCGGGCGCATCCATGCGGTCGGCGCCACGCGCCCGTTCAAGGTCCGTCCGGCGCTGAACTTAGAAACCTTCGGCACCGAGCCGCGCGACTGGCTGTTGGCCTCCGGTTTGATTCCCGAAGACCTGAAAAACACCTGGGTAACGACGGTCGATCTCGCGTTGCGGGGTGTCGAGAATCGCTTTGCAATCTCCAACAGCGGACAGATTCGCCTGCACGGCGACTGCCATGCCGGCAACATCCTGTGGACGCATGAAGGCCCGCATTTCGTGGACCTCGACGACGCACGCATGGGCCCTGCGGCGCAGGACTTGTGGATGCTGCTGGCCGGCGACCGCGAAACCGCGGCCAAGCAGCTCAAGGCGCTGCTGCAGGGCTACGAGCAGTTCCACGCCTTCGGCCGCGAGCAGCTTTCGCTGATCGAGCCGCTGCGCACCCTGCGGCTGCTGCATTACTCGTACTGGCTGGCGCGGCGCTGGGAGGACCCGGCGTTCCCTGCGGCCTTCCCCTGGTTCGGCACGCAGCGCTACTGGCAGGACCGCGTTCTCGAGTTGCGCGAGCAGACCTCGGCGATGGACGAAGCGCCGTTGTCCGTATAATCCACGGCTTTTTCGCCGCTGCCCGGTCCGGATCCCCATGCTTCTGTTCGCCGCCACCGTATTCACCAGCGCGTTCCTGCTGTTCCTGGTGCAGCCGATCATCGCCAAGCAGATCCTGCCGTGGTTCGGCGGCAACGCCTCGGTCTGGACCGTCTGCATGGTGTTTTTCCAGCTGGTGCTGCTCGGCGGCTACGCCTACGCCGACAGCCTCAGCCGCAGGCTCGCGCCGCGCGGCCAGGCGATCGTGCATACGCTGCTGCTCGTGGCGAGCCTCGCCTTCCTCCCGATCCTCGCCGCCGAGAGCTGGAAGCCGGGGCCCGACACCGAGCCGTCCCTGCGCATCCTGCTGTTGCTCGCCTGGACCATCGGCCTGCCCTATTTCCTGCTCTCCACCACCGGGCCGCTGGTGCAGGCCTGGTTCGCGCGCGGCTATCCGAGTGCCACCGTCTACCGCCTGTTCGCGCTCTCCAACCTCGCCTCGCTGGTGGCGCTGATCGCCTACCCGCCGCTGATTGAGCCGGCGATCTCGTTGCAGGCGCAGTCCTACGCCTGGAGCGCGGTGTACGCCGTTTTTGCATTGCTGTGCGGCCTTTCCGCATGGAAGGCAGCAAGGCATCCTGCAGCAACAAGAAACATCGGATCAAATGAAAAAACGGAAGAAAAAGAAGACTCCAACCCTCACGCCACCGACTACCTGCTTTGGCTGACGCTCTCCGCGCTCGGCTCGCTGATGCTGCTCGCGGTGACCAGCCACATCACGCAGAACGTCGCCTCGGTGCCGTTCATCTGGATCGTGCCGCTGGTGCTGTACTTGCTTTCGTTCATTCTGGTCTTCGACGTCGGCGGCGGCCGCGCGAGGAGCGGCTGGTACG
>MEQQ01000056.1:2276-9342 GCA_001770285.1 Betaproteobacteria bacterium RBG_16_66_20
GGGGCCTGCCGCTGCTGTTCGTGCTGCTCGCCGCGATGTCCTACGCGCTGTACGAGAACCTCGGCGTGATGAAGATCCGCTACACCATCGCGCTTTACTGCGCGGGCCTGTTCGCCGCCTGCATGTTCTGCCACGGCGAGCTCGCCGCGCTGCGGCCGGCGCCGCGCTATCTGACGCGCTTTTACCTCATGGTTTCGATCGGCGGCGCCGCCGGCGGCCTGTTCGTCGGCCTGGTCGCGCCGCGCGTCTTCCACATCTTCCTCGAACTGCCGATCGCGCTCGTTGCCTGCGGCGCGCTGGCCGCGCTCCTGACCTGGCGAACGGCGCGTAACGCGTCCGGCAAGCTCCTGTATGCAGTTCCCGCATTCGCGCTCGCGCTCACCGCGGTGGTGGCCTGGCACGTGTTCGAGTACGTCGCCTACATCAACAGCAACGCGCTGCTGATGACGCGCAACTTCTACGGCACCCTGCGCGTCAAGCAGCATGGCCGCGGCGACGACCCGGAGGCGACGCGCGCGCTGGTGCACGGCGTCATCAACCACGGCTGGCAGTACGTCGATCCGGGGCTGCGCGCCGAGCCGATCAGCTACTTCGGTCCCGGCTCGGGGATCGCGAAAGCGCTCGATTTCTACAGCGGGCGGCCGCGGCGCGTCGGCGTCATCGGCCTGGGCGTCGGCGTCTTCATGGCCTGGGGCAGGCCCGGCGATTACTTCCGCATCTACGAACTCGATCCCGACGTGGTCAGGATCGCGCGCGAGCAGTTCTGGTACCTCGCCGATTCCAAGGCGACCATCGAGGTCGTCACCGGCGACGGGCGCCTCAACATGGAGCGCGACCCGCCGCAGAAATTCGACCTGATTTCCGTGGACGCCTTCTCCAGCGGCGCGATCCCGATCCACCTGCTCACCCGCGAGGCGCTGCAGGCCTACCGGCGCCACCTCGCCCCCGGCGGCGTGATCGTCTACAACGTCACCAACCGCTTCGTCAACCTCGCGCCGCAGCTGAAGCTCGTCGCCGAAGCCGAGCGCATGCAGATCCTGCTGATCAACGACGAGCCGAGCGAGGACAAGTATTCCGGCACCGCGTACGTGCTGGTGACGGAAAACCCGCAGATCCTCGCCGACAAGCGCTTCGCGGACGCCGACGACATCGAGCCGATCCCGGGCCTCGAGACCTGGACCGACGGCTTCAACAACCTGTTCAAGGTCGTGCGCTAGATCATTCCGGCAGGTCGTCGAGCGCGCGTCCGAGATGGGCGACGTCGGCCCAGCTGCGGATGCGCCAGCCGGCGGGCGTGACTTCGATGCGGTTGAGTCCCGCGTTCGGGATGCCGAAATCGCGCGGCGCGCTGAGCGGCAGCCCGGTGACGAAGCGGTAGAGCTTGTCGAGCACGCCGCCATGCGTGAACACGAGAATGTTTTCGCCTTTGTGTTGCGCCACGATCTTTGACATGACGGCAATGCTTCTGGCGGAAAAGTCCCTCAGGCTTTCTCCGGTGCGGAAGGCGTACTCCGGGTCGCGCGCCTCGAAACGGGCGTAGTCCGCCGGGTAGCGCAGCTTCACCTCGGCGTAGGTCAGGCGCTCGAAGATCCCGTAATGGCGTTCGCGCAGTTCCTTTTCCAGCACGACCTCCATCGAGAAAAGCTCCGCCGCAGGCGCCGCCGTCTGCCGCGCGCGCGAAAGGTCGCTCGAATAGACCGCGTCGAACTTCTCCCGCGCCAGCGCCTTCGCGACCGCCTGCGCCTGCGCGTGTCCGATCTCGTTCAGCGGCACGTCGAGCTGCCCCTGCACGCGGTGCTCGGCATTCCACGCGGTTTCGCCGTGGCGCAGGATGCAAAGGCGCGTAGTCATTTGTTCCCCGATCCAAGCCAGACGATGGCGCCGACGACGATGCACGCGCCGGCGACCTGCAGCGCGAAATCGTTCGCCGCCGTGGCGCCGGCGATCGTCACCACCGCCACCACGCTCATGATGAAGAAGCTGCGCGGGCGGCCATCCATGCCGCCCAGCCAGCGGGTGGTGAGATACAGCACCATGGCGAAGGATACCGAAGCGCCGACGGCCCAGAGCACGCCGGCGCCGATTTCGGCCCAGCGATCCGCACGCGCCGCGAGGGCCGTTCGCCGCCCGCGGCCCACGACAGCAGCGACAACAGTATCGGAAAGGTCTGGAACGCGAGCAGCGCCAGCGCCACCGGAATCAGGGCCACGGCGGAATACAGGCAATAGCTCTGTACCGCAAGAAAAAGGCCGATCACGATCGTGCGTGCGAACGTTTTTCCTTCGACCCTGAGGGAAACGCCGCTCCAGATCAGCAGCGCAAGGACCAACAGCACGGTCCCGGTGGAGCGGAACGCGACCGCGGTTATGACATTCGTGCCGTGCTCGAAGGCGAGGCGCGCGGCAACGTGGTTCGAGCCGAAGACGGTCGCGATGGCGAGCAGCAGGACGACCCCGAGCCAGCGGGGAATCGGCTGCCCGGACAAGCTCGTTCAGCGCCTCGGGAGCGGGGTCATCCGATCCGCTTCAATCCGTCTTGATGCCGTTGTCCTTCACGATCCTGCCCCAGAGAGCCAGTTGGTCGAGCGTCCACTTCTGCAATTCTTCGGGGCTGCTCACGACCAGGTCCATGCCAAGACCCTCGGCAAGGGTCTTGCGCACGTCCGCAAGGCCCAGCACCTTGACCAACTCGGCGTGCAGGCGGTCGATTATCGGCTTGGGCGTGCCAGCGGGCGCGTACAAGCCCCACCAGGCATGCGCAGTAAGACCGGGAAATCCCTGCTCGACGAGCGTGGGCACGTCGGGCATCGCCGGTGCGCGCTTTTCGCCCGTGGTCGCGATGGCGCGCATCTTTCCGCTGCGCACCTGTGGCGAGAGCAGCGCGACCGAGCCGATGCCCATGTCGATCTGGCCACCGAGGATATTCTGGCTCATCGGCCCGCCGCCGGCGAAGGGGGCATGGGTGATCCTGAAGCCGCCCGCCTGCTGCGCCTGCACCAGGACCAGATGGCCGATCGTCCCGTTGCCGATCGAACCGATGCTCACCGATTCGGGCTTGGCTTTCGACGCACTGACGACCTCGGTGAACGATTTCCAGGGCTTTGCGGCCGCGGTCGCGATCGCGTAAGGCGCCGTGCCGACCAGCATCACCGGCGCAAAGTCCCTGGCAGTGTCGTACGGGAGCTTCGAAATCAGCGCCTGGTTCACCGCATGCGAATCGAACACGAACAGGATCGTGTAGCCGTCGGCGGGCGACTTGGCGACGAAGGCGGTGCCGATCGAGCCGCCCGCGCCGGGCCTGTTCTCGACGATGAACTGCTGCTTGAGCGCATCCCCGAGCTTGGCGCCCAGCAAGCGCGCCAGCGGATCCACCGAGCCGCCCGGCGGGAACGGCACCACGAACTTCACCGGCTTCGACGGCCAATCCTGCGCCAATGCGGGCAGCGCGGCCAGCGAAGCCGCGAAGGCGAACGCCAGACTGCGGATGACGGAACGGACCATGATCTATCTCCTCTCGATTTTTCTGGCTCTGGCGGCGGCCGGCGATTCCGGCGCCACCGTCAGCGCGGCCTTGCGGTCCACGGGAAACGATTGCTTCGCATCCGGCGGCGGCATGACGGCGGCGGGATAGTAAGCGATTTTCTGCGGTTTGAGCGCCTTGTCCAGCGCCAGTCCGCGCCGGTTCGTGCCGCGCGGCGCGACCACCTTGCCCTCGACGATCTCGAGGTCGGTCCACCAGGTCTTCGCCGGGTTGATCGAGCCGTTGCCGATCCGGTCGTCGAGCTGCACGATCCAGCGGCGCGCCCAGGGAAGATGGATCGCGGCCCAAAGGAACGCGCGGTGCGCGAGCAGCCCCTCGTGGTTGTACGGGCAGGTCTTCATGCAGCGGCCGCAGGCCGAGCCGTGCGGGTTGGTCACCCGGTAGCGCGCGCAGCGCTCGACGTCCGGCTTCCACATCTCGTAGCCGTTGAACATCACCTTGTCGCCGAAGGAGATCGCGCTGCAGGGGCACTCGCGCGCGCATTTCATGCACTTCGAGCAGCTGTCCTGCAGGCCGAAGTCGATCGGCCGATCCCACTGCAATGGCAGGTCGGTCGTCACCACCGCGCTCTTGAAGCGCGGCCCGACGTAGGGGTTGAGCACCAGTTCGCCGATGCGCGAGAGCTCGCCCAGTCCGGCCAGCAGCACCAGCGGCAGCTGCAGCACGTCCGAGTCGGCATTGGTCTGCGAGCGCGCGGGCCAGCCGAGCGTGCGGATGAACGCGGCGACGATGCCGCAGATCTCGCCGCCGCGCATGTAGGCGCGCATGGACTGGGCGCCCGAGATCCAGTCGTCGCCGGAGGCGCCTTCCATCGTCTCGAAGCCCTGGTCGACGAGCATCACCACGGCGCTGCGGTGATAGGGCGCGATCGGCGCGCCGTCGTCCTGGTGGGAATACCAGGCGTAAGGCTTCGCCTCGCAGGCGCCGGCCAGGTCGGTGCCGAGGTAATACATCAGCGACTTGATGCCGCGTGCGTTGACAACGGGGTCATTCGTATCTTGTTTCTTTCAGAAAAAACATCCCCATTCTGGAGCGGCACCATCGCCCGGATGAGTTTCACGTACGCATCCGCGATCGGGGTCTTGTAGGCAAAGCGCCAGCGTTCGCGCTGCGCCTTGTCGCCGAGGTCGCCGTTCAGCGCGCGGGTGAAGAAATTGGCGCGCTTCGGGACGCGCGGCACTTCGTCCTCCAGGACCAGCGTGGTCGGCTCCGGCACGCGCTTGATCTTTTCCATCGGAAAACGGCTGCCGTCGGAGGGCCGGCGCGACGCAAGCCGGCGCTCCCACCAGGTCTGCGCGCCGCCCGCGCCCAGCCACCACCCCAGCCCGCCTTCGAGGAAGGATCCCCTGCCGCAAAGGGGTTGGTCCGCAGCCAGCGGCTCGGAGGTCGTCACAATGCACGATGCATAGCGGCTGCCGATGAACGGCGCGATCGCCCTGCCGTCGGCGCGGCGCGAACCGTTTGCCCCATAGACCAGCCCTGCGGCGGCCAGAACCTTGGCGTGAGACAGCTCGGTCCGGTCGCGCGTGTGCGCGGTGGCGGCGATCCCCAGCCGCCGCAGGAACGAAGCGGAGATGGTCGCGATTTCCGCCGCGCGCAGCAGCGCGCAGTCGTACTCGCTGCCGCGGATCCATCCGGCGGCGAGGTTGTCCGGCTCCGGATCGCTACCGAACTCGACCAGGATCGCGAGCGCGTGCCCGTGGCCGTCGATCCGCGCGCCGGTCCATGCGGATTCCGGGATCTCGCAGCAGCCGGCGAGCGAGGCGTTCAGGAAGTAGCAGTTCGCCTTGAGTTCGCTGGCGAGACGCCGCGGCTCCTGCGGATACGGCGCGCGCTCCGGCGCCGGGTCCTCCGTCCGGAAGCGCTCGAACAGCGCGATATATTCGTTGACGATCCGGCCGAGCGGCGTCTCGCTTCGCGGCGGAAAAGCATCCTGCAGCGCGCTCAGGTCCGGCGGCGACGCCGCGCGCGTGATGCGTTCGAGAGGAAATGGCCCGAGATGCACCGGGCGATCGCGGTTCGATATGAATCTCATGAAGGTATGATAGCGGTAGGAGAACCGCCCCCATGCGCCCTTTCGCATCCGTTCTGATCGTGGCTGTCCTTTGCGCGCTGCCGGTTACTGCGCCCGCGCAGTCCGGCGCGTTCCCGGCCAGGCCGGTCAGGATCGTGGTGCCGTTTCCCGGCGGCGTCGCCGATACGCTGGCGCGCCTGCTGGCGCCGAAAATGGGCGAAACGCTCGGCCAGCCGGTGGTCGTGGAGAACAGGCCGGGCGGCAGCGGCGCAATCGGCGCTCAGGAGGTGATACGCGCGCCGGCCGACGGTCACACTATCTTCCTCGGCCACATCGGCACCCACGCGGTCAATCCGCACCTGTTCGCGAAGCTTGCCTACGACCCGGAAAAGGATTTCGCGCCGCTGACGCTGCTCATCACGGTGCCCAACCTGCTGGTCGTTCATCCCTCGGTGCCGGCGGCGAACGTGACGGAGCTGGTTGCGCACGCGAGGGCCAGGCCCGGCGCGCTCTCGTACGGATCTCCGGGCAGCGGCAGCTCCGGGCACCTCGCCGCGGAACTGTTCAAGTCGCTCGCCGGCGTGAGCATGGTGCACGTTCCCTACAAAGGCGCGGCGCCCGCTCTGCAGGACCTCATGGGCGGGCAGATCCAGCTGCTGTTCGATACGCTCGCGCAGGCGCTGCCGCAGGCGAGGGCCGGGAAGGTGCGTGCGCTCGCCGTGACCACGGTCAAGCGCCAGCCGGTAGCGCCGGAAATACGCACCATGGACGAGCAGGGCTTTCCAGGGTGGGAGACCGGACCCTGGTTCGGCCTGTTCGTGCGCGCGGGCACCGCCGAATCGCTTGTTCAGCGCCTGCATGCGGAAGCGGTCAGGGCGCTGCAAAGCGCCGAGGTCAAGGACCGGCTCCTAGCGCAGGGCGCCGCGGTCATCGGCAACACGTCCGCGGAGTTCAGCACCTTCATCCGCGCCGAGCATGCGCGCTGGGGCAAGGTGGTGCGCGACGCCGGAATCCGGGCCGACTGACGCCTCGGGCCCAACAGCCCAATATCCTCGCACCCGCATAAGACCTCCGGCAAGGCGAATTGCCTCCACGCGAGCTTGCGTTCTGTCATTATGGACTGTACAGTCCATTATATGGCCCGTCCCCGGGAATTCGACGCCGACACCGCGCTGGAAAGCGCGACCCGGGTTTTCTGGACCAGGGGTTTCGAGAACACCTCGCTCGACGATTTGTGCGAAGCCACCGGGCTCAACCGCTCCAGCCTTTACGCCGCTTTCGGCGCCAAGCGCGACCTTTATCTGAGTGCCCTGGCGCGCTACGAGGATGGCTCCTCGGCGCGCATCGCCGCGGCGCTTGATGGCAAGCCGATCCGCAAGGGCGTGAAGGCCTTCCTTGATGCCCTGATTGACTCGATCGTCGCCGGACCCGGACGGCGCGGCTGCTTCATCGGCAACTGCGCCGCCGAGATGGCGCGCCTGGATCGCGGCGCCGCGGCGCGCGTACGCCGCA
>MEQQ01000056.1:9353-17253 GCA_001770285.1 Betaproteobacteria bacterium RBG_16_66_20
ATCGAGGCGGCGTTCCGCGACGGCTTGGCGGGCGCGCAGGCGCGCGGCGAGTTGCCCCCCGGAAGCAATTCCGCGGTGCTCGCGCGCTTTCTCACGGCAAGCATTCAGGGCCTTCGCCTGGTGGGAAAGGCGAACCCCGATCGCGCGGCCCTGAACGATATCGCCAGAACGATATTGCGCTGTCTCACATAGCTACCGAGGAGAATCTGATGTCATTGTTGCCCCGCAAGCCGGTCCCCGCGCTGGAATTCGACATCGTCGGTGGCGGCCGCTGGTCTCTCGCGGCGCAGAAGCCGCAGAATTTCACCATGGTGGTGTTCTACCGCGGCCTGCACTGCCCGATCTGCCGCAAATACACCAGCGAGTTGAACGGCATGATCGCGGACTTCGACAGGCGCGGCGTTTCGACCGTCATCACCAGCACCGACTCGAAGGAGCGGGCGGCGGAGGCGAAGGAGAAATGGGGTCTGCCGAACCTCGCCGTCGGTTACGGCGTGTCGATCGACAAGGCGCGCGAGTGGGGCCTGTACGTCTCGACCAGCCGGGGCATGACCTCGGCCGGCATCGAGGAGCCGCCGCTGTTCGCCGAACCCGGATTGTTCCTGGTCAAACCCGACGCCACGCTCTACTGGGGCTCGGTCTCGACCATGCCGTTCGCGCGCCCGCACTTTGCCGACATCGGCGGCGCGATCGACTTCGCCGTCAGCAAGAACTATCCTGCCCGAGGGGAGGCCTGAGCATGGAAATAAAAACGAAGCCTTCGCCGCGCATCGAACCGCTGCCGGCCGATCACTCGCCGGACCTCAAGGATGCGTTCGCGGCCTACACCAAGTCCCTGGGCTTCATTCCCAACAGCATGCTGATCCTGCAGAGGAAGCCCAAAATCGTCAAAGCGATGGCGCAGCTCACCGCGTCGATCTGGGAGCCCGACGGCGAGGTCGATCGCGCCTTCAAGCGCCTGGTGGCGCACGTCGTGAGCCGCGCCGCGGGGTGCCAGTACTGCATGGCGCATACCGCCGGCGGCGCGCTTCTCTTCGGCATCGATCCGAAGAAGGTGGAGGCGATCTGGGACTTCCGCACCAGCCCCCTGTACAGCGAAGGAGAAAAGGTGGCGCTGGATTTCGCCATCGCCGCCGCCTCGCAGCCGAACGGGGTTACGGATGAGATGTTCGTCGAGATGCGCAAGCACTGGGGAGAGACGCAGATCGTCGAGATCGCCGCGGTGGCGGCAGTATTCGGTTTCCTCAACCGCTGGAACGACACTATGGCCACCCCGTTGGAGGAAGAGCCGCTGCACGTCGGCGCCAAGTTTCTCGCCGGGCACGGCTGGAAAGCAGGCAAGCACCGCCGCTAAGGCGATACGGCCTCATGCCCGCGACTTCGCCCCTGATTCCGGGACGCTCCTGCCCTGTTGAATACCGCTACGGTGCTCGCGCACTCGCGACGCCGGCGACGCTTTGCGCCGGCAATCTCTGGATCGCGGGCGGGTTGTATGGAAATCCTTTCGCTTTCCGGCGGCTGGAGGAAATGTTCAGCGCCGAGCGCGGCGAGTCGGCTCTGGTTTTCAACGGCGATTTCCACTGGTTCGATGTCGCTGACGAGCCGTTCGATGAGATTGAGCGTGGCGTAGCGCGCCACGCCGCCACGCGCGGCAATGTCGAGACCGAGCTCGCGCAGCCGCAGGCGGGCGCCGGCTGCGGATGCGCCTATCCCGACTGGGTGGACGACGAGGACGTCGCCCGTTCCAACCGCATCGTCGAGCGGCTCAAGGGCACCGCGCGACGCGCTCCCGGTGCCGCTGCACGCCTCGCTGCGCTGCCGATGTACCGCATCGCGGAGGTTGGCGGGCAGCGCATCGCGGTCGTCCACGGCGACGCGGATTCGCTTGCGGGCTGGGGATTCTCGCAGGAGGCGCTCGCCACGCGGCCGGGACAGGAGGCGGCGCTCGCCGCGTTTCGCACCGCCGGCGTGCGCGTTTTCGCCTCCAGCCATACCTGCCTGCCGGTGCTGCAGGGGTTCGATGACGTCGGGGTGATCGTCAACAACGGCGCGGCCGGGATGCCGAATTTCGCGGGCACGCAGTACGGCCTGGCGACGAGAGTATCCCTGGCGCCGCACGCGAAGGCCCTGTACGGGACGCGAATCGGCCCGCTGCACGTGGAAGCCATCCCGATCGACTACGATGCGCCCGCCTGGCGCGCGGCGTTCCTAGCGCAATGGCCTGAAGGCAGCGACGCGCATGCTTCCTACTGGCGCCGAATCAAATTCGGGCCGCGCTACGGCATGGATCTCGCCCTGCGCGCAGCCTGAGCAACAACCGGAGGAAACCCGCATGACAGTCAAAGCACTCACCTTCGACACCGGCGGCACCATCCTCGACTGGCACCGCGGCATCGGCGGCGCGTTCGCCGCCGCCGGCGCGGCGCGCGGCCTGAAGGCCGACTGGGCCGCGGTCGCCAACGAATACCGCCGCCGCTCGCTCAAAGGCATCGTGAACGCCGAACGCCCCGCCTACAACTTCGACGACGTGCACCGCGCGAAGCTGGACGAGGTGATCGCCGAGTTCGGGCTGGACGCGCTCACCGCCGCCGACCGCGATGCGATCTGGCGCACCTGGCACGCGCTGGATGCCTGGCCCGATTTCCCGGCCGCGGCGGCGCGGCTGCGCAAGCGCTACGTGGTGGCCTCCTTTACCCTGCTCACCACCTCGCTGGTGGTGGACGTGTCGAAGAGGAACGGCATCGACTGGGACGTGATCATCTCCTGCGAGATGATCGGCATCTACAAGACGCGGCCGGAGGCCTACCGCACCGCGGCGAAGTGGCTCGCACTGGAGCCCGCGGACATCATGATGGTGGCCTGCCACAATTTCGATCTCGACGCGGCGCGCGCCTGCGGCTATCAGACCGCCTTCGTGCGGCGGCCCGACGAATGGGGCCCCGGCGGCCCGCCCGATCCGAATCCGAATCCCGCCTGCACTGTCGTGGTGGATGGATTCGCGCAACTGGCGGACAAGCTGCTGAGTGACGGGGGATATTCAGTGCAGGGTTAGTTCCCAGGTCTCGGCGACCAGCCGCTTGCCGAGCCCGCGGCCGCGCGCCTCCGGGTGGATGATCAGCAGCCTGAGTTTCGCCACCGTGCGCGATTTCCGGATCAGGAAGACCGAACCGACCACCGCGCCGTGCAGCTGCACCACGCGGCCCATGTCCCCGGGGCGGGGCCGTCGCAAGCGGATGGAATTTTTGCGCATTTCCCGGATTGATCAGGATACCCGAATCGAGGCGATAATCCGGGGGCAGGACTCAATCAGGGAAGGAGATCATGCAAGCATGAGCGGAACATCGGCAGAACATTTCGGCATCGGCCAGCCGGTATCGCGCTTCGAGGACCCGCGCCTGCTGCGCGGCGAGGGCCGCTACATCAACGACCTCGTGCTGCCGGGCATGGCGCACCTGGCGTACGTGCGCTCGCCGCACCCGCACGCGCGCATCGTCGCGATCGACGCCGCCGAGGCGCGCGCCGCGCCCGGCGTGCTCGGCGTATTCACGGTCGAGGACCTCGAGCGCGAGGGCATCGGCACCACTGCGCCCTCGCTCAAGCGCGGCCGCGCGGACGGCACGCCGATGTTCTGGCGCGCCCATCCGGGCCTCGCCAAGGGGAAGGTGCGGCACGTGGGCGATCCGGTCGCCATCGTGGTCGCCGAAACGCTGCCGCAGGCGAAGGACGCCGCCGAGCGGGTCGCGGTCGAATACGACGCCCTGCCGCTCACCGACCCGGTCTGGGACGAGTGCCCGGACAACGTCAGCAACGTGTTCGAGGTCGGCAACCGGGCGGCCGCCGACGCCGCGTTCGCCGGCGCCGCGCGCATCGTCAAGCGGCGCTATACGATCTCGCGCGTGCACGCCCAGTTCATGGAGCCGCGCGGCGCGATCGGCGCCTGGGACCCGGGCGAGGGCCGCTACACCCTGCATTGCGACGTGCAGTATCCGCACCGCGTGCGCGAGGTCCTCGCCGGCCTGCTGAAGGTGCCCGAGCACCGGGTGCGCGTCGTGAGCAACGACGTCGGCGGCGCCTTCGGCGCCAAGGGCTGGGCGCACCTCGAGCACCGGCACGTGCTGTGGCTCGCGCGCCGGCTCGGCCGCGCCGTGAAATGGACCTGCGACCGCAGCGAAGCGCTGCTCGCGGACGATCACGGGCGCGACGTCGCGAGCGAAATCGAGCTCGCGTTCGACGCCGACCACCGCATTCTCGCGCTGCGCGCGCGCAACACGAGCGCTCTGGGCGCCTACGTCTCCAGCGACCGCAATCTGCTGCCGAGTTTCGCCAACCTCGGTTCGCTCGCCGGGATGTACCTGATTCCCGCAGCGCACGTGCGCGTGGCCGGAGTGTTCAGCTACACCAGCCCGCTCGCACCCTACCGCGGCAACGGCCGCCCCGAGGCGATCTTCCTGCTCGAGCGCCTGATGGAGGACGCGGCGCGCGAGCTCGGCGTCGATCGCGTCGAACTGCGGCGGAAAAACCTGATTCCGCCCTCGGCGATGCCCTACAAGACGGCGCTCACCTTCACCTACGATTGCGGGGAATTCGAGCGTGGCATGGACAAAGCGCTTTCGCTTGCAGACTGGAAAAACTTCCCGGAAAGAAAAAGACAATCCCGGTCCAGAGGAAACTTGCGCGGCATCGGTCTTGCCAACGCCATCGAGCGCGCTGCGGCACCGGGTATGGAATACGCGGAGATCCGCTTCGATTCCACCGGCGGCGCGACGCTCGCGGTCGGCACCAAGAGCCAGGGCCAGGGTCACGAGACCATGTACCGCCAGATCGCAGTGCAGCGACTCGGGGTCGCGCCCGAAGAGCTGCGCTTCATCGAGGGTGACACCGACAGCGTCGCGTGGGGCGCGGGCAGCGCGGGCTCGCGTTCGGCGGCGATCGGCGGCAGCGCGCTGTGGTTCGCGGCGGACAAGGTGATCGCCAAGGGCAAGCGCATCGCGGCGCACCTGCTGGAAGCCGCCGAAGCCGACGTCGCCTTCGCCGGCGGGCGCTTCAGCATCGCCGGCACCGACCGCGGCGTGTCGCTGAAGGAAGTGGCGCGCGCCTCTTTCGCATTCGCCTCCCTGCCGGCGGGCATCGAGCCGGGCCTGTTCGAGCACGCCACCTTCTCGCCGAAGCAGGAGACCTTCCCCAACGGCACGCACGTCTGCGAGGTCGAAGTGGACCCGGACACGGGCAGCATCGAACTCGTCAACTACGTCGTGGTGGACGACGTCGGCACCGAGATCAATCCGCTCACGCTGCAGGGCCAGGTGGTGGGCGGCATCGTGCAGGGCCTCGGCCAGATCCTGATGGAGCGGATCGTCTACGACAAGGAGTCCGGCCAACTCCTCACGGGCTCCTTCATGGACTACGCCATGCCGCGCGCCGGCGACCTGTGCGGCTTCGAGGTGGGGCACAACGCGGTGCCGACGAAACTCAACCCGCTCGGCGCCAAGGGCGCAGGGGAAGCGGGCACTGTCGGCGCGCTTGCCGCGGCGATGAACGCGATCGTGGACGCGCTCGGCACCGAGGACATCGAGATGCCGACCACGCCGGAGCGCGTCTGGCAGGCGCTGCGCAAGAAGAGCGCCTGGACGGCGTAATTCTTTCAGTTCGCGGTGATCTTCGCTTGCCTCACGACCCGGCCCCAGGTCGCGTACTCGCGCTCCATGTATTTGGTGAGCGCCTCCGGCGTGCCCGGATGCGGCTCGAAGCCGTGGTGGAACAGCTGCTCGCGCACGTCGGCCGCATTGAGCACCTTGACCAGCTCCTGGTTCCAGCGCGCGATGATTTCCTTCGGCGTCTTCCCCGCCGCGACGTAGGCGTACCAGTTGGTCGCTTCATAGCCGGGGTAACCGGACTCCGCGATCGTCGGTACCTCGGGCATCGAGGGCGAGCGCGCCGCGCCGGTCATCGCCAGCCCGCGGATCTTCCCCGCCTTGACGTGCACGCCCGCCGAAGCCGGCGTCGCGAACACCGCCCCGATCTGGCCGCCGAGCAGGTCCGCCACCGCCGGGCCGCCGCCCTTGTAGGGCACGTGCACGATGTCGATCTTGGCCACGATCTTGAACAGTTCGCCCGCGAGGTGCCCCGCGCCGCCGATGCCCGAGGAGCCGAAGGTGATCGCGCCCGGCTTCGCCTGCGCCAGATTGACGAACTCGGCGAGCGTGTTGACGCCGAGCGAAGGGTGCACCACCAGCAGGTTCGGGAACACCACCGCCAGCGTGATCGGCGCGAGGTCCTTGAACGGGTCGTAGGGCAGCTTCGCCACCAGGTGCGGCGTCACCGTGAGCGAGCCGACCGAGGCGAGCAGGATGGTGGCGCCGTCCGGCGCGGATTTGGCGACCAGGTCGGTCGCGATGTTGCCGCCGGCCCCGGGCTTGTTCTCCACCACCACCGACTGCCCGAGGTTCTCGGCGAGCTTCTTGGCGATGATGCGCGAGGCGGTGTCGGTGCCGCCGCCCGGGGCGAAGCCGACCACCATCGACACCTGGCGGCCCGGGAACGGCGCCTGCGCCGTGGCCGCGCCCGCAGCGAGCAGTCCGAGGGAGAGGCAGAGGAATCGAATCATCGGTTGATATCCTTTCATGTCAGTCCGCCTTTGCGCCGGCGCAACGCGTCGGCAAGCTAGCGCACGTTTGCCAGGCGCGCGTTGGCGAGCGCCAGCCGGTCGATCACGTTGCGGGTCAGCGACTTGACCACCTGCAGCTGCGCGCCGGGGCTCATCTGCGCCACCGCGGCCGGCTCGAACTCCGCCAGCAGCAGGTCGGTCATCGCGTCCGCGGTCGCATGGCGCGGCAGCTCGCCGCCCCAGATGTACGCCATCTCGCCGAAGAATTCGCCCGTGCTCACCATGTTCAGCAGCCGGTTCTGGCGCACGATCTTGACCTCGCCCTTGGCGGCGAAGAAGAAACTCTGCCCCGGCTCGCCCTCGCGGATGATGTTCTTCGCCTTCTCCACGCGCGACCACCTGGCGGCGCGCGCCAGTTCCCAGATTTCGGCGTCCGACAGCCCCGCGAGCGTCGGCACGCGCTTCAGCGCCACGAACTTCTCGCTGTCCGGGATCGCGCCCGGCGGCAGCACCAGCGAGCCCAGGCGCGACAGCTCGACCGCGAGCTCGGCCCAGGTGGCGAAGCGGTGCTCGGGCTTCTTGCCCAGCAGCCGGAGCATCGCCATGTCGATGTCCTTCGGCAAGCCCTTGCGCAGGCTCGAGGGCGGCGCGGGGTTCTCCTGCAGGATCTTCTTCACCAGCGCCTCGAGCGTGTCGGCGACGAACGGCCGCTTGCCGGTCAGCAGCTCGTAGAGCACCACGCCGAGCGAGTACATGTCGCTGTGCAGCGTCAGTTCCTTGCCCTCGATCTGCTCGGGCGACATGTAGAACGGCGAGCCCATGGCCGCGGTCTGCACCGCCTGGGTCTTGCGCAGGAACGCGGCGCCGAAATCGGCGATCTTCACGTCGGTGCCCTGCACGATCATGATGTTGGCGGGCTTGATGTCGCGGTGGACGATGCCCTGGTTGAACGCGTAATCGAGCGCGCCGCAGCACTTGAAGCCGATCTGCAGCACGTCCTCGACCGGCAGCAGGCTGTCGGGCTTGACGAACTGCGCCAGATCCCCCCCGGTGACGATCTCCATCGCGATGTAGCCCGAGTTCTCCTCCACCACCGCGTCCAGGATCGCGACGATGTGCGGGTGGCGCAGCTTGCCGGCGAGCGAGGCCTCGTTCAGGAACTGCGAGCGGTAGACGGTGCCGAATTCGGGATCGCGGAAGACCTCGGGCTCGATGGTCTTGAGCGCCACTTCCTTGCCCGAAAAGGTGTCCTTGGCGAGGTACACCGTCCCGGTCGCGCCCTTGCCGAGCAGCTTC
>MEQQ01000057.1:0-176 GCA_001770285.1 Betaproteobacteria bacterium RBG_16_66_20
GGGTTTCTGGAGGCGGTGCGCGGCCGGATGTCGCTGCGCGCCGATGCGCCCGAAGGGCAGGGAGCTGCGGTGCGGGCGGTCACGGAAAAAAAGGCGATCGTGGTGAACGATGTGGAGCGGGATCCGCGGATCCGCTACAAGAAGGAGCATGCGGACCGGGGCATTCGCTCGGTCGC
>MEQQ01000057.1:244-545 GCA_001770285.1 Betaproteobacteria bacterium RBG_16_66_20
TTTTCGACGAGGAGGAAATGAGGCTTTTGCTCGAACTGGCGGGTGATATCTCGTTTGCGCTCGACCATATCGAAAAGACGAACAGGCTTGATTACCTCGCCTTCTACGATTCGCTCACCGGGCTTGCCAATCGCACGCTGTTTCTCGATCGCCTGAACCAATACGTCCATGCGGCGGGCGGCGCGGGGGACAAGATCGCACTTGTCCTTGCGGACGTGGAGCGTTTCAGGACGGTGAACGACTCGCTCGGCCGCCAGGCGGGCGACGCGCTGCTCAAGCAACTGGCCGGGCGCCTGGCGCA
>MEQQ01000057.1:589-714 GCA_001770285.1 Betaproteobacteria bacterium RBG_16_66_20
TTGCGATCGTACTGCAGGGGGTCAAGGGGAAGTCCGAGGTGACACGCAGGATAGAGAGGACGTGGCACGACTGCTTCAGTGAGTCCATGCGACTGGGCGATTCCGAAATCCGGATTTCGGCGAAG
>MEQQ01000057.1:792-1494 GCA_001770285.1 Betaproteobacteria bacterium RBG_16_66_20
GCCAAGGAAACCGGCGAGCGGCATGTCTTCCACTCGCCGGAGATGACCGAAAAGAGCGGCGAGAAACTCACGCTCGAGAGCAAGCTTCGCCAGGCGCTGGAAAAGGAGGAATTCGTGCTGCACTACCAGCCGAAGGTGGAGCTCGAGACGCGGCGCATCGTCGGCGTGGAGGCACTAATCCGCTGGCAGAGCCCCGAACTGGGGCTCGTCCCGCCGATGAAATTCATCCCGCTGATGGAGGAGACCGGAATGATCCTCGATGTGGGCGCCTGGGCGCTGTCCAGGGCCGTTACGGATCACTTCCGATGGGTGCAGCTTGGGTTGCCGACGCCGCGAGTGGCGGTAAATGTGTCGGCGATCCAATTGCGCAAGCGGGACTTCGTCAACACGGTGAAGGAGGCGATCAAACGCGGCGCGGCGCCGCCCGGGATCGATCTGGAGATCACGGAAAGCCTCGTGATCGAGGACATCGAGGGCAACATCCAGAAGCTGAAGGAAGTGCGCGAGCTCGGAATCGCGATTGCGATCGACGACTTCGGCACCGGCTACTCCTCGCTCGGCTACCTGGCGAAGCTCCCGGTGCAGACGCTCAAGATCGACCGCTCGTTCATCATCACGATGCTCAACGACCCGGACACGATGACGCTGGTGCAGACCATGATCTCGCTCGCGCACTCGCTGCGGCTGACGGTGGTCGCCGAG
>MEQQ01000057.1:1681-1894 GCA_001770285.1 Betaproteobacteria bacterium RBG_16_66_20
GTATTGCTCCGACCATCGGCCAGACAAAAGAGCAGATGTTCCGTTTGACAAGTCGCCGCCTAACTCGTGCGCTGAGTGTTGCGTTGGTCGTGTTCCTGCTCGCCGCGGTTGCTGCAACAAGCCTGATCTCGCGCTTGAACCAGGCTTACGTTCAGGAGGCTCGGGCGCGTGCTCTTAACATGGCCGATGACCATGGGGGTGCGCTCGTGCGCA
>MEQQ01000057.1:1918-2214 GCA_001770285.1 Betaproteobacteria bacterium RBG_16_66_20
CTTATGCCCTGGCGGTCCTGGTTCGCCACGGCAACGGCGCGATCCGCGATTTCGATATCATCGCCAACAGCATGCTTCCGCTCTACCCGGGTGCCGCTTCCCTGCAACTTGCACCCGGTGGTGTAGTCCGAAACATTGTGCCGCTGGCCGGCAACGAACAGGCCATCGGCCACGATTTGTTGAAGGACCCGGCGAAGACCAAGGCAGCCTTCGTGGCCCGGGACACCGGCAAGCTTACGCTCGACGGGCCGTTCAATCTGCTTCAAGGCGGGCTGGGTGCGGTTGGACGGTTGCCG
>MEQQ01000057.1:2246-2889 GCA_001770285.1 Betaproteobacteria bacterium RBG_16_66_20
CTTCTGGGGATTCACCAGCGTTCTGATCCGCTTTCCCGAGGTCCTTAAGGCCGCCGACTTGGCAGATCTTGCGCAGCGAGGCTTTGCCTACGAACTCTGGCGCAGCGACCCGAATACCGGACAAAAACTGGTCATCGCCGCATCCTCGTCCGCCGCCCTGATTGAACCTGTCGGGTACGCAATAAAAATTCCCAACGCGACCTGGACCCTGAGCGTCGCGCCTGTAACAGGATGGCTCGATCGCCAAAGGCTCTCGTTTGAGGCCGCATTGGGTCTCCTTTTCAGCTTCTTACTGGCTTACCTGGCGAAACTGATGGTCGAGTCGAGGACACACGAAAGGGGGCTCGAAGCGCTGGTAGCGCAACGCACCGCCTCCCTGGAAGAGGGGCAGCGGGCGCTGCGCGCGAGCGAGGACCGCTACCGCGATCTGGTCGAAAACAGTCGGGACTTGATATGCACACACGATCTGGAAGGGAAGCTGCTCTCGGTGAATGCGGCGGCGGTCCGAATCTCGGGGTATTCGCGCGAGGCCTTGCTGCGCATGAATTTTGCCGATCTGCTCGACCCGGCGGTGCGCGATCTGTTCGCAGCGTATCTGACCGAAATTCGCACCCGAGGTGAGGCGAGCGGCCTGATCCGCGTG
>MEQQ01000057.1:2914-11022 GCA_001770285.1 Betaproteobacteria bacterium RBG_16_66_20
GGTGGGAATACCACAATACGCTGCGGACCGAGGGCGTTGCCGCGCCCATGGTGCGCGGCATGTCGCAGGACATTACCGAGCGCAAGCGGGCGGAGGAAGCGTTGCGGGAGAGCGAAAGATTGCTCAGAGAGTCGCAATCAGTAGCCGGTTTGGGAAGTTACGTTCTCGACATACCGGCGGCCAGGTGGAAAAGTTCAGCCGTTCTCGATGACATTTTTGGAATAGACGACAACTACGAACGATCGGTTGCAGGGTGGCTGTCAATCGTCCACCCGGAGTGGCAGGAACGGCTAAGCCGCTATTTTGCGGATGAGGTACTGGGAAAGCACGTCCGTTTTGACAGGGAATACCGCATTATCCGGAAGAATGACGGAGAAGCGCGCTGGGTGCACGGCTTGGGCGAACTCGAATTCGATGCGCGGGGCCAGCCCCGCAGAATGATCGGGACAATCAGCGACATCACCGAGCGCAAGCGGGCGGAGGAAAGCCTGCGCGCGGCGGAAGAACAGTTCCGAAGCCTGGTCGAGCAGTCGATCGCCGGCAGCTACATCATCCAGGACGGCAAGTTCGCCTATGTCAATCCACGTTTCGCGGAGATCTTCGGCTACCAATCGGCCGACGAAATGATCGGCGCGGACCCGTTGTCGATCGTCCACGAGAAAGATCGCGGCATCTCGGCGGAAAACATACGTCGGCGGCTGGAAGGCGAGATGGAAATCGCCAACTACGGCTTCACCGGGCTGCGCAAGGACGGCTCGAAAGTCGAGGTCGGGGCGCACGGCGCGCGCGCGACCTACCGCGGCCGGCCGGCGATCATCGGCTTGATGCAGGACATCACCGACAAAAAGCGCGCCGAAGAGGAGATTCAGCGCTACGTCGAGCAACTCAGGACCGCGCTCATGAGCACCGTTGAAGTGGCGACGACGATGAGCGAGATGCGCGACCCGTACAACGCCGGCCATCAGCGGCGCGTGGCAGAAATCGCGGTTGCCATTGGCGCCGAACTCGGGTTCGACGCCGGCCGGCAGGAGGGATTGCGGGTCGCCGGCCATCTGCACGACATCGGCAAGATCCTCGTGCCGTCAGAAATCCTCTCCAAGCCGGGCAAACTTAGCGCGCCCGAGTATCGGTTGGTCCAGGAACATGCCCAGGCGAGCCACGACGTGCTGAAGGTCGTGGAGTTTCCCTGGCCGGTGGCGCAGATCGCGCTGCAGCACCATGAACGCATGGACGGCAGCGGCTATCCGCAAGGTCTCAAAGGGGAGGCAATCCTGCTCGATGCCCGGATCATGGCGGTGGCCGATGTGGTCGAGGCGATGTCCTCGCACCGGCCGTACCGGCCCGGATTGGGGATCGAGAAGGCCTTGGCCGAAATCGAGCGCGGATGCGCAACCGTGTACGACGCGGAGGCGGCCAATGCATGCCTGCGCCTGTTCCGAGAGAAGGGCTTCCAGTTGCCGGCATGATTGAATGAGGTCCCGTTTTGAATAATCCAATGAAACTGTTCGAGCCGCTCGCCATTGGCGGAATGGTGATCCCGAACCGGATCATGGTGCCGGCCGATGTGGTCGAGGCGATGTCCTCGCACCGGCCGTACCGGCCCGGATTGGGGATCGAGAAGGCCTTGGCCGAAATCGAGCGCGGATGCGCAACCGTGTACGACGCGGAGGCGGCCAATGCATGCCTGCGCCTGTTCCGAGAGAAGGGCTTCCAGTTGCCGGCATGATTGAATGAGGTCCCGTTTTGAATAATCCAATGAAACTGTTCGAGCCGCTCGCCATTGGCGGAATGGTGATCCCGAACCGGATCATGGTGCCGGCGATGGTGACGCGCCTGTCGGGGGAGGACGGATTCGTCAACCAGGCGATTTCGGACCGCTACGCGGGCTACGCCGCGGGCGGGGTGGGGCTGGTGGTGGTGGAGGCGATGGCCGTTCACCACGCGAAGTCCGGGCCGCTGCTGCGCATCAGCGAGGACAAGTACGTGCCGGGCCTCGCGGACATGGTGAAGCGCATCCACGACACTTCCGATTCCAAGGTGGTGCCGCAGATCATCCATTTCATGAAGGTGGCGCGCACCGGCTGGCGCCAGACGGTCGATACGCTCGCGCTGCAGGAAATCGACGCCATCGTGGAGCAGTTCGGCGATGCGGTGCGGCGCGCGCGAAGCGCCGGATTCGACGGCGCCGAGCTGCACGCCGCGCACGCCTACACGCTGGCTTCGTTCCTGTCGCGCGCCAACCGGCGCAGCGGCGAGTACGGTGGCGACAGCCTGGAAGGCAGGCTGCGCCTGATCGGCAGGGTGATGGAGAACATCCGCCGCAAGGTAGGCGCGGATTTTCCGGTGTGCATCCGCATCGATTCGGAGGAATTCATCCGGGACGGCTACACCGTGGAGGATTCCAAGCTGATCGCGCTGCGCCTTGCGCAGCTCGGCTTCGGCTACATCTCGCTTTCGGTGGGCGGCAAGTTCGAGGACGCGATCCACAAGCCCGGCGAGGTTCCGTATCCGTACACCGGCTACTCGGGCGATCGCGCGATGCCCGGCAACTGGTATCCGCCGATGGTTCACGCCCACCTTGCCGCGGAGATCCGCAGCTTCGTGCGCGCCAAGGGCTACCAGGTGCCGATCGCGGTGGCCGGAAAAATCTCGGACCCGGACGACGCCGAGAGCGTCATCGCGGGCGGCAAGGCCGACATCGTCGCCATCGCGCGCGGCCTGCTCGCCGACCCGTACTGGCCGACCAAGGTGCGCGCGGGGCAGCGCGACCGGATCGTGCAATGCGACTACTGCAACTACTGCAAGGACCTGGACGGCACGCACAAGGAAGTCGTCTGCTACCTCTGGCCGAAGGGCGCGCGGCATGCGCCGGCCTACGAGCCGGAGGGCACGGCGCCGCAATGGGGCGCGGATGGCGGCGCGCTTCGGGCGGAGATCAGGGGCAGAGGGGCGGCCCTGCGCTGGAGCAAGCCGAGCGGCGCGGTGGTGCACTACGACGTGTACCGCGCCGACGACGAGCGCAAGGTGAGAATCGTCGACGGCGTGAAAGCGAACCAGTGGACCGATGCCACCATTCTCGGCGGCGTGCGTTACCGGTATTACGTCCGGGCCTGCGATGCCTCCGGCGCCAGCAGCGCGCCGTCGAACAGCGTGCTGGTCGAGCCGCCGGTTCCGTCTTGAGCGCGGCGTCGGCGGCCTACGCGATGAGCTCTCGCGGGCTCGTTGGGATCACCCGCCGGGCGGGCTACGACTTCATGAGGTTGGGTAACCACAGGATCATCTCCGGAAAGGCGACGTAGAGCCCCAGGGAGAGAAAGTCGAGGACGATGAAGGGCGTCACCCCGGCGAAGGCCTGGCCGAGCGTAACGGGGACCGGGGAGGAGCTCTTCACCACGAAGACGTTCAGTCCCACCGGCGGCGTGAGTACGCCGATCTCGGCGAGCTTGACGGCGATCACGCCCAGCCATATGGGGTCGAAGCCCGCGTCCTTCATCACCGGGAACATGATCGGCAGGGTCATCACCATGATCGCGATCGGCTCGATGAAACAGCCAAGGACGGTGAACAGCAGCACGAACCCCAGCAGGTAGGTGTACTTGTCGCCCCCCAGGCTCAGTACCGCCGCCGATATCATCGTCACCAGCCCGGAGTAGGTGAGGAAGCGCGCAAACAGTATCCCGCCCACCACGATGATGAAGATCACCGAGGTCGTCACGGCTGCTTCCTTGAGGACTTCGAGCAGCGAGCCCATGCTGAGACGGCGCTTGGCGAGCGCGATGACGAAGGCGCCGAAGGCCCCCACCGCCCCTGCGTAGGTGGCCGGAAAGTATCCTCCGTAGATGCCGCCCACCACGATCACGAAGAGGACCACGATCCCGGAGACGCCGTAGAGCGACCGCCACCGCTCTCCCCAGGAGAAGCTGAGCTTGGCCCGCGGCGCGATGTCCGGCCGCACGCGGGCGATGAGGTAGATCCCGCCGCAGTAGATCAGCGCCGTAAGCACGCCCGGCACGATGCCGGCGATGAGCAGCTTGCCGATGGACTGCTCGGTGATCACGGCGTAGATGACCATGAGGATGCTGGGCGGGATCAGGGCGGCGAGCGTTCCCGCTGCGGCGATGCAGCCCGCGCTCAAGCGCACGTCGTAGCCGAAGCGGGTCATCTCCGGCATCGCCATCTTCGTGAACACGGCGGCGTTGACGATGGTCGAGCCCGATGCCGCGCCGAAGGAGGCCGAGGACAGGACGGTGGCCATGGCGAGCCCGCCCCGCAGGCCGCCGAGCCAGACGTACGCAGCCCGGAACAGGTCGGTGGTGATGGCCGCCACGGTGGCGAAGGAGCCCATCAGGATGAACAGCGGAATCACCGCCAGGGCAAAGGAGTTGGTGGTGCCGAAGGGGACCGCCGAGAGTTGCGCGAACGCCGCGTCCGGCCCGACGGTGAGATAGATCCCGAGGAATCCGGAAAGGCCGAGGGCGACGCCGATGTGCGCACCGAGGGCGAGCCAGATGAGCAACTGCCCCCCCACGATGTAGCCGGCCACCTCCGGTGTGAGCAAGGGCACGCGAGCGTCCTAGCTGCCTTGCGGCAACGCATCCCCGGGTGATGGTGGTGCGGGCGGCGGCGGGGGCGGCTCCCCGCGCCACATGCGTCCCAGGTCCGAAATCACGTCGAGCGCGAGCTGCACGATCAGCAGCGCGGTGCCGACGACCAGCAGAAAGCGTGCGGGATAAAGGGGGAAGCGGATGGTGCCCATCGTCGCCTCGCGGATCTCCCAGCTGTACCTGAGCTCGCCGATCCCCTGCCAGCAGAGCAGCACGAAATAGACGAGCGCGAGAAGGTGCGTTACCGCCTCCATGAACGACTTTCCCCGCGGACCCGCATGGTTGTACAGGAGCTCGACGCGGATGTGGCCGCGCCGCTCCTGGGTGTAGGCGAGGGCGCCGAAGACGATCAGCACCATGGTGCTCTCGGTGATCTCGAGCGTCCCGTGCACCGGCATGCCGAGGAACTTGGTCCCCACCACGTCGGCGACGCCGAGGAGCATCGAAATGATCATCCCGACGGCGCCCAGCAGCAGCATGCCCACCGCCAAGCGCTGCAGCTTCACGCCAAGCCACTGCATGAATTTCCCTTCCGGCCGGGGTATCGAACAACGAACCGCGCCCGGTGGAACCGGGCGCGGGTTTCTTCTTTATTGCGCGAGCAGCTGCCTCCAGCGTGCCGCCACTTTCTTGGGCGTCTCCGCATCGCCGGTGGCCGCGGCGGTCGCCTTCTCCCACTCCCCGAGGAAATCCGGGGTCATGGACCGCCACTTCTTGAGTTCGGCCGCCGGGAACGGGGTAAAGGTCGCGCCCTGCGCCTTGAGGTTGGCCACTGCCTTGGCCTCGAAATCCCCGACCCACGCCAGGTATTCCGCCATGGTCTCGCGCGACTGGTCGAGGAAGATCTTCTGCACGTCCGCGGGCAGCCGGTCCCAGGTGCGCTTGCTGATGGAGATGTTGTGGCCGGTTATCGCCATCATCGGGCCGCAATTGAACTTGGCGACTTCGTGCAGCTTGTACTGCTGGATGTTGCCCGCGTTGATGAACGAGTAGTCGAGGTTGCGGTGCTGCAGGGCCTCGTAGATCGCGGGCGGGGCCACGGTCACCGGCACCGCGCCGATGGCAGTGAAGGCCTTGGGGATGTCGGCCCCGAAGCTGCGCATCTTCTTGCCGCGGAGCTTGTCCACGCTGAGGCAGTCCGGCGACGAGCCGGTCATGTAGTACTCCCCGAGCGGCTGCTGGAACAGCCACTGCGTCCCGATCTTCTCGAACTCCTGCTTGTAGACCGGGAACTCCTCTATGACCTTGACCAGGAGGTCCATCGCCTGCTTGCTGGTCTGGAACACGAAGGGAGTCTGGAACGCGCGCCAGTATCTGAGCTGATCTGGGTTGTATCCCGGCGCGGTGGAGGTCATGTCAATCGCGCCCTTGCTGACCAGCATCAGCAACTCCGTATCCTTGCCCAGGCCACCCGCGAAGGTCATGGCGATCTTCACGCGCCCGTTGGTGCGCTTCTCGATCTTGGCGGCGAAGTCCTTCTCGAGCTGGACGAAAGGACCATCGGCGAGGTAGTGGCCCCACCGCAGTTGCATCGGTGCCTGGGCGAAGGCGGCGCCCGCGACCGCGAGGCTCACGGCGCCTGCGAATGCCGACAACAGCAACGGAACTCGACGTTTCATATCCCTCTCCTTTTTTTGGATTTCCGTCCAGCCGACGGCAATGCGCATCTTCCGCTGCCCGCGCGAAATGTCAAGCCGCGAACGCCGATCAGAGGTGCACGTTTCCGGGCTGGCGTGGCTCGACGACGAAATGGCGCAACCGAACCATGCCACAATGCCATGACGATGAAGGTGTCCTGGTTCCACCGGTTTGGCGGTCCGGAAGTCCTGGTTTGCGAGGAGACTCGCAAGCCGGCGCCAGGGGTCGGCGAGGCGGTGGTGCGAGTGCGCGCGGTGGGCATCAATCATGTGGACCTGGACGTCCGGGCCGGCACCTCCCGCATTCCGCTGACCTTTCCTCATATTCTGGGACGGGAATTTGCCGGCGAGGTGGCCGCCATCGGGGGCGAGGCAAGCCCTCTGAAGGAGGGGGACCGCGTCTGGGTTTCATGCCGCGTTCCCTGTGCCGCCTGCGAGTTTTGTGTCAGCGGCCGAGACAACCTGTGCGAGCAGGGCGGCTACTTCGGCATGGATTTGCCAGGCGGCTACGCCGAGTTCGTCAAAGTCCCGCTCTCCTCCCTGCAGCGTTTGCCATCGCAGGTCAGCTTTCAGGACGCCGCCGCGAGCCAGATCGCCTTCGGTACCGCCTGGCATGTGCTCATCAACCGCGGCGGCCTTCGAGCAGGCAATACCGTCCTCATCCAGGCCGCAGGCTCCGGTATCGGGAGTGCTGCGATCCAGGTGGCCGGCCTGGCGGGCGCCACCATTTTCGCCACCGCGAGCAGTGAACAGAAGCTCCAGCGGGCCAAGGCGCTGGGCGCCCACCACCTCATCAACTACACCGAAGGGAATTTCGCGCAGCGTGTCCTGGAGCTCACGGGTGGCAAGGGGGTGGACGTCGTCATGGAACACATCGGCGGCAACGTGTTCACCCGAAGCCTCGAATGCCTGAAGACGGATGGCGTGATCGTCACCGTAGGTGCGCACGCCGGCGAAGTCGTCCCCTTGGACATCATCCCGTTCTTCCGCCGGCAGCTTCGGCTTGTTGGATCGAAGAACGCCACGTTGACGGAGCTCAGGACAGTCATGGGCTTCGTGGCGGAGGGCAGGCTGAAGCCGGTTGTCCACGCCACTTTTCCGCTCGCTGACGCCGCCCAAGCGCACCGGGTCGTAGCCTCCAGAGAGATCTTCGGCAAGGTCCTCCTGCTTCCCTGAATTCAGACAGGCGGCGGCTTGGCGCTGCCGTCGGAAGGTCCCTTGAGCTCGACGACGTTGCCTTCGGGATCCGTGAGGTATATCGATACGCCGTTGCCCTCGGCGCCGAAGCGCGGCTTGATGTCGCCCACCGGGGCGCCGTGGCGCCTGAGGTGCTCGACGATCGCCTCCTGGTCGAATGGCTCGATGCGCAGGCACAGGTGGTCCATGTTGCGACCTTCCCTGCCGGCGGCGGCGCCGCCGGAGATGCCGCGCGGGCCGTCGATGGCGAGCAGATCGATCATGGAGGCGCCGACGCGCAGGTGGCTCATGCCGAATTGCGGGCGGTAGGCGACGTGCTCGGCGCCGAGCACGTCGCAGTAGAAACGGCGCATCGCCTCGATGTCCTTGACGCGCAGGACGACGTGGTCGATCTCCCGGATCTTGATCATGGGCCGCAGGGATTTTATCCCGTTCAGGGCACCACGCCCCCGATGCGCGGGCTTGCGGGGCGCGATGTCACGACGGCCCGACCTGCCGCAGCGTGCGGCTCAGTGCCTTGAGATCCGGGGCCGACGCCAAGCCTTGCGCCGCCTGCGCGAGCGCGTCCACCGCGCCCGGGGCGAGCGTGCGCGCTGCATTGGTGCGGAATTTCTCCATCACGCGTCCCGGGGCGGGCGGCCGCGTGTGATTGCCGTCGACGTCGTCGACG
>MEQQ01000057.1:11042-11895 GCA_001770285.1 Betaproteobacteria bacterium RBG_16_66_20
TGCCACCGTATCGCAGGTGATCACGGCCTCGAAGCGTTCGGGGAAGCGGGCGTTCTGGAGCGGCACCCAGCGGATCCGCTTCGCCAGCTCGCGCACCGGCGGTGAGGCCGGCTGCTCGAAGGTGGCAAGGTCCACTTTGCCCTCGACGAGGCGCGCCGCGACCACGATCGGCAGGCTCCAGCGCGCCGCGTGCCCGGTTGCGGGTTCGAGCGCGCGTTCCCAGGGCTCGCAGATGACGGGCGCCGCACCAGCCGGCACTTCGCAGACGATCGCCTTCACGTCAGCGGCGCGCACGCCACGGTCCGCGAGAATCCCCGCGGCTTCGATGAATGGGTGCAGGTAATGGCAGCACGGATAGAACTTGAACGCGGCGTCCGGCAGGTGCCACTTGCGCCCGATGTCCCCGAGGAGGGCGCGCAGGCGCTCCGCCGCGGTATCGTCATCGGCAAACCGGCGGAACAGCCCCCAGCGGCCTTCGAGCGAGGTTTCCGGCCCGCTCATGCCGGCGCGCGCGAGCATGGCCGCGAGCACGCCGCCGTGTGCTGCCCATCCTGAATGCAGCGATTTCACCGACGAGCCGTTGCTCAGGAATTCCATCACGCCGGAAGACTGGCTGAGCGCGATCCCCAGGGCAGCGACGCTCTGGTCCTCCGGCAGGCCGGCGAGATCCGCCGCTACCAGGGCGGCCGCGAGCGTGCCGGCGACCGAGGTGGCCTGGAAGCCTTGGGCGTGGAAGCGGCCCGGCGCCGCGAGTCCGAAGCGCGCGATCACCTCCCAGCCGCGCACGTAGGCGCCGAGCAGTGCGGCGCCGGTCGCACCGCCCGCTTCGGCGGCCGCGAGCGCGGTGGCGGCG
>MEQQ01000057.1:11932-20189 GCA_001770285.1 Betaproteobacteria bacterium RBG_16_66_20
TGTGTCGTCGAATTCGAGACTGTGCATCAGCCCGCCGTTGACGAGCGCCGCATCGGCTGCCGCCGCGCCCGTCGCCATGCCGAACGCTGTAGCGGGGCCGCCACTCGCGAACTGCCGGCCGGCTTCCCGATAGGCGGCGCCGACGGGCGAGCCTGCCGCCGCGAGACCGACGCCGAGGGCGTCGATGAAGTGCAGCGCCGCTGCGCGCGCCACATCATCCGGCAGCGGCTGCCTCGCCGTGGCGCGCAGTACCTGAACGAGTTCTCGCGCGAGCGTCAGGTGTTTTTCACTACCAGGTTTGCAACGACGTCGTGCCACGGCTGCGCGAGCAGCGCGGGCTCGCCCTTGATGATGCCGGCCAGCAGCTTTGGCGCCGCGGGGAAAACGCCGCCCGCGTTGTCGGCGAGTTTCGACAGCAGCGTGGGCTCGTCGAAGGGTTGGTCGGCGCCGCCGCGCGGGTTCTCGACGACGGCGGACATCTCTTCGCCGTCCCGGAATTTCCACACCACGCGCGCGGGGCGGTCCCTCGGCGCGGGCCCGACATCGGCGTAGGGCGCGAGGCGGACGCGCCGGCGCAATCCGGCGATGCTTTCATCGCGCAGCGTGTCGAAGGTGAATGCCGCCGCGCCCGCGGTGCCCAGGTGCGTGGTCGCCGCGACCGCGTGCGGGATCGAGAACTTGGCGGCAAGCACCGTCTCGGGTTCGACCGTCGTCAGCGCGAGGCCGCCCGGGCCGGCTTCCACCAGGATTTCCTCTATGTCCTCGGCCTTGCGCTGCTTCAGGCGGCCGCGCAGATTCAGCGTCGCTTCGACCGCCGCATGAGCGTAGTTGCAGCACGCGTAAATCTTGTGGTAGCCGTTGGCGACCGACCACGCCGTGCCGAGGCCTTCGACCAGCGCCTCCGGAATGGCGCGCGTCCTGAAGATGCCGGCGAAGACGTCGTACGGCGTATCGATGCCGCCGGCGATGCCCGCTTCCGCCCACTCCGCGGCGCGCAGCCCGATCCAGGCGCCGGCCGCGGTCCAGCCATTGCGCACCAGCGAGCCTTCCACCGCGGTATCGAAAGGACCCGCGAAGGTCATGCTGGCGGCGCCGGTCACCGCATCCTGCATCGTCTTCGCGTCATGCCCGCGCACCAGAGATACCGCGGCCGCGGCACCGATCGTCGCGAACGCGGCGTGCGGATGGACGTTGAACGCGGGGAACGGGAAGGCGAGCGCGAAGCGGGTCGTCACCTCGTAGGCAATGGCGAGCGCGCGCAGCACTTCGTCCACGGTCAGCCCGCGCGCCTCGGCCTCGGCGAGCAGCGCGGGGATCGTGTAGGCGCCCGCGTGGCAGGAAGCATTCCGGAACCCTTCGTCGAGTTCGCACCAGGTGATCGCCATGCCGTTCGCGCAGGCTGCCGAATACCGGTCGAGGCGAGGCGCGCCTTTCGCGAACACCGTGGCCTCCGCGGTTCCGGACGCGGTGCGCACGAATCCTTCGCGCGCGCGCGCCACCTGCGGCTCGAGCGAGCCGGCGACGATGGCGCCGAAGTCATCCGAAAGGATCGTCGCGGCGCGACGCCGCACGGCTTGCGGCAGCGGTCGGCTGCGGGCCTCGGCAGCCCAGCGCATCAGTTCGCGCACGTTGCCGGCGGCCCGGGCGCGGGCCGGGCTGGTTTTCTCGTTGCTCATGTGTCGGTCCCGTTTGTTCTATGATGTTAAGGCCCCTCTCGGCGCGGCTCAAGCGCTTTAGAGACCAAATTCGCGCTTGCTCCACGCGCATCCTTACTCTAGAGGATGACATGCCGCTGTTGAAGGCCGAAGGAAAGACGTTCCCGAGCCGCACCCAGGTGCTGATCATCGGTGCCGGCGCCTGCGGCACGATCGCGGCGCTGGCCGCCAATGAGCGCGGCGCCGAGGTGCTGATCCTCGAGCGCGACGCCAAGCCGACCGGCAGCACCTCGCTCTCGGGCGGGCAGATCCCCGCGGCCGGCACCAAGCTGCAGCGCGCGGCCGGGCTGATGGACGACACGCCGGAGATCCTCGCCAACGACATCATCAACAAGGCGCATGGCGAGTGCGACCACGTGATGGCCTGGCATATCGCGCGCGAATCCGCGAAGACCATCGACTGGCTGGTCGACCGGTACAAGCTGCCGCTCTCATGCATCCTCGATTTTCAATATCCGGGCCACAGCCGGATGCACATGCACGCCTCGCCGTCGCGCTTCGGCGCCGAACTGCTCGCAGTGCTGTTGAACGCGGTCGAAGCCGAGCACATCCTGCTCGCAACCTCCGCGCGCGTGACGGACTTGTACGCCGACCCGGACGGCCGGATCCGCGGCGTGCGTGTGACGCGGCCGGACGGCAAGACCGAGGACATGGGCTGCGACGCGCTGATCCTCGCCTGCTGCGGCTACGGCGGGGACAAGGCGATGATCGCGAAGTACATCCCGGAAATGGTCGATGCGCACTACCACGGGCACCCCGGCAATACCGGCGACGCGGTGAAGTGGGGCGAGGAACTGGGCGCGTCGGTCAAGGACATGGGCTCGTTCCAGGGGCACGGCGCGGTCGCGACGCCGCACGCGACCCATATCGGCTGGCCTGCGATCACCGAGGGCGGCTACCAGGTCAACAAGCACGGCAAGCGCTTCTCGAACGAGAACGCGGGCTATTCGGAGCAGGCGCTCAAGGTCGCGCGCCAGCCCGACCACCTCGCCTGGCTGATCTTCGACGAGCGCTGCCACAGGATCGCCATGCAGATGCACAGCCACGTCGAGGCGGAGAACGCCGGCGCGCTCAAGGTCTGCAACACGCCGGAGGAAATCGCGAAAACGGTCGGCTGCGACGCGGCGACGCTCGCGCAGACCATGGCGCAGGTCGAGGCTTACGCGAGCGGCAAGGCGAAGGATCCGTTCGGCCGCGATTTCTCCACCAAACCGGCGCTCAAAGCACCCTACCGCGTGGTGAAGATCATGGGCGCGCTGTTCCACACCCAGGGCGGGCTCGAAGTGAACAAGGAGATGCGCGTCCTGAGGAAGGACGGGACGCCGTTTCCGAACCTGTTCGCAGGCGGCGGCGCGGCGCGCGGCCTCTCCGGGCCGGCGGACTGGGGCTACCTCTCGGGCTCCGGCCTGCTGACAGCGACCAACATGGGCCGCCTCGCGGGCGAGGCCGCCGCCGCGCTCGTGAAGCGCTGACCTGCCTGTCGGCGTCCGCAATCACACGATGGCGATGCAGTCGATCTCGACCTTGAGCCCCGAACTGAGCTGCACGCCGCAGGTCGTGCGGGCCGGCGGGTCATGCGGAAAGAACTCGCGATAGACCGCGTTCATGTTCTCGAACTCGAGCATGTCGTAGAGGAGCACGTTGATCTTGACGACGCGCTCCAGCGAGGACCCCGCCGACTCGAGCATGTGCGCCATGTTCGACAGGATCTGGCGGGTCTCATGCGCGACCGTGCCGAGGCTGCGCTCCCCGGTCGCCGGGTCGACCGACACCATGCCCGACAGGAAGATCAGGTCGCCGGCCCTGATCCCGGGGCTGTGCGGGAGATTTAGATTGCGCGACACATTGAGCATCTGGTTCTTCGGGGTGATGATCTCGCGGGCGGGGGTCATATCCATGGTTCCGGGGTTAGGCAACGGCAATCGCGTCGAGCTGGACCTTGAAGGCGTCGATGATCTGCACGCTCCACACGGTGCGCGCAGGTGGCCCGTTCGGGACGTATTGCCGGTAGACGCGGTTGAGGGCGTCGTATTCGATGCGGTCGTAGATCATGGCGCGAACCTGCACCATGCGCTCGAGCGATGTCCCCGCGCTTTCGAGCACCAGCTTAAGGTTCTGAAAGACGCGGTGGGCTTCGCTGGTCACGGTTCCGTTCACCCGCTCACCGGTGCCGGGATCGATCGCAACGACGCCCGACACGAACACGTAATCCCCCGCGCGCACCGCCGTGCTCTGCGGCCAGCCGTACCCAGCCGCCATATCCAGGCCTCGGGTGGGCGGCGCAACGATAATCCGGGCAAGCGGCACGGCACAGCATGTTGCGCCTGCCCTCGGCCGTTTGCAAACCCGGACGGGTCATATCAGCGTCTAATCACGATAATCGGTCAGGAGAGGGATGATGAAGCGAGGCTACGCCGACACGCCGGAGGGGCAGATCCACTACTACACCCACGGCCGTGGCGAGCCATTGCTGCTGTTGCATGAGACGCCGCGCTCCGCGCGCAGCTTCGCGCCCATCATGAGGTTGCTCGGGAGCAGGTTCCGCTGCTTCGCCGTCGACACTCTGGGCTTCGGCAGCTCGGACCCGCTGCCGGCGAGGGCGAAGATGGAAGATCTCGCGCGCAACATGATCCATTTTCTCGACACCCAGGGAATCAGGCGGGCCCACGTCCTTGGATATCACACCGGCAACAAGATCGCTGCGGCAATGGCCGCCGGCTTCGCGGACCGCGTCGGCAAGGCCGTCCTCATCGGCATGACCCACAGCCTGATGATCTCGCGCAAGCACCGCGATGCTGCGATCATGAACATCGTCAAAAAGCACATGACGGCCTATCGCGAGAATCCGGACGGCGGCCATCTGGTGCGCGCATGGGCGGCCGACTACGGCAGCCTCGCAGGCATCTGGTGGGACCCCGCGGTCATGACCGCGCGCAAGGTCTCGGACGTGGCGCTGCGCCGGCAGGAGTCGCGCATGATCGAGATGATCCAGTGCCGTCGCAGCATCAAGCAGATCTACGCCATGAATTTCGGCTTTGATCTCGCGGCCACGCTGCGCCGCATCAAGGTGCCGGTGCTGGTGGTCGAGTGCTGCGTCCCTGGGGAGGCTCACCTTGGCGTGCAGGGGCCTACGCTGGTCAAGCTGCTGAAGCGCGGCGAGTTGGTCACGCTTAAGGATGCCGGCTTCGACGCCACGGACGCCCGCGCGACGGATATTGCCAGGGCGGCGAGCCGATTTCTGCTCAATGGCCGTTCACAGGGATTCGAGCTATGAAACTGAAAACGCACGGCCGCTACGATTACTCCGCGATCACCGGGCGCAAGGACTACAGCTGGCCGGGCGGCAAGCGGCTCGCGGTGCACCTGTGCCTCAACGTCGAGCACTTCTCCTTCGGCGAAGGTCTCGGCAACGACTATGCGGCTCCCCACCCGCAGCCGAACGTGCGCAGCTTCGCCTGGCGCGACTACGGCAACCGCGTCGGCGCCTGGCGCCTGCTCGAGCTCGCCGAAGCCTACGATCTGCCCTACGGGCTGCTGGTCAACACCGAACTCTATGACTATTGCCCGCAGATGGTGGCGGCGTTCAGCAAGCGCGGCGACGAAATCGTCGGCCACGGCCGCAGCAACGCGGAACGGCAAGCCGACATGTCCATCGACGAAGAGCGGGCCTGCATACGCGAAGCCGCCGCGGCGATCGAGAAGCACGAGGGCACGCGGCCGACTGGCTGGCTCGCGCCCTACATTTCGCAGACCGATGCCTCGCCCGACCTGCTGCGCGAGGCGGGCTTCCGCTACATGATGGACTGGCCGCTCGACGATCAGCCGGTCTGGTTTCGCACCCGGCACGGCCCGATCCTCTCCATGCCGTACGCCCACGACCTCAACGACTCCTTGGAGTGCGTGTCGCGGCGCACGCCGTCACAGCTCTATTGCGAGAACCTGATCGACCATTTCGACGAAATGCTGGAGGAGTCGGCGCGCCGGCCGCTGGTGATGAGCCTGGTGCTGCACAGTTTCATCGTCGGCCAGCCGCACCGGCTGCGCCGCTTCCGGCAGGTGATCGAGCACATCGTCAAGCAGCGCGAGCGCATCTGGCTCACGCGCCCGGGCGACATCTGCCGCTACGTGGAAACGCTGCCGGCGGGGACCGTACCCGGCAGCTGAGCAGGCGAATGCCGCCGGCCGGCCCGGGCGAGGGCGCTCGCCGCCCACTGCGCATGGGCGAGGAGCGCGGTGTCCTGCTCGATCGCGGAGACGAGTTGGATGCCGAGCGGCAGTCCATTCGGCCCGCTGCCGCTGGGCAGCGATACGCTGGGCACGCCGAGGAGCGTCCAGACGCGGTTGAACAGGGAATCGCCGGTGGAAGCGAGTCCCAGCGGCGCTTCACCCCGCGCGCTGGGCGTGAGCAGCAGGTCGTAGCCGCGCATCAGGTCGGCGAACTGGCGCCGTGCGTCGCGCGCCGTTTGCCGCGCATTGTCGTATTGCTCGCGCGACACCGCCCATCCTTCGTCCAGGCGCTTGAGGAGGGTGGCGCTGATCGCTTCCCGATGATTCGACTGCTCCCAGGCGAGCGCGCGCGCGGCCTCGAAGTTCATGATCAGTCCCTGCGCGTCGAACAGCGCTTCCGCTGCCGGCGGCAGCGCCGCATCCTTTACATCGGCGCCCGCCGAGGCGAGTCGCCTTGCCGCCGATTCGAGCGCGGCGTGGGTTGCAGCGTCGGCATCGTTCCAGCGCGACGTGCGCGCGACGCCGATGCGCGGCGCGGCGATCTGGGAGGCGAAATCGGGCACCGGGCGACCGGAGAGAAGGCTCAGGGCCAGCGCCGCGTCCTCGAGGGTATTCGAGAACAGGCCGATCGTGTCCAAGGTATCGGACACCGGCTTCACTCCGGTCCGGTTGATGCTGCCGAAGCTCGGCTTGAGCCCGATGACGCCGCAGAACGCCGCCGGGCGGATCACCGAGCCCGCGGTCTGGGTGCCGAGCGCCAGCGGCACCATGCGATCGGCCACCGCCGCCGCCGATCCGCTCGAGGAACCTCCCGGTGTATGCGCGGGGTTGCGCGGATTGCGCGTCGCTGGCGGATGCAGGTTGGCGAACTCCGCGGTCACGGTCTTGCCGAGGACGACGCAGCCCGCCTGCCGCAGCAGCGTCACCGCCGCCGCATCCGCGCGCGGCCGGTGGCCGCGATAGATCGCGGAGTTGTATTCGGTCGGCATGTCCGCGGTATCGAAGATGTCCTTGATGCCCACCGGAACGCCATGCAGCGGGCCGCGCGCGGGCTGCCGGTCGAGCGCGCGTGCCTGCGCCAGCGACGCGTCCGCAGCGACATGTGCCCAGGCGGCCAGTTCGCCGTCGCGCGCGGCGATGCGCTCTAGGCACGCCGCGACCAGGGTCTCGGAGGTCAGCCGGCCTGCCCGGATGGCGCGCGCCGCTTCAGAGGCCGACAATTGATGGATCGCGGAAGACATCGCTGCGGATCAGTATACCCAGGCAACTGCCTCGGCGAAGATTGCGCGGTCGCACCGGTGCGCAGGAGTTCCCGGCTGAGAACTTGGGCGCGGTACTATCCACAGGCTACGCGGCTTGGGGAGGGATCGACACCAGTGAGCGATACGGAACTCAGCCCGCGGCGGGCGGCAGGGCGCGGCGAGCGGCGGCTCACGCTGTGCGAGAACATGCGCGCCGTTCCCTACGTCCCGTTTTATCTTGCGCTCGCCGGCGATTTCTGGCGCAGCGAAGGACTGGACATCAGCCACGTGGTCTCGCCGAGCACGGCGCAGACGGCGACGAAACTTCTCGATGGCAGCGTGGATGTCTCCTGGGGCGGGCCGATGCGGGTGATGATGCACCATGACGCCGATCCGGATTGCCCGCTGGTCTGCTTCGGGCAGGTGGTCGCGCGCGATCCGTTCCTGCTCGTCGGCCGCGGGCGCAAGCGGGGATTCCGTTTCCGCGATCTCGTCGGCCTGCGCGTTGCGCCGGCGGGCGACGTGCCGACGCCGTGGATGACGTTCCAGGACGATCTGCAGCGCGCGGGCCTCGACCCCGCGGCCATCGCCGGGCGCCGCGTCCGCCCGATGGCGCGCAACCTGCAGGCGTTCCTGCGCGGTACCGTGGATGTGGTGCAGGTCTTCGAACCGCACGCCGACCGCCTGGTACGCGAAGGCCGCGGCCACGTCTGGCATCGCTTCACCGAGCGCGGCGACATTGCCTACACCACCTTCTACGCGACGCGCCGCGTCACCCGCGCCAGGCGCGATGCCTGCCGCCGGCTGGTGCGCGGCATGGTGCGCGCGCAGGCCGCGCTCTTCGCCGCGACGCCGGGCGCGGTGGCCGATGCGGTCGCGCCTTTCCTGCCGCAGCTCTCGCGCGAGGCCTTGGCGCGTATCATCGGTGCCTACCGGGCCGCCGGCCTGTGGGCGCGTCAGCCGCATCTGCCCCCCGCACCCTATCTGCGCCTCAAGGCGGCGTTGATTTCCGGCGGCCTTATCGGCAGCGACCCCGCATATGAGAGGGTGATCGACGCCGAACTTTCGCGTGCC
>MEQQ01000057.1:20198-27829 GCA_001770285.1 Betaproteobacteria bacterium RBG_16_66_20
GGGGAGAATTCGCCCGATGACCACGCCCCTCGCCGTCCCGACGGTCGACATCGGCCCGTTCCTCGACGGCGATGCGCGAACCAGGAGCGCAACCGCCGCGCAGGTGGCCGAGACCTGCGAGCGCATCGGCTTCCTGATCATTTCCGGCCACCGCTTTCCGTCGGACCTGCTCGCGCGCGCCACGCGCGAGCTGTTCGCTTTCTTCGACCTGCCGCCCGAGACCAAGAACCGCTGGCACCCGACCGGTCCTTCCAAGCAGCGCGGCTACCACGGCTTCGCCACCCGCGGCCTTGCCTATACGCTGGGCCAGCAAACGCCGCCGGACCTCAGGGAGACTTTGTTCCTCGGCCCGGTCGACGACCACCGCGGCCACTACGCGGGCATGCCGGAGGCAGCGACGAGCTACGCGCCCAACCTGATCCCGACCGAACCGGCCGGACTCGACGCCACCCTCGTGGCGCTCTATCGCGAATACGAGCGGCTCGCCGGCGACATGCTGCGCGTGTTTGCCGCCGCGCTCACGCTAGCGGAGGATTTCTTCGACGGTACTCTTGCGCGCCATTTCAGCATTCTGTCCTGCCACCACTACCCGGCGCTCACCGAACCTCCCTTGCCGGGCCAACTGCGCACCGGCGCGCATACCGACTACGGCGCGATGACGATTCTCGCCGCGACCGATGCCGAGGGTGGGCTCGAGGTGCGGCTGCCCGACGGCAGCTGGGCGGGAGTCAAGCCGCAGCCGGGCGAGTTCGTCGTCAACCTTGGCGACATGATGGCGCGCTGGACCAACGAGCGCTGGACCTCGACGCTGCACCGCGTGGTCAATCCGCCGCTCGGGATGGCGCAGAGCCGGCGCCTGTCGATCGGCATGTTCGTGCATCCCAATTACGACCAGCGCATCGAATGCGTGCCTACCTGCCTCGAACCCGGCGAGGCGCCGCGTTACCCGGTGATCAGCGCGGGCGAGCACATCAAACGCAAGATCGAGCGCAGCCACGAAACCGCCTGACGGAGAACTTATGCGCATCTGGCACCAGAGCTTTACCGACCTGACGGTCATGCCGCTGTATCGCAAGACGATTGCGGAGCACGCTGCCGCGGTGATGGGTAATGATGCCGCAGTGAGTGTGCACGGCCTCCGACCGGGAACCTACGCCGAGGGTTGTGCGCCGATCGACGCGATCAAGTATCGCTATGTCGCCTCAATCAACGAGCTCCAGATTTGCGACGCCGCGCTTGTCGCGGAGCGAGAGGGTTTCGACGCGGTCGCGATCGGCTGCTTCTTCGACCCGGGCTTGCGGGCTGCGAGATCGCTGGTCAACATCCCGGTTGTCGGACTTGGAGAGTCCTGCGCGCTGGTCGCCTGCTCATTGGCCCGGAAATTTGGTCTCGTCACGCTGTGCGAGGAGCAGTCCGCCGACTACACCGACTTGATGCAGGCCTACGGCCTCGAACGCCGCTTCGCGGGGGCGGTCTCGGTCGATCCCCCGATTGACGAGTTCGCGCTCGAAGCGGATGAACAGACCGCGCAGGCGATCGAGGAGCGCTTTGATCGGGCGTGTGCGCTCGCCGTCGAGCGTGGCGCGGAGATCATCGTACCGGCCGACGGGGTACTCAACGAGTTTCTCGTGCGTCGTGGTCGCTTGACGGCACGTGGCGACGTGCCGGTAATGGACAGCCTCGGGGTATTGTTTCAGCATGCTGCGTTCCTGGTCAGGCTCGCACGGACGACCGCGGCCGGCGTAAGCCGCCACCAGTTCTATGCCCGCCCGTCCCAGGCGCTGGTGGAGCACGTACGGCGCTTCTCGCGCCAGCAGGAACCTGCCAGCGACTTCTCAGGGGACAGGTGACGCCAGACCCGCTGGCTGACGGCTAACTCAACTTGCCGAGGATCGGCGGCTGCCCGATACGGCGCCAGAGGTACTTGCCGTGGCCGCCAGGGCCGACGATCCTGCCGTTGTCCATCACGGTGACGCCGCGCACGATGGTTTTTACCGGCCAGCCCTTCAACAGCTGATTCTCGTAAAGGCTGTAGTCCGAGTAGGAACCCATTTCGGCCGGAATGAACTTGCGCTCCTGGTTCAGATCCACGACCGTGAAATCGGCGTCGTAGCCCGGCGCAATCTTGCCCTTGGCCGGGACCAGGTCGAAAATCTTCGCGGGTGCGGAGGCGAGCAGCTGGCAGATGCGCTGCAGCGGCAATTTCCTCTTGTGATAACCCTCCGAAAGCATTACCGGCAGGATCGCCGCGATGCCGGGGAAACCTTGCGCGGCGAGCCAGAGCGGCTTGTCCTTGGTGACGCGCCGGCGCGCCGAATGATCGGAGGCGATGATGTCGATGGTGCCGTCGGTGACTGCCTCCCAAATCGCGTCCTGGTCGTCCTTGCTGCGGAACGGCGGGTTCGCCTTGCCGATGCCGACGAGATCGGAATCCTCCGTGTGCGTGAGGTAGTGCGGGCAGGTCTCGATCCAGACCTGGTCGTAGCGCTTGCGCCACCTGCGGACTTCGTCCAGCGCGAGTCGCGAGGAGATGTGCGGGAAGTAGACGCGCGCGCCGGTACGTTCGGCGAAGTACATGGCGCGGATCGCGGGTTCGGATTCGGTGACGGCCGGCTTGCACGCGGCCCAGTCCTTCAGCGTCTTGCCGCCTGCGGCCTGCACTTTGGCGCGCGTGCGGTTGACGATCTCGATGTTCTCGGTGTGGCAGACGATGATCGGCTTGCCGACGCGCGCGGATTCGCCGAGCAGGTCCCAGAAGAAGCCGTCGTCGGTGCCGTCCAGGCCGAGGTAGCGGCCTTCCTCGCCCTTGAAATTCATGAAGTACTTGAACGAAGTGACGCCGTATTCGGTCACATACGCGCCCAGCTGCTTGATGTGCAGTTCGTTGGCGGTGCTGAAGTGAAAGCCGTAATCGACGTGGCAGCGCGTGCGCGCGTACTCCTGTTCGCGCTTGTAGACCTCGGCATAGGCCTCGTTATTGAGGAAGTAGCCGAGGATGGTGGCGATGCCGCCCTGCGCGGCATACACCGTTTCGGTGGTGTATTCGGTGATTTTCTCGCCGAAGCCGAAATGCACGTGGGCGTCGATCAGACCGGGAAACACATGCAGCCCGGCGGTCGATTGCTCGGGTGTGCCGGGCGGCACCGCGGCACCGGGCTCGAGCAGCGCCTTGATCTTGCCGCCCTCGACCAGGATGTCGTGCCGCGCGGGCGCACGATCCGGAAAAACCACCGTGCCACCTCGCAATACGAAATCGTTCATTGTTGCGCCTGCCTTTCCTGCAGTTCCTTCATGGAATAAACGGCCTGGGTGCCGGCCGCCGTGTCGAGCGCAGGCAGCGTCGCCGCGATGTCCTGCTCGCGCAGATCGCGCGCGATGCAGACGAGGCGGTTGCCACGGTCGGCGTCCGGCCAGTCGGCGAAGCGGTGCGGCGGATGGAACACGCCCTGGACGCCCTGCACGAACACCACCTCGCCACTGTCTTCCATCTTGAGCAGCCCCTTGACGCGGATCAGCCGGGCGCCGAACTCGACCGCGACCAGCCGCGACCAGGCCGACCAGCCGGCCCAGGTGACGGGCGCGGGCGGGCGGAACGCGAAGGCGCGGATGCCGGAGAAGTGCTCGCGGCTGCGGATCGGACCGAAGCAAGCGAGCGGCGCAAAAGGCTTCCTGCATCCCGCATGCGCCGTAAAAACGCGCGCCACAGCGTCCACCAATTCCGCCTCCGGATTCAGTTCCTTCAGGAACGCGATGACCGGAGCCGGATCCGCGAGGTCGCGCTTGCTGATGAAGATGCGCTCGGCGACCGCGGCCTGCTTGTCCAGTTCCGGATACTGCGCGCGCGACGCGAGAAAATGCTGCGCGTCCACCACGCACACCGTCGCCTCGAGCGCGTACTGGCCGGTGACCAGGGGATGGCCGAGCAGCACGTTCAGCAGCGGCGCCGGATCCACTGCGCCGCTGGTTTCGATGATCACGCGCCTGAAGGCGGGAATCTCGCCGCGCGCGCGCCGCCCGCCGAGGTCGGCCAGCGTCTCGTGCAGCGCGCCGGTGTTGGCGCAGCACAGGCACCCGGCGTCCAGGAGCACGACGTTGTCGACTGCCTGCGCGATGATCAGGTTGTCGAGGCCGATGTCTCCCAGCTCGTTCACCACCACCGCCGTATTCGCCATGGCGGGAACGCGCAGCGCGGCGTTCAGCAGCGTGGTCTTGCCGCTGCCGAGGAAGCCGGTCAGGAGATAGACCGGCGTACGCACTGTTTCGATACTCACCGCTCGGTTGGCCTGGGTTGTGGCTATTATAGAAGTCTGACAGGAGCTATCGATGAAACCTTGGGACGGCATCATCAGCGAAGAGGAACAGAAGGCCTACCACGCCGCCGGATTCGGCCGGCCCTCGGGTGTCGGCAAGCGGCCGGCGCTGCTGATCATCGACGTGCAGTACCGCACCATCGGCACGACCCCGAAGCCCTTCTGGGAGTCGATCAAGGAGTTCCCGACGTCCTGCGGCGACATCGGCTGGAACGCGATGCGCAACATCGCGACGCTGCTCGCGGAGTTCCGCCGCAACAACTGGCCGGTGCTCTATCCGCATGTGGCGCCCAAGAACAAGGCGACCGACGGCGGGCGCCTGGCGCAGAAGGTGCCGGCGATCATGAACATCCCGGAGAAGGGCTACGAATTCCCGGCCGAGATCGCGCCGCGCGAAGGCGACGTGCTGATCCCGAAAAAGCACCCGAGCGCGTTCTTCGCGACGCCGCTGGTAAGCCACCTGATCGACCTTGGCGCCGACACGCTGGTGGTGACCGGCTGCACCACCAGCGGCTGCGTGCGCGGCAGCGTGGTGGACGGCTTTGCCTACAATTTCCGCGTCTTGGTGCCCTCCGACTGCGTCTACGACCGCAGCGCGACCTCGCACGCGGTGAACCTGTTCGACATGGCCTCGAAGTACGCCGACGTCGGTACCGCCGTCGAGATACTCGACAAGCTCCGGCCGTTGCGCCAGGCCGCGGCGGCGTGACCGCCGACGCCGTGAACATCACCGCCTGGGCCGAGCAGAGATGCGCATTTGGCACCAGAGCCTGACCGTCCTCGGCGACCTGCCGGCGTATGAGGAGCGCATGCGCGCGCACATCCGGAAAGTCGTGCGTCCGGATACCGACGTGGTGCTGCACGGCATGCTGCCAGGCACCTATCCGGCGAATTATCCGGGCGACGACATCGCCTTCCGCTTCATGTTTACGCTGCATTCCACGCAGTGGGCCGTGCATGCCCTGAACGCGGAAGCGGCCGGTTTCGACGCGTTCGCCATGTGCACGCTGCCGGACCCGATGCTGACCGAGGTCCGCTCGCTGGTCGAGATCCCGGTGGTTGGCTGCGGTGAAACCTGCTTTCACCTCGCGACCATGTACGGGCGGCGCTTCGGCATGCTGCTGTTCATCGACCGCATGGCAGCGCGTTACCTGGAGCAAATCGAGGACCATGGGCTGTCGCGCCATTGCGTCGGCGTGGCGCCGGCCGGTTTCGACTTCAATGACGTGCTCGGCGCGTTCGACAGGCCCGGACCGCTCATCGACCGCTTCCTGGCCGCGGCGCGGCGCATGATCGCCACCGGCGCCGAGGTCATCATTCCGGGTGAAATTCCGCTGAACGTGCTGCTCGCGTCCGAGGGCATCCGCCGCGTCGATGACGTGCCGTTGATCGACAGCCTCGCCGTGACGCTCAAGATGGCCGAGATGATGGTCGATCTGAAGGCATCCACCGGGCTCGCGCCCAGCCGCCGCGGCTGGTCGAACGCGGCGCCGCCGCGCGAGCGCGTGAAGCAGGTGCTCGAATTCTACGGACTCGGAAAGTATCTTTCATCGCAGGGAAAATCATGAGCGAGGCAGTTCTGGTTCTCGACATGACCCGGGACTCGGTTGCGCCCGAAGCGAGGGCGGTCGAGATGCGCAGGGCGATCGTGCCGAAGACCGCCGAATTCCTCGCCTGGGCGCGCCGGACCGGGCGGCCCGTGGTGTTCGTCTGCAGCGCGCGGCGTAAGACCGACAGGTGGTTCCTCAAGCACTGGGAGCTGGCCAACGAGATCTGGCAACCCGGCCAGGCCCCGATTCCCGAACTGTTCGACGCGCAGAAGGACACCATCGTCCACAAGCGGCGCTACAGCGGCTTCTTCGGCTCCGACCTTGATCTCACGCTGCGCGAGCTTGGCGTCGATTCGCTGCTGCTGGCGGGCTGGTCGACTTCGCTGGCCGTGGCCACGACGGCGGTGGATGCCTGGCAGCTCGGCTATCCGACCACGGTGGTGAGCGATCTCACCATCGCGCATGCCTGGGGCGGCCACAGTGTCGAGGAGAACCAGAAATGGTCGCTTGAGTTCATCACGGCGATGGCGAAGTCGCGGCTCGCGAATTCGGCGGAACTGATGACATGAGCATCGATGGCGGAAAGACGCGGCGCGCGCTTGATGTCGGCGGCTGCGTTTACGACTACTACAGCATCGCTGCGGCCGAGGCGTTGGGCCTGGACGGAGTCGCGCGCCTGCCGTGCTCGCTCAAGGTGGTGCTGGAAAATGTCCTGCGGCAGCACGCCGAAGGGCGCTCGGACGGCGCGGACATCGCCGCGGTGGCCGGATGGCCCGCGCGGCGCCGCGCCGAGCGTGAGATCGCGTTCCGTTTCACCCGGGTGCTGATGCCGGATTCCTCCGGCGTGCCGCTGCTGGGCGACCTCGCCGCGATGCGCGACGCGATGATGCGCCTCGGTGGCGACCCGAAGCGGCTCAATCCGTCGGTGCCCGTGGACCTGATCGTGGACCATTCGGTGATGGTGGATGCCTACGGCGCGGCGGATGCGGCAAGCCGCAACCAGGCACTCGAGCTGCAACGCAACGCCGAGCGCTTTGCTTTCCTGCGCTGGGGCGCGCAGGCGTTCGACAACTTGCGCATCGTGCCGCCGGGCCACGGCATCTGCCACCAGATCAACCTCGAATACCTCGCGCGGGTGGTGTGGTCGAGCGATCAGGACGGTCCGGAAGGGACAAGGCGGGTCGCCTATCCGGATTCGGTTCTCGGCATGGACAGCCACACGGCGATGATCAACAGTCTCGGAATCCTCGGCTGGGGCGTCGGCGGTCTCGAAGGCGGCGCCGGCGCATTGGGCGAGTCGGTCGCGATGCTGGTACCCGAAGTGATCGGCTGCCGTCTCACCGGCAAGCCGCGGCCCGGCGTTACTTCGACCGACGTCGTGCTCAGCGTGACGCAGGCGCTGCGGCGCCACAAGGTGGTCGACAAGTTCGTCGAGTACTTCGGTCCCGGCGTCGCCGAGCTCTCGCTGCCCGACCGCGCCACCATCGCCAACATGAGCCCGGAGAACGGCGCCACCATGGGCTTTTTCCCGGTCGATGCGGAGACGCTGCGCTATCTGAGGCTGACGGGCAGGGAACAAGCGCAGGTCGCCCTGGTCGAGGCCTACTGCAGGGCGCAGGGGTTGTGGCGCGACGCAGACACGCCGCCGGCCGAGTTCACCGGGGTCCTCGAGATCGACTTATCCGCCGTCGAGCCCAGCGTGTCCGGGCCGAGCCGGCCACAGGACCGGGTGCCGCTGGGACAGGTGCCTGCGGTTTTTCGAAAATCTTTT
>MEQQ01000057.1:27849-33274 GCA_001770285.1 Betaproteobacteria bacterium RBG_16_66_20
AAGCAAGGAAAAGAAGTTGCAAGACGGCGACGTCGTGATTGCCGCGATCACGAGCTGCACCAATACATCCAACCCCACGGTCATGATCGGCGCCGGCCTGCTTGCGCGCAACGCGCTGGCGCGCGGGCTGCAGACGCGTTCCTGGGTGAAGACGTCGCTGTCGCCAGGGTCGCGCGTGGTCGCCGACTATCTCGTGAAAAGCGGGTTGCAGGCTCCGCTCGATGCGCTCGGCTTCCAGCCGGCGGGCTTCGGCTGCATGACCTGCATGGGGAATTCCGGCCCCTTGCCCGCGCCGGTCGCCGAGGCCATCGAGGCCGATGGCCTCACGACCGTCGCCGTGGTATCGGGCAACCGCAATTTCGAAGGCCGCATCCATCCTGCGGTGCGCGCGAACTTCCTCGCCTCGCCGCCGCTGGTCGTGGCCTACGCGCTGGCGGGCAGCGTGCTCACCGATCTCGCCAACCAGCCTCTTGGCAACGACCGCCAAGGCAAGCCGGTCTACCTGCGCGACATCTGGCCCGACGGCGCCGAGATCCGCAGGATCATCGGCGAGGTCATCACGCCGGCGCTTTTCCGCGAGCGCTACGGCACCCTGCTCGAGGGTACGCCGGAATGGCGCGCCCTGAAGGGGGAAACGGGATCCACGTTTCCATGGACAGGCAGAAGCACGTTCATCAGACGCCCGCCTTTCTTTGATCAGATGGATCGTGAGAGGAGTCCAATTGAAGACATTTTGGGCGCCCGCGTGCTCGGCATGTTCGGTGACATGTTCACCACCGATCATATTTCCCCGATCGGCGTGATCTCGGCGCGCACGCCGGCGGCCGAATACCTGCAATCGCTCGGCGTCGCGCCGCGCGATTTCGTCAACTACGCCGCGCGGCGCCTGAACCACGACGTGATGATCCGCGGCACCTTCGCCAACGTCCGTGTGAAGAACGAGATGACCCCCGGCATCGAGGGCAGCAGCACGCGCCACCTGCCGGACGGTGCGCAGATGGCGATCCATGCGGCGGCCGAACTCTACCGGCGGGAAAACGTGCCGCTGGTCGTGATTGCCGGCGCGGAGTACGGCGCCGGGTCATCGCGCGACTGGGCGGCCAAGGGCACGCGGCTGCTCGGCGTGCGGGCGGTGATCGCCGAATCGTTCGAGCGCATCCACCGCTCCAACCTCGTGGGCATGGGCGTGCTGCCGCTGCAGTTCGCGCGCGGCGTTACCCGCAAGACGCTGTCGCTCGACGGCACCGAGCTGTTCGAGGTCACCGGCATCAGCGGCAATGCCGCGCCGAGGAGCGAGCTCGATTGCACCATCACGCGCGCCGACGGCAGGCGCAAGGCGCTCAGATTGCTCTCGCGCCTGGATACGACGCGCGATGTCGACTATTTCCGCCACGGCGGACTGCTGCACCATGTGGTGCGCCACCGCCTTACTCATGAGGTCGCTGCATGAACCCAAGGAAGAAGTTCCGCGCGCTGGTGGCGACGCCCGGCTTTGCCATCGTGCCGGGGGCCTACGACACATTGACCGCAAGGCTGGTGCAGCTAGCGGGTTTCGATGCGGTATACCTGACCGGCGGCGGTTACTCGCGCGCCAGCGGCTATCCCGACATCGGGTTGCTGACCATGACCGAGGTGACGCAATGGATCTCGCGCACCGTGGAAGCGGTGGAGATCCCGGTGATCGCCGACATGGATGCCGGCTACGGCAACGCCCTCAACGTGGTGCGCAGCGTGCGGGAATACGACAAGACCGGCGTCGCCGCATTCCACCTCGAAGACCAGGTGTCGCCCAAGAAATGCGGCCACTATGAAGGCAAGCAGTTGGTGAGCAAGGCGGAGATGGTCGGCAAGATCAGGGCCGCAGTGGATGCGCGGCGCGATCCGGACATGGCCATCATCGCGCGCTCGGATGCGCGCGCTGTCGAGGGATTGCAGGCGGCGATCGACCGTGTCAACGCGTACCTGGAGGCGGGCGCCGACGTGGGGTTCGTCGAGGCGCCGCAGTCGGCCGAGGAACTTGCGGCTGCCGCGCGGCAGCTGATCAAGCCGGCGCTGGCCAACATCTTCGAAGGCGGCAAGACCCCGCCGCTGCCGGCACGCGAGCTCGAGGCGATGGGCTACCGGATCGGCATCTATCCCTCGCAGACTCAGCGCGCGGCAATCGCCGCGGCGAAGAAGGTGCTTGCGGTGCTCAAGCGCGACGGCGACACCGCGGCCATCGAGAGCGAGCTGGCGACGTTCAACGATCGCGAGCAGGCGGTGAATTCGAGTTACTGGCGCGAGCTCGAGACGAAGTACCTCAAGAATGTCTGATTTCCCGGCGCTTGCTGTCTTGCCGGTGTTCGAGTCCAATTCCTAGCCAGGAGATTTCAATGCGATTGCTTCTGCTTTCACTTTTGGTCGCGTTTTCCAACGCGTACGCGCAAGGCTTTCCCAATAAGCCGGTACGTATCATCGTGCCGTTCCCGCCCGGCGGCGGCACCGATGTGGTCGCGCGCACGGTGGCGCCGAAAATGCAGGAGCTCCTCGGCCAGCCCGTAGTGGTGGAGAACCGGGCCGGCGCCGGCGGCAACATCGGCACCGATTTCGTGGCCAAGTCGCCGGCCGACGGCTACACGCTGTTGGTGGCGAGCGCGGCTACCGCGATCAACCACACGCTCGCAAAAAATATCAGCTGGGAGCTGACCAGGGACTTCGCCCCGGTGGTGCTGCTGGTGGTGAACCAGAGCCTGCTCGCCGCGCACCCCTCGGTGCCGGCGTCGAACGTGCGCGAACTGATCGCGCTCGCCAAGGCCAAGCCGGGGCAGGTGACCTTCGCCTCCTACGGCAACGGCAGCTCGGCGCACCTCATCGGCGAGCTGTTCAAGATGATGGCCGGCGTGGACCTGCTGCACGTGCCGTACAAGGGCGCCGCGCCCGCCGTGAACGACCTGCTCGGCGGCCAGGTCAACATCCTGTTCGCCGACGTGGCGGCGATCCTGCCGCACGCCAAGGCGGGCAAGGTAAGGGCGCTCGGCATCGGCTCGGCGAAGCGCTTCGGCGGCCTGCCCGACGTCCCGACGATCGCCGAAGCCGGCGTGCCGGGGTTCGAAGGCGGCGGCTTTCTCGGCCTGGTCGCCCCGGCCGGCACGCCGCGCGAGGCGATCAACGCATTGAATGCCGCCGCGGTGAAGAGCCTCGCAATGTCCGAGGTGAACGAGCGCCTGAACGCGCTCGCCTCGCCGCCGGTGGGCGAGTCGCCGGAGCATTTCGGCCGTCACCTGCGCAGCGAGATCGACAAATGGGCGCGAGTGATCCGCGCCGGCAACATCAAGGCGGACTGAGCGGGGCGAAGCGCGCGCCGCCGGGTGCCTCGAGAAATTCCCTGCCCTTCTCCGGCGCGAGGCCGGAGTAGCCGGCGAACTTGGCCAGCAGTTCGGCGCGCGTCATCGGCATCGAAGGATCGCCGGTAACCCGGTCGACCGTGTGCGCGAACGTCCCGCCGTCGCATTCGACGGCCAGCGTCGCGCCGCGCTTTCCGGATGCTGTCAGTTCCCTGTTTTCGGAAAGCTCGACTTTCGCTTCTAGCGCACGGATTTCCTCGTTCTCGATATTTTCCCGGTCGTAAGAGCCGGGAACCAGTTCGCCGGTGGCCAGCGCGCAGGCTGTCCCATAGGAAAGGCTGAACTGCGCCTGGATCGGGCTGCGCGGCGCGCGGTTGCCGCAGTACGCCAGCGCCTCGGCGTAGATCGAGAGCCGGATGCGCGAGATCCCGTTCAGCCGGTCTGCAAGCTCCGGCCGCAGCGCCATTGCCGCCGCTGCGCCGTAGTGGACGTGGCGCGCCGCGGCATAGGGCTTCAGGTAGCTCTGCGCGATCAGCCATTCGCCGGGGGGCGCGAGGGGCGCGCCCTGCGGCGCGCCGGCGAGGGCGCGGGCGCGAAGTTCCTCCAGCGCGCCTTCCGGCGCGACGATGCCGCCCAGCGCCGCGCTTGCGGCGAGCATGCCGAGCTGCGCGCTGTGCGGGAGATAGGTATTGCGCGCGTTGGCACCTTGCGCCACAGGGAAATACAGCGCGTAGGGCATCTGGCAGGCCGCGATGCGCACCGCGGCGAGCGCTTGCGCCGCGTCGCCGCCGAGGAGCTTCACCACCGCAGCGGCGACACCAAACGCGGGCCAGGCGCCGTCGACGTGCATGCCGGGCGCGATGCGCAGCGATTCCCCCATGCGGCCGCCCACCTCGTAGCCGGCGAGGTAGGCGGCAACGACCTCATCGAAGCTGAGTGCATGGATCCGCGAAAGCGCGCTGCAGGCCGCGAGCACCGCCAGGCCCGGGCGGCCGTGCGCGCGCGCCAATCCTTCGCAGGCCTCGTCCCAGCAGGCCGCGGCGGCGAAATAAGCCGCGGCCGACGATGTGGAACCCGGATCCGCCGCATCCAGCGCCTTCCCAAGAGCCCGTAGTGCAGGATGCCGCCGGGCCGCCAGCACGCAGCCGAAGGTGTCCAGCATCAGCTCGCGGGCTTTCGTCTGCACGGCGGCCGGCGCGGGAGTGCGAAACAGCCACTCGAGCGCGTCCGCGAGCGGCGCTTCGATCGTCACCTTGTGATATTAGGAAGGGATGCTCGCCGAACGCAAGCCGCTCGACGCCACCGCCGTGTCGGTGATGGTGCTGCTGTGCCTCATCTGGGGCATCGGGCACGTGGCGGCGAAATTCGCCGCGCAGGGGATCTCGCTCGTGTACCAGTCGGGCCTGCGTTCGGTGATCGCGACCGGGCTGCTGCTCGCGTGGGCCCGTTACCGCGGGATTCCCCTCTGGGGGCGCGACGCGACCTTCTGGCCGGGCGTGTTCGCCGGCCTGCTGTTCGCGGCGGAATTCGTGTTCATCTTCGCCGGCCTCGCCACCACCGACGCCGCGCGCATGGCGGTATTCGTCTACCTCGCACCCTGCATGACCGCGTTGGGGCTGCATTTCTTCATCCCGCAGGAGCGGCTGGCGGCGCGGCAGTGGGCCGGGATCCTGGTTGCGTTCGCGGGTGTTGCGGTGGCCTTCGGCGACGGCTTCGCGAGCGGCCGCGGCACGCTGCTCGGCGACCTGTTCGGCATTCTCGGCGCCGCGTTCTGGGCTGCGACCACGGTGCTGATCCGCGCCACCAAACTCGCCGCGGTGAGCGCGGCCAAGACGCTTTTCTACCAACTGGCGGTATCGGGCCCGGTGCTGCTCGCGGTTTCCTGGCTGATGGGCGAGCCGGGCGTGACCAGGCTCAGCCCCGTAATCGTCGCCGCCTTCGTCTACCAGTTCGCGGTGGTCGCGTTCGCGAGCTTCCTGACCTGGTTCTGGCTGCTGCGGCACTACCTCGCGGCGCGCCTCTCGGTGTTCACCTTCCTGACCCCGATCTTCGGCGTTCTCGGCGGCGTGCTGCTGCTCGGCGAGCCGCTGACGCCGTCGTTC
>MEQQ01000057.1:33299-36852 GCA_001770285.1 Betaproteobacteria bacterium RBG_16_66_20
TGGGAATCTTCCTGGTGAATCTGAAACGGTAGAATTCCGCCATGAACAAGCCGGCAAGCAGGGAGGCGGCGGCCGCGCAATTCAAGCTCGGCATGCGCAGCCTGGCCGGCGCGGTGAGCATCATCACCACCAGCCACGGCGGGCGCCTGTACGGCATGACCGCGACCGCGGTGTGCTCGGCGACCGCCGATCCGCCCGCAGTGCTGGTCTGCGTCAACCGCGGCACCACCACGCACGACGCCATCGCCAGATCGGGCGTTTTCTGCGTCAACGTGCTGCGCCACGAGGACCGCGATCTTTCCGGCGTCTTCAGCGGGGCGCAGAAGGGCGAGGAGCGCTTCCGTCCCGAGCACTGGATGCGCCTGGCCACCGGCGCGGCGGTGCTGATCAATTCGCTGGCGGCGTTCGATTGCCGGGTCGCGAACCGCATGGTGCACGGCACGCATACGGTCTATCTCGGCGAAGTCGCCGAGGTGCACATCGGCAAGAAGGGCAAGCCGCTGCTCTACGCCGACGGGCAATACGCCAGGCTCGCCTCGCTCGCCCACGGCGTACCTCTGCCCGAGGGACTGGATTACTGGGGCGAATAGTTGGAGTTCGCGCCGCCGAAGTCATTGCTTGAGCTTTACCTGGGTTTCCTTTCCATCGGAGCGCGCTCATTCGGCGGCGTGCTGCCCTGGGCGCACCGCGTGATGGTGGAGGAAAAGCGCTGGATTGCGCCGGCCGATTTCGCCGAAGTGCTCGCGCTGTGCCAGTTCCTGCCCGGCCCCAACGTCGGCAACGTTTCGGTCGTGCTCGGGCGGCGCTGGTTCGGGCTGCGCGGCGCCGTGGTGGCCTTCCTCGGCCTCATGGCGCTGCCTCTGGTATGGGTTTTCGGCCTTGCGCTTCTTTACGCGGATTTTTCCTCCAATCCGGCGGTAAGAGCCGTCGTCATGGGCGTCGGCGTCGCGGGCGGCGGCCTTTTCGTCGGCACCGCGCTGAAGCTCGCCAGGCCGCTCGCGCGCAAGCCCTTGGGCGTGGCGCTCGCCGTGGGCTGCTTCGGCGTCATCGCGCTCGGCCGCGTATCGCTGTTCGCGGTCTTGCCGATCGCGGCCCTGCTCGGCTGGATTGCCGCGCGCAGGGGCCTCATCTGATGCTCCAGATCGCCATTTATTTCACGCTGCTGTCGCTGGTGTCGGTCGGCGGCATTCCCTCGGTGATGCCGGAGATGCAGCGGCTGGTAGTGGACGTGCAGGGCTGGATGAGCGCGGCCGAGTTCACCCAGCTGTTCGCCATCGCGCAGGCGGCCCCGGGGCCGAACGTGCTGGTGACGGCGCTGATCGGATGGAAGGTCGCGGGCCTCGCGGGCGGCATGGTCGCGCTCGCCGCGTTCTGCGCGCCCGCCGCCGCGCTCGCCTATTCGATCGGCGGATTCTGGGACCGGATGCGCGACGCGCCCTGGCGCAAGGACTTCCAGCGCGCGCTCGTTCCGATCACTGTAGGGTTCATCGTCTCGGGCGGCTACGTCCTCGCCACGCCGCAGGGGCCGGACTGGCCGAGCGCGCTCATCGCGGTGGCGAGCGCGGCCGCGCTCTACGCGACGCGCCTCAACCCGCTCTGGATCCTCTCGGGCGGCGGCGTGCTCGGCGCGGCGCTTTTTTGAGCCGCATTTCGAAGCAGGAGGCAACCGTGACCGGACCCGTGTACGCGCTCAACCTGTTCAACATCGCCGACCGCGACGAGTACCTCGCCTATTCGCGCCGCTCGGCGAAGGAGGTCCAGGCGCACGGCGGGCGCGTCGTCGCGCTCGGCAAGTTCTGCGCGCCCGCCGCCGCGCTCGCCTATTCGATCGGCGGATTCTGGGACCGGATGCGCGACGCGCCCTGGCGCAAGGACTTCCAGCGCGCGCTCGTTCCGATCACTGTAGGGTTCATCGTCTCGGGCGGCTACGTCCTCGCCACGCCGCAGGGGCCGGACTGGCCGAGCGCGCTCATCGCGGTGGCGAGCGCGGCCGCGCTCTACGCGACGCGCCTCAACCCGCTCTGGATCCTCTCGGGCGGCGGCGTGCTCGGCGCGGCGCTTTTTTGAGCCGCATTTCGAAGCAGGAGGCAACCGTGACCGGACCCGTGTACGCGCTCAACCTGTTCAACATCGCCGACCGCGACGAGTACCTCGCCTATTCGCGCCGCTCGGCGAAGGAGGTCCAGGCGCACGGCGGGCGCGTCGTCGCGCTCGGCAAGTTCCGCGAGGCGGCCGCCGGCGGGATCAAGCCGCGCGCGGTCCTGATCCTGGTGGAGTGGGCTTCGAAGGAGGCCTTCGACGGCTATTGCAGCGACCCGAAGATCGCTGACCTGCATCCGCACCGGGAAAAAGGCGCCAGCGATTACGTCTGGCACCTCTTCGACAAGCTCGAGGACCTGCGGCCGATCCTGAAATGACGGCAATCGGCTGTCACCCCCGCGAAATCAACCGTCACCCCCGCGAATGCGGGGGTCCAGCCCTTAGATAGCCTTGTTCCAGAAATGCCGCTCGCGCGAAGCGAGCAGCGGCACTGCTTCGGCGACGTACTTCTTGAATGCCGCGCCCGCCTGGTGCGCATCGAACGCCTTCTGGTCGTTGTAGACCTCGTACAGCATCACGGAAGTCTTGTCGTCCGGACTCACCAGCACCTCGAACTGCCTGCAGCCCGGCTCGCTGCGCGCCGCTTTCGCGTTCTCGATCACCTTTTGCATGAAGCTGGCGACGTTTTCCGGCTTGATCCGGATATTCACCTGCAGCACCAGACTCATCTCATCTCCTTGGTTCTACGTTATAATCCGCCCCTCGCGCCCGTAGCTCAGTTGGATAGAGTACTTGGCTACGAACCAAGGGGTCGTGGGTTCAAATCCTGCCGGGCGCGCCAAATATACAAGGGCCAGCGATCGCTGGCCCTTTTTAATTCGTGGTTTCGGATCGTTATACGCAGATTGCGTATATACGCAGGTTGCGTATAATGCGCCCATGAAGGCCGTATTCGTGGAGTTGCCGGCGTTCGAGCGCTTTCGGGCGTCGTATCTGGACGATGCGGGCTTTGCGAAGCTTCAGCAGACCTTGATGAAGGAGCCGGATGCCGGAGACGTGATCGAGGGAACTGGCGGGCTGCGCAAGATGCGATTCGCCGATGTGCGTCGCGGCAAAGGCAAGCGCGGCGGCCTTCGGGTGATCTACTACTGGTGGAGCGCCGGCAAGCAATTCTGGTTGTACACGCTGTATGACAAGGACGAAATGGCGGATTTGACTGCGAAACAGCGCAAGGATTTGAAGACGATGCTCAAGACGGAACTGGAATCAAGGAGGTCCCCATGAAGGCACCGGTGAAGGCGAAGCGTGTAACCAAGCGCGACCTGTTCGCAGAGTTGACCGAAGGCATGACTGCTTTGGCGGAGGCTCGGCAAGGCAAGCGCACGTTGCGCACTCATGTCGTGGAGTTCAAGCCGGCGCCGGAGGTTACTGCCCGGGAACTGGTTCGTGTCCGGCAGCACCTGAAGCTCTCACGAGCGCTTTTCGCCGTCTACCTTCGCACGAACGTCCGTAC
>MEQQ01000058.1:0-140 GCA_001770285.1 Betaproteobacteria bacterium RBG_16_66_20
CGGGTGGTGGAGGTAAGCGGGATCGAACCGCTGACCTCTTGCATGCCATGCAAGCGCTCTCCCAGCTGAGCTATACCCCCACGCAAGGGCGCGAATTATATCACCGGCTTCAGTCGCCCTGAAGGTGGTGGGCGAGGCGC
>MEQQ01000058.1:303-3239 GCA_001770285.1 Betaproteobacteria bacterium RBG_16_66_20
AGGCGGGGGTCGCCGCGAGCTTGGCTTCGAGCATCCTGAGCGCCGGGCGCGTCTTTTCGTTCACCAGTTCGGCGAGCTTGTGCGCCGAAGGTTCTTCGTAGCGGTAGAACATGCGCGCCGACTCCGCCAGGTGCTGCAGCGTATTGGCCCGGTCTTTGAGCAGCGCCACCACTTTTTCCAGGGGTGGTCCCGATTCGGCTTCAAGAAAAGAACCCAACAGCGACGCGAGACGCGCGTCCTCCGCGTTCCTGATGTACTGCTGGTTCATCCACAGCGCCTTCTCGGGGTTGAACTGCGCCGGCGAGCGGCTGACGTGCGCGAAGTCGAACCACCCGATGAGCTCCTTCACCGAGAACACCTCGGCGTCGCCGTGCGACCAGCCCAGCCGCGCGAGGTAATTCACGAGCGCCTCGGGCAGGAAGCCCTCCTCGCGGTACTGCATCACGCTCACCGCGCCGTGGCGCTTGGACAAGCGCTCGCCGTCCGCACCCAGGATCATCGGCAGGTGGGCGAACCTGGGAATCTTTTCCTCGCCCGCCAGAACTCTGAATATATGCAGCTGCCTGGGCGTGTTGTTGACGTGGTCGTCGCCGCGGATCACGTCGGTGATGCCCATGTCGAGGTCGTCCACCACGACGCCGAAGTTGTAGGTCGGCACGCCGTCGGCGCGCAGCAGCACCAGGTCGTCCAGCTCCCGGTTCGGAAAGCTGATCGCCCCCTTGACCAGGTCCTGCCAGCCGACCTCGCCCTCTTCCGGCGTGCGGAAGCGGATCACGGGCGGCCGATCGGCGGGCGGGACCAGACCTGCCGCTTGCGCGCGCTCCGGCCTCCAGCGACCGTCATAACGAGGTTTGAGATTGCTTTTTGTCTGCTCCTGACGAAGAAGTTCAAGTTCCTCCCTCGTCATCCAGCAGCGATATGCGTGCCCGGCGGCGATCAGCTGCTCCGCGACTTCCTTGTAGCGCGCGAGGCGCTGCATCTGGAAGAACGGGCCTTCGTCCCAGTCCAGGCCGAGCCACCGCATGCTCTCGAGGATCGCGTTGACCGACAGCTCGGTCGAGCGCTCGAGGTCGGTGTCCTCGATGCGCAGGATGAACTTGCCGCCGTGGCGCCGCGCGTAGGCCCAGGAAAAAAGCGCGGTGCGCGCGCCGCCGATGTGCAGGAAGCCGGTCGGGCTGGGCGCGAAGCGGGTGCGGATGGTCATCGGTGGCGGGATTCTATCGTCGGGCGCGGCCGGGAAAAAACTAGCCGAACTTCGCCAGCAGTTCGGCGGCCTGTGCGAGCCTCTCGTCCGGTCTTGCCTTGGCGCGCGCGCCGTCGGCCGCCGGCGCGGCCTGCAGCGCGCAGGCCAGCACCTGGAAAAACGCCTTGTCGAGCGCGCGCCGCGCCGCCGACAGCTGCTGCGATACCCGCTCGCAGTCGGCGCCCTGCTCGACCATCGCCTGGATGCCGCGCAGCTGGCCCTCGACGCGCCGCAGGCGCACCACCAGGTCCTTCTTGTGCCGCTCGTCCCTGATCACCGCCATCTCCGGACCTCCGTAAAAGACGCTTGATATACTATACCCCCTATAGTATCATACAAGCGAATCGACAAAGGAGCATATTCGATGGCCACCGAACGCCTGATCAAGTCCGCCGTCGCCGCATGAGCGCGGCCGCAACCCCGGCGCGCGAGGCGATGCGCCTGATTGCCTGCGCCGCCTGCCTGACCGGCAACCGCGTCGCCGAGGACCGCCTGGGCGATGGCCCGAAGTGCGGCCACTGCGGCGCCGCCCTGCTCGAGGGCAAGCCGGTCGAGCTCGACGAGGCGCGCTTCGAGGCCGTCATCAGTCGCACCGACCTGCCCGTGGTGGTGGATTTCTGGGCGCCCTGGTGCGGCCCGTGCCGCGCCATGGCACCGATGTTCGAGCAGGCGGCGGGCAAGCTCGCCAGCGGCGCGCGCTTCGCCAAGGTGAACACCGACGCCGAACCCGGCATCGCAACGCGCTACGCCATCCGCGCCATCCCCACGCTGGTGCTGTTCAGGAACGGCCGCGAAGTGAAGCGCAGCTCGGGCGCGATGGACGCCGGTTCGCTCGTGCGCTGGGTCAACCAGTCCGCAAAGGACTGACCGGTGCGGCGCGCCGCCTTCACCGTTTTGTCGGTGCTCGCGCTTGCGGGCTGCGGCGATGCGCCGCCGCCCAAGGCGCCGCCGGCCCAGGAATTCAAGGCGGCGGCGGCGGAGATCCGCGAAGTCGACCTCGCCTACTCTGCCGAGGCCGTGATCGAGGCGGTGCGCCAGTCCACCGTGTCGGCGCAGATCGCCGGCCGCATCGTGGAGCTGCGCTTCGACGTCGGCGACTATGTGAAGAAGGGCGAGGTGATCGTGCGCATCGACGAGCGCGCCGCCGGCCAGGCGCTCGCGGCGAGCGAGGCGCAGGTGCGCGAGGCGGACGCCGCGGCGCGCAACGCGCGCGTCCAGTTCGAGCGCTCGCGCCAGCTGCTGGCGCAGAAATTCATCAGCCAGGCGGCGCTCGACAAGGCCGAGGCCGACTTCAAGCAGGCGCAGGCGCGCCTCTCGGCGATGCTCGCGGGCGCCGGCCAGGCGGCCACCGAGCGCAGTTTCGCCACCATCGTCGCGCCCTACAGCGGCGTGGTCGCGGCGCGCCACGTGGAACTCGGCGAAATGGCCGTGCCCGGCAAGCCCCTCATGACCGGCTTCGATCCTGCGACGCTGCGCGCGGTGGCGAACGTGCCCCAGGCGCAGGTCGCGGCGATCCAGGCCTCCGGCCGCGCGCGCATCGAGGTGCCCGCGACCGGGCGCTGGTTCGACGTGCGCCAGCTGACCGTCGTGCCCTCGGCCGACCCGCGCACGCATACCACCCGGGTGCGCCTCGAGCTGCCGGAGGACGCGCGCGGCGTCTATCCGGGCGTGTTCGCGCGCGCGCATTTCGCGA
>MEQQ01000058.1:3257-3439 GCA_001770285.1 Betaproteobacteria bacterium RBG_16_66_20
TGCTCGCGCCGCGCGAGGCGGTGTTCCAGAGGAGCGAGCTCACCGGGGTCTACGTCATCGACGACAAGGGGGCGCCGCGCCTGCGCCAGGTCAGGCTCGGGACCGCGGGCGACGAGCGCGCGGTCGAGGTGCTCGCGGGCCTGAAGCCCGGCGAGCGCGTCGCGCTCGAGCCGGTCAAGGCC
>MEQQ01000058.1:3484-3564 GCA_001770285.1 Betaproteobacteria bacterium RBG_16_66_20
CGCGATTCTTCCAGGACTCGCAGCTGACGCCGCTCGCGGCGCTGGTGGCGTTCCTGCTCGGCGTGTTCGCGGTCCTGGTG
>MEQQ01000058.1:3661-8540 GCA_001770285.1 Betaproteobacteria bacterium RBG_16_66_20
CGCGACGCCTGCGGAGCAGGTGCTCGCGCAGATGAACGGCATCGAGCACGTGTATTCGGTGTCGCGCCCCGGCATGGCGGTGCTCACGGTGCAGTTCAAGGTCGGCGTGCCGCGGCTGGACGCGCTGGTGCGCCTGCACGACACCATCCAGACCAACCGCGACTGGGTGTCGCCGGAGCTCGGCACCCTCGAGCCGATCATCAAGCCCAAGGGCATCGACGACGTTCCGGTGGTCACGCTCACGCTGTGGAGCGAGGACCCGCAGCGCGGCGCCTACGAACTGGAGCGCGTCGCGCACGCCGCCGAAGTCGAGTTGAAGCGCGTGCCCGGCACGCGCGAGGTGCAGACGCTGGGCGGCCCGGGGCGCGCGGTGCGCGTGCTGCTCGATGCGGACCGGCTCGCCGCGCACGGCGTCTCGGCGCTCGACGTGAGGAACGCGCTGCAGCTCGCCAACGTGGCGCTGCCCGCCGGCAAGCTGGTGCGCGAGAACCGCGAAATCGTGGTCGAGACCGGCAACTACCTCGAATCGGCGGCGGACGTGCGCCAGCTCGTGGTCGGCACCTTCGCCGAGCGGCCGGTGTTCGTCGCCGACGTCGCCGAGGTGGTGGACGGGCCGGACCAGCCGGCGCGCTACGCCTGGACCGGGAGCGCGAAAGGGGAATACCCGGCGGTCACAATGCAGATCACCAAGAAAGCCGGCGAGAACGCGGTGGAGATCGCGCGCCGCGTCGCCGAGCGCGTGGCGGAACTGCGCGGCAGCGTGATCCCGCACGACGTGCGCGTAGGCGTCACGCGCGACTACGGCGCTACCGCCAACGACAAGGCCCAGCAGCTGATCAAGAAGCTCGCATTCGCCACGCTGCTGGTGGTGCTGCTGGTGCTCGCCGCGCTCGGCTGGCGCGAGGCGCTGATCGTCGGCATGGCGGTGGTGCTGACGCTCGCGGCGACCCTGTTCGCCTCCTGGGCCTGGGGCTTCACGCTCAACCGGGTGTCGCTGTTCGCGCTCATATTCTCGATCGGGATCCTGGTGGACGACGCCATCGTGGTGGTGGAGAACATCCACCGCCGCATGGGCATGGACGACAAGCCGCTCGCCGAGGTGATCCCGGCCGCGGTGGACGAGGTCGGCGGGCCGACGATCCTCGCCACCTTCACGGTGATCGCTGCGCTGCTGCCGATGGCGTTCGTCTCCGGCCTGATGGGCCCTTACATGAGCCCGATCCCGATCAACGCCAGCATGGGGATGCTGATCTCGCTCGCGATCGCGTTCACGGTCACGCCCTGGCTCGCGCTCAAGCTGCTGGCGCACGCGCCGCACCAGGCCGAAGGCAAGGGGCTGGAGAGGATTTTCGACAGGATTCTCCTGCCTTTCATTTCCTCGGCAAAGAACCGCAGGAAACTGCTCTATGCCATTCTCGCCCTGATCGCCGGCTCGATCGGGCTCGCGGGCGTGAAGCTGGTGGTGTTGAAGATGCTGCCGTTCGACAACAAGTCGGAGTTCCAGGTGGTGGTGGACATGCCCGCCGGCACGCCGGTCGAGATCACCGCGGCGGTGCTGCACGACATGGGCGCGGAGCTCGCCACGGTGCCGGAAGTCACCGACTACCAGGCCTACGCGGGGCTCGCGGCGCCGATCAATTTCAACGGCCTGGTGCGCCAGTACTACCTGCGCGCGGCCGCCGAGCTCGGCGACCTGCAGGTCAACCTGCTGCCCAAGGACGCGCGCCACCGCAAGAGCCACGACATCGCGCAGGCGGTGCGGCCCGCGCTGGAGGCGATCGCCGGGCGCTGGGGCGCGAAGGTGAAGGTGGTCGAGGTGCCGCCGGGACCGCCGGTGCTCGCGCCGATCGTCGCCGAGGTCTACGGGCCGGACGAAGCCGGCCGCATCCGCGTCGCGAAGCGGGTGCGCGATGCGTTCGCCGCGACGCCCGACCTCGTCGCCATCGACGATTCGGTCGAGGACGCGGCGCCGCGGATCCAGCTCAGGGTGGACCAGGCGAAGGCCGCGCTTGCCGGCATCTCGCGGCGCGACGTCGTGGAGACCATGCGCATGGGGCTTTCGGGGGCGGACGTGACGCCGATCCACGACGGCGTTTCCAAGTACGAAGTGCCGGTGCGCGTGACGCTGCCCGCCGAACGCCGCGGCGAGCTGGCCGAGTTCCTGAAGCTCACGCTGCGCGCGCCTTCGGGCGCGCTGGTGCCGCTCTCCGAGCTGGTCAAGCCGGTGGCAAACGAGCGCGACCGGCCGATCTACCACAAGGACCTGCTGCCCGTGGTGTACGTGGTCGGCGACCAGGCCGGGCGCGTGGACAGCCCGCTGTACGGCATGTTCGCCGCGCGCGGCAGGCTCGCCGGCCAGCCGCTCGAGGAGGGCGGCGTGCTGGGCGAATACTTCATCCGCCAGCCCTCCGACCCCTACCGCCAGTACGCGCTCAAATGGGACGGCGAGTGGCAGGTGACCTACGAAACCTTCCGCGACATGGGGCTCGCCTACGCGGTGGGCCTCGCGCTGATCTACCTGCTGGTGGTGGCGCAGTTCGGCTCTTATCTCGTGCCGCTGGTCATCATGGCGCCGATCCCGCTCACCGTGATCGGCGTGATGCCCGGGCACGCGCTGCTCGGCGCCAACTTCACCGCCACCTCGATGATCGGCATGATCGCGCTCGCCGGCATCATCGTGCGCAATTCCATCCTGCTGGTGGACTTCGTCAACCTGAAGGTGGCCGAGGGCGTGCCGTTCCGCGAGGCGATCCTGCACTCCGCGGCGGCGCGCGCCAAGCCAATCGCGCTCACCGCGCTCGCCGCGATGCTCGGGGCCCTCTTCATCCTCGACGACCCGATCTTCAACGGCCTCGCGATTTCGCTCATCTTCGGCATCCTGGTCTCGACGCTGCTGACGCTGGTCGTGATCCCGGTGCTGTACTTCGTCGCCTACCAGCAGCAACACCCAAGGAGTCCCGCATGAGCCAATATGGATTTTCCGTAACCCTGTCCCTGCCCTTCGAGGCCGCGGTCGCGAAAGTGACCGAAGCGCTCAAGGCCGAAGGCTTTGGTGTCCTCACCGAGATCGACGTCAAGGCCACCATGAAGGCGAAACTCGGCATCGACGGGCGCCCCTACCGCATCCTGGGCGCGTGCAACCCGCCGCTCGCACACCGCGCCCTCACCGCCGAGCCCGACATCGGGCTGCTGTTGCCCTGCAACGTCGTGGTGCGCGAGGAAGCCGACGGCCGCATCGACGTCGGCTTCATGGACCCCGAAGTGATGGCCAAGCTGTCCGCGCACCCGGAGGTCCTGGCAGTGGCGGCCGAGGCAAGGGGACGCCTGCTGCGCGTGCGCGACGCGATCCGATGAAGCGGCATCTGCTGCGCACCGTGGCGGCCGTAGCGGGACTCTTCGGCATATTGACGATCTACTCCGGCGGCGCGGTTCTATTTGGCGCGCCCGGGGCAGTGCAGGCCGCCGGAAACGCGGTGCCCTTCGTGCTCTGGTTCAATTTCCTGGCGGGATTTGCGTATATCGCCGCGGCGATCGGCCTTTGGCGCTGCAGCCGGTGGGGCGCATGGACCGCGATCGCCATCGCAAGCGCGACTGCGCTGGTGTTCGCGGCGCTCGGCATTCACGCCGCGCTCGGCGGGCCCTTCGAAATGCGCACCGTGTGGGCGATGACGCTGCGCACGGCGCTCTGGACCGGGATCGCGGTGTTCGCCTGTTTCGCGGTAGGCTGCGCCACTCGAACCGGCGAAAGGTGACGTTCCCGATGAGCAGGCGCAAGGTCGTCGCGGGCGCGGCCGCCCTGGCGGCAATCGCCGCGCTGGGCGCCGCATACAGCTTCTGGCGCGCGGTCCCGGTCACGACGGCGGAGGCCGTCCAGGGCCGCGTCGCCCTGCGCGTGACCGGGCCCGGCACGGTGCAGGCGCGAGTTCCGGTGACGCTCAGCTCGCGCATCACCGCCACGGTCGCGCGAATCGACGCCGACGTCGGGGACACGGTAAAGCGCGGCCAGCTGCTCGCGGTGCTCGACGACCGCGACCTGGCGGCGCGCCGCGCCGTCGCCGGCGGCCAGCAGGAGATCCTGGCGCGCAACCTCAGCGCGGCGCAGGCGACGGTGGCGAAGGCGCAGGCCGATCTGGAGCTCGCGCAAAGCAAGTACCGCCGGGACAGCGAACTGCAGCGCTCGGGATTCCTCTCGCAAGGCTCGCTTGACGCGTCCGCCGCAGGCCAGCAATCGGCGTTGGCGAGCCTCGATAACGCGCGCGCGGTTCTCGCCGCGCGGGAGGCGGAAGCGCAGACCCTCGTCCACGAGGTCCGCTACTCCGACACGGTGCTGTCCTTCACGCGCATCACCGCGCCGAGCGACGGCGTGGTCATCCTGCGCCAGGCGGAAATGGGAGCGACCGTGGTGCCCGGCAGCCCGATCTTCCGCCTCGCCGATCCGGCGACGCTCTGGATCGCGACGCGCGTGGACGAATCGGTGGTCGGCCGCGTCAAGGTCGGTCAGCCGGCAAGCGTGCGCCTTCGCACCGGGGAAACGCATGCCGGCAAAGTCGCGCGGATCGCCCGCCAGTCGGATGCGGCCACCCGGGAACTGGAGGTCAACGTGATGTTCGACGCGCCCCCGGAGCGCTTCGCGATCGATCAGGAGGCCGAAGTCACGATCCTCGCGGGCGAGGACACGGGAACCGTCGTGCCGGTCGCGGCGCTGGTGCGCGACCGCGAGGGGCGCCTGGGAGTGCTCGTCGTCAACGATGCGCGTGCGGATTTCCGGCGGGTCGAAACCGGCAGCGCCGATGCGAAGCAGGTGATCGTCAGCAAGGGCCTCGCGGGGGGCGAGCGGGTGGTGGCGCCGGCCGCGGGCATCAAGGCCGGGATGCGCGTG
>MEQQ01000058.1:8555-11760 GCA_001770285.1 Betaproteobacteria bacterium RBG_16_66_20
CCCCGCCGCGCTGATCGCCGATAGCGGCCCAACCCGCGATGGACCTCGCGCTGAAGGACATCCGCCGGCACCTCGGCAAGTTCGTCGCCACCATTACCGGCGTGGCGATGCTGCTGTCGATCGTGCTGGTAATGAACGGCATCTATCAGGGCAATATCGCCGACGGCGTCTGGCTCATCGACAACACCGCCACCGACCTGTGGGTGGTGGAGCGCGAGCGCGGCGGACCCTTCAACGAATCGTCGCGGATGCCGCTGGACAGCTACAAGAGCATCGCGGCGACGCCCGGCGTGGCGCAGGCGAGCCCGTTTGCGCTCTATACCGCCCAGCGCGACATCGGGGGGACCAGGCAGCAGTTCACGACCGTCGGCTACGACGTGTTCGGCGGACTCGGCGGGCCGGGCCGCATCGTGCGCGGCCGCGCGATCGCGGCGCCGCACTACGAGATGGTCGCCGACCAGAAACTCGGCCTGGACCTGGGCGGCAGGGTGGTTCTCGGAACGCACGCCTATACGGTGGTCGGAGTCACGCGAGGGGCGGTCGACTCCGCCGGCAATCCGCTGATCTACCTGTCGCTGCCCGACGCGCAGGAAGTACAGTACCAGCAGGACAACCGGGCTCTCGCCGCGGCGCGCTCCACGAACCTCAAGCGCCTCGAGCGCGCCGGCTATCCGCCCGAGCAGGCGAGCCGGCTGCTGCCGCTGCTGTCCACCGCGGGCGACACCGTCAATGCAGTGCTGGTGCGACTCGCACCGGGCGCCGACGCCACCGCGGTTGCCGCGCACATCCGCGACTGGCTGTATTTCAACGTCTATACGACGGACGAGGAGCGCGAATTGATGCTCGCAGGGCGGCTGCGCATGATGTCGGCGGTGCTTGGGCTGTTCCGCGCGCTGCTGATGGCGGTGTCGATCGTGATCATCGCGCTGATCGTATACGTGCTGACGATAGAGAAGATCCGCTCGATCGCGACGCTGAAGCTGATCGGCGCGCCGAACTGGGTCATCGTCCGCATGATCATGGAGCAGTCGCTCGCACTGACCATCGCCAGCTTCGCCGTGGCCTACGGCCTGCGTGAGCTTATCGTGCCGGGATTCCCGCGCACGCTCACCTTCCTCGCCGGTGAGACCGCGGCCACCTTCGCGGTGATGCTCGCCGGCGGCGTGCTCGCCAGCCTGATGGCGATCTGGCACGCGCTGCGCACGCCGCCGCAGCTCGCTCTCGGGGGTTGAGGTGCCGGTCCTCGAAGTCGACGGCGTCTCGATGACCTTCGGCCAGGGCGAACACGCCGTGCGGGCGCTGAAGCCGGCGACCTTCAGCGTCGACGGCGGAGAACTCGCGGCGCTGCTCGGCCCCAGCGGCTCGGGCAAGAGCACGCTGCTGCTCGCGATCAGCCTGATCCTGGAGCCGACAACCGGGCGCATCTCCCTGAACGGCCGCGAGGTCTACGACAACGGCCCGACCGGCGTCGACGTACGCGCGTTCCGCCGGCAGAACATCGGCTTCATCTTCCAGCAGCACAATCTGATCCCGTTCCTGACCGCGCAGGAGAACGTCGCGCTGGTCATGCAGCTGAACGGCGCCGGGCGGCGCCAAGCGGCGCGGCGCGCAACGGAACTGCTCGGTTTTCTCGAGATCGCGCATCGCGCGGACGCGCTGCCGGCGAACCTTTCCGGCGGCGAGCAGCAGCGCGTGGCGATCGGCCGCGCGCTCGCCAACGAGCAGCGCCTGGTGCTTGCCGACGAGCCCACCGCGGCGCTCGACACCGAGAGGGGCGGCAAGGTGATGGCGCTGCTGCGCAGGATCGCGCGCGAACGCCGATCGGCGGTGATCACGGTGACGCACGACCGGCGCATGATCGAGGGTTTCGATACCATCTACCACCTGGATGACGGCAGCCTGACGGCAGTCACACGCACTGAGGAAGGCCGGCGCGAGGGCCGGGCGATCGGCTGATTCCATGCCGCAAATCTCCATCGGCAATCATTCCAGCACCGGGTGGTCCGTCGGGCAGGTGGTCGATTGGCTTCTTCGCGACGGACGGCTGAGCGCCGAGCCCAGCGAACTGGTCGACACGCTCGCGGCAAAACTGCTCGCCGCGGGCGCCCCGCTGTGGCGCCTGCGCCTCGGTTTCTTCACGATCAATCCCCAGCTCGCGGCCTGGGCCTACGTCTGGATGCGCGGCCGCAGCACGCACGTGGAGCAGTACCCCCACGGCGTACAGCAGACCGATGCCTACATCGGGAGCCCGGCGCAACGGATGGTGGATAGCGGCACGCCTGTCCGGTACCGGCTCGATCACCTTGCGCCGTCCGACCACCGCCTGCTGCACGAACTCGCGGCCGAGGGCGGCACCGACTACGCCTTGTTCCCGTTGCGCTTCTCGGACGGCTCGCGCAACGTGTTTGCGCTGGCGACCGACGATCCACAGGGCTTCAGCGCGCACGACCTTGCGAGCTTCGAAACCCTGAGCCACGCCTTGAGCCCGGTGCTCGAGGTCGCCGCGACGCGCAGGATCGCCGAGACGCTGCTCGATACCTATGTCGGCCACCGCACCGGGCGCCGCGTCCTGCAGGGCCAGATCCAGCGCGGCGCCGCCGAGACCATCCATGCGGCGCTCTGGTACAGCGACCTGCGCGATTTCACGCCGCTTACCGAGACCCTGCCGACGCCGCAGCTGCTGGCGATGCTGAATGAATACTTCGAGACGGTCGCGGCGGCGGTTTCCGCGCGCGGCGGCGAGATCCTGCGCTTCGTCGGCGATGCGATGCTGATCGTCTTTCCCGCCGACGCAGGGCACGGTTCCGACCTGGCCTGCAGGGCCGCAGTGGACGCGGCGCTCGACGCGTTCGCGCGGCTCGAGGCGATCAACCGCCGCAGGCGGCAAGGCGGCGATCCCGAGATCCGCTTCGGCGTCGGGCTGACCGCCGGAGAAGTCGTCTACGGCAACGTCGGCGCTCCCGACCGGCTGGATTTCACGGTCATCGGCCCGTCGGTCAACCGCGCGGCAAGGCTGGAGTCCCTGACCAAGGAGCTGGGCGTGCCGCTGCTCATGACGGCCCCGTTCGCCGGCTGCCTCGGGCGTCCGGTGCGCTCGCTCGGTATGCATCGCCTCAAGGGCTTGCCGGAGCCGGTCGAAGTGTACGCACTCGAGGAGGCGGCCGGCGCGGGCGCTTGAGTTGCGGCGAGCCAGATGAAACGGGGT
>MEQQ01000059.1 GCA_001770285.1 Betaproteobacteria bacterium RBG_16_66_20
CCTCTGACGCAGCCAAGCCGGCGCAGGACCAGCCACAGGAAAAAAGCTGGTGGCAAAAACTAAAGGAAAAGTTTTTATGAAGGGCGGAGGCGGCGGCATGAAAATTGCCATCGCCGGCAGCACGGGGCGCATGGGCCGCATCCTGATCGAGGCGGTTTTGGCCAGCGCGGATCTGAAGCTGTGCGCGGCGCTGGAAATCGCGGCCAGCCCGCAGCTCGGCAAGGACGCGGGCGAGGCCATGGGCAGCGCCTGCGGGGTTGCCCTCAGCGCCGACTATGCCGCCGGCATCGCCGCCTCCGACTGCCTGATCGACTTCACGCGGCCCGAGGGCAGCCTGCTGCACCTGGACGCCTGCGTGAAGGCAGGCACGAACATGGTGATCGGCACCACGGGTTTCAGCACCGAGGGCAAGCAGCGCATCCGCGCTGCGGCGCAGCGGATCGCCATCGTGTTTGCGCCGAATATGGCCGTCGGCGTCAACGCCGTCTTCAAATTGGCCGAGATCGCCGCGAAAATCCTGGGTGACGCCTACGACGTGGAGATCATCGAGGCACATCACCGGCACAAGGTCGATGCCCCCTCCGGCACCGCGCTCAAGCTGGGCGAGGTGGTCGCCGCGGCGCTGGGCCGCGACCTGAAAAGCTGTGCCGTGTACGGGCGCGAGGGCGACACCGGGGAGCGCGACACCAGGAGCATAGGTTTTCACTCGGTCCGCGGCGGCGACATCGTCGGCGAGCACACGGTGGTTTTCGCCGGCAGCGGCGAGCGCGTCGAAGTCACGGTGCGCTCGCAAAGCCGCCTGACTTACGCCGAGGGGGCGCTGCGCGCGGCGCGCTTTCTCAGCGGCAAGCGCTCGGGCCTCTACGACATGCAGGACGTGCTCGGGCTCAGGTAAGCAGTACGTTGTGCGTGATTCGTGGCTCGAGAAACGAACAACGAGCCAGCGACAACGATCCGGCTGCCGCGATTGGCGCGGGGACCGGTTCCGGGTTATAATTATCCAGTTTTACGGGACGGAACAGTTGCTGTTCCTGTCCCGTTTCTGTATATAAATCCTGGAGTTAGCCGTGTCTTCGCCGTCCCCGCCCGCCATCCTCGCGCTCGCAGACGGAACGGTATTTAGCGGTATCGGCGTTGGCGCGGCGGGCAGCTCGGCGGGCGAGGTGGTGTTCAACACCGCCATGACCGGCTACCAGGAAATCCTCACCGACCCCTCCTACTGCCGCCAGATTGTCACCCTGACCTATCCGCACATCGGCAACACCGGCGTCAACCGGGAAGATCAGGAGTCGGCACAACTGCATGTGGCCGGCCTGGTAATCCGCGACCTGCCGTTGCGCGTATCGAACTTCCGCAGCGAGCAAAGCCTGTCCGACTACCTCAAGGCCAACAAGATCGTCGCCATCGCCGGCATCGACACGCGCAAGCTCACCCGCATCCTGCGCACCGATGGGGCGCAGGCAGGATGCCTGCTCGCCGCCGCACCGGGCGGGACCTTGCGCGAGGCGGACGTGACCCGTGCCCTGGCTGCGGCGCGCGCATTTCCCGGGCTCGCCGGCATGGATCTGGCCAAGGTGGTGTCGGTGCGCGAGCCCTACGAGTGGAACGAGGGCGCATGGCAACTGGGCCAGGGGCATCGCAGGATCGAGAGCCATCGCTTCCATGTCGCCGCATATGATTACGGCGTGAAGCGCAACATCCTGCGCCTGCTGGCCGAGCGCGGCTGCAAGGTGACGGTGTTCCCGGCCGAGACCCCGGCGAAGGCGGTGCTGGCGGCCAGGCCCGACGGCGTTTTCCTGTCGAACGGACCGGGCGATCCCGGGCCCTGCACTTACGCCATCGAAGCGATAGGCGAAATCATCGCGGCCGGCCTGCCCACATTCGGCATCTGCCTTGGCCATCAGCTGCTCGGCCTCGCATCGGGCGCGAAAACCATGAAAATGAAGTTCGGCCACCACGGGGCCAATCATCCGGTGAAGGACCTGGACACGGGACAGGTGGCGATCACCAGCCAGAATCACGGCTTTGCCGTCGACGCGGCGACGCTGCCGGCCAATCTGCGGCCGACCCATGTTTCGCTGTTCGACGGCAGCCTGCAGGGCATGGCGCGCACCGACCGGCCGGCGTTCTGCTTCCAGGGCCATCCCGAGGCGAGCCCGGGCCCGCACGACATCGGCTACCTGTTCGATCGCTTTGTGAAGCTGATGGAAGCCGCATGAGCCGCCAGGGACGCGAAGCACGCACAGGCATTTCTTCGTTGCGCTTCGCGCCGACGTTCTTCGTTCTTGCGTCCCGCGTTTCGCGGGCGGTCGATCGCTGATGCCAAAACGCACCGACATCCGCAGCATCCTGATCATCGGCGCCGGCCCGATCATCATCGGCCAGGCGTGCGAGTTCGACTATTCCGGCGCGCAGGCGTGCAAGGCGCTGCGCGAGGAGGGTTACAAGGTCGTCCTGGTCAACTCCAATCCGGCGACCATCATGACCGACCCGGAGATGGCCGATGTCACCTATATCGAGCCGGTCAACTGGCAGATGGTCGAGTCCATCATCGCGCGCGAGCGGCCGGACGCGTTGCTGCCGACCATGGGCGGGCAGACGGGACTGAACTGCGCCCTCGACCTGGCCCGGCACGGCGTGCTGGAAAAATACGGCGTGGAAATGATCGGCGCCTCGCGCGAGGCGATCGACAAGGCCGAAGACCGCGAGAAATTCAAGCAGGCGATGAAATCGATCGGCCTGGACTGCCCGCGCTCCATGCTCGCGCACAGCATGGAAGAGGCGCTGCAGGTGCAGGCGGCGATCGGCTATCCGGTGGTGATCCGGCCCTCGTTCACGCTGGGCGGTTCCGGCGGCGGGATAGCGTACAACCGCGAGGAGTTCGTCGCGATCTGCGAGCGCGGCCTGGATGCCTCGCCGACGAAGGAACTGCTGATCGAGGAATCGGTGATCGGCTGGAAAGAGTTCGAGATGGAGGTGGTGCGCGACAAGGCCGACAACTGCATCATCGTCTGCTCGATCGAGAACCTCGATCCGATGGGGGTGCATACCGGCGACTCGATCACCGTGGCGCCGGCGCAGACGCTGACCGACAAGGAATACCAGATCATGCGCAATGCCTCGATCGCGGTGTTGCGCGAGATCGGGGTGGACACCGGCGGCTCCAACGTGCAGTTCGCGATCAACCCCGCCGACGGCAAGATGGTCATAATCGAGATGAACCCGCGCGTGTCGCGCTCTTCCGCGCTCGCCTCCAAGGCGACCGGCTTTCCCATCGCCAAGATCGCAGCCAAGCTCGCCGTGGGCTACACGCTGGACGAACTCGCGAACGAAATTACCGGCGGTGCGACGCCGGCCTCGTTCGAGCCGAGCATCGATTATGTCGTCACCAAGATCCCGCGCTTCGCTTTCGAGAAATTTCCGCAGGCGAACAGCCGCCTCACCACGCAGATGAAATCGGTGGGCGAGGTGATGGCCATCGGCCGCACTTTCCAGGAGTCGTTTCAGAAGGCATTGCGCGGCTTGGAGACCGGCGCCGACGGGCTGGACGAGAAGACCACCGATCCGCAGGTGCTCGAGACCGAGCTCGGCGACCCCGGGCCGGAGCGCATCTGGTACGTGGCCGATGCCTTCCGCTGCGGCCTCTCGTTCGAGCAGATCCAGCGCGACACGCACATCGATCCCTGGTTCCTGGCGCAGATCGAGGACTTGGTGCGCCAGGAAGGGGAACTGAAAGGCAAGCGCCTGGAACAGCTCGACGCGCGCACGCTGCTCGCCCTCAAGCGCAACGGCTTTTCCGACCGGCGCCTTGCCACCCTGCTTGCCGCGACCGAGCGCAAGGTGCGCGAGCGCCGCCATGCGCTCGGCGTGCGCCCGGTGTACAAGCGCGTCGATACCTGCGCCGCGGAATTTGCGACCAAGACGGCTTACATGTACTCCACCTACGAAGACGAGTGCGAGGCGGCCGTTACCGAGCGCAAGAAGATCATGGTGCTGGGGGGCGGCCCCAACCGCATCGGCCAGGGGATCGAGTTCGACTACTGCTGCGTGCACGCCGCGCTTGCGCTGCGCGAGGACGGCTACGAGACCATTATGGTCAACTGCAATCCGGAGACCGTCTCGACCGATTACGACACCTCCGACCGGCTGTATTTCGAGCCGCTCACGCTGGAGGACGTGCTTGAGATCGTGGACAAGGAGAAACCCTACGGCGTGGTGGTGCAGTACGGCGGGCAGACGCCGCTGAAGCTCGCGCGCGATCTGGAGGCGAACGGCGTGCCCATCATCGGCACCAGCCCGGACATGATAGACGTGGCCGAGGACCGCGAGCGCTTTCAGAAGCTGTTGCACCAGCTCAAGCTGAAGCAGCCGCCCAACCGGACCGCGCGCAACGAGGCCGACGCGCTCGCGCTCGCCGCGGAAATCGGCTATCCGCTGGTGGTGCGGCCGAGCTACGTGCTCGGCGGCCGCGCCATGGAAATCGTGCACGAACAGCGCGACCTGGAGCGCTACATGCGCGAGGCGGTGAAAGTCTCCAACGACTCGCCGGTGCTGCTCGATCGCTTCCTCAACGATGCCATTGAAGTGGACGTGGATGCCATCTGCGACGGCGAGCGCGTGCTGATCGGCGGCATCATGGAGCACATCGAGCAGGCGGGCGTGCATTCGGGCGATTCCGCCTGTTCACTGCCGCCGTTCTCGCTTTCCGCAGAGTTGCAGCAGGAGTTGCGCGTGCAGACGGTGCAGATGGCGCTGGCGCTGAACGTGGTCGGCCTGATGAACGTGCAGTTCGCGATCCAGAACGGCGCGGTGTTCGTGCTCGAAGTCAACCCGCGCGCCTCGCGCACCGTGCCGTTCGTGTCCAAGGCGACCGGCCTGCCGCTGGCCAAGATCGCGGCGCGCTGCATGGCGGGCAAGAGCCTGGATGCGCAAGGTGTGATGCAGGAAGTGGTTCCGCCTTATTACTCGGTGAAGGAAGCGGTGTTCCCGTTCATCAAGTTCCCCGGCGTCGATACCATCCTCGGGCCGGAGATGAAATCCACCGGCGAGGTCATGGGCGTGGGCCAGTCCTTCGGCGAGGCCTTCGTCAAGTCGCAGCTGGCCGCCGGAGTGAAACTGCCCAAGGCGGGCAAGGCCTTCATCAGCGTGAGGAACAGCGACAAGAGCGCGGCGGTACAGATCGGGCGCGAACTGCTCGAACTCGGGTTCAGCCTGCTCGCCACGCGCGGCACGGCGCAGGCTCTGACCGAGAACGGGATCGGGGCGGCGACGGTGAACAAGGTGGGCGAAGGCCGGCCGCATATCCTGGACATGATCAAGAACGGCGAGGTCAGCCTGATCGTGAACACGGTGGACGAAAAGCGCAGCGCGATTCAGGACTCGTGGTCCATACGCAACGGCGCGCTGCAGGGCCGCGTCACGTATTACACTACCATTGCCGGCGCGCGCGCCGCCTGCACCGGCATGCGCCACATACAGGGCCTGGTTCCCTACGCTTTGCAGGACCTGCATCGAAAGCTGGTTTAATTAGGAATTCACGAACATGAGCAAGACCCCCCTTACGATCAAGGGCGCCGTGCTGTTGCGCGCCGAACTGCAGCGCCTGAAGACGATCGACCGGCACGGCGTGATCAGCGCGATTGCCGAGGCGCGCTCCCACGGCGATCTGTCGGAGAACGCCGAGTACGACGCGGCCAAGGAGCGGCAGGGTTTCATCGAAGGGCGCATCGCCGAGATCGAGGGCAAGCTCGCCAACGCGCAGGTGATCGATCCCAAGCTGCTCGATGCCGACGGCCGCTGCGTGTTCGGTTCCACGGTGGACCTGCAGGTGCATGCAAGCGGTGACAAGGTGACCTACCAGATCGTCGGCGACGACGAGGCCGACATCAAGCACGGCAAGATTTCCATCGGCTCGCCCATCGCCCGCGCGCTGATCGGCAAATACGCGGGCGACGCGGTCGAGGTGCAGGCCCCCGGGGGCGTGCGCGAATTTGAAATAATCGATGTGCGCTACGAGTAAAGCGCGGACGTCTGATCCCGCTTGATGGGGCGAGAGGCTGAATAGGAGGTTTAAAGCGGAGTCGTGCGCCAGGAAAAACCTTGCGCGCTGCGCGCGCCAACCGTGTTTTTCGCACGGATGAAAAGCGCATCCGTACGAAAAACACGGTTATTGATAAAAGCAAGATCGGCTTGAATTTGTTTTTATCCAAGAACCGGAAAGTTTGCCATGGAGGCGGGCGCGATCCTGTCGCCGCGCATGCCCGTCGCGGCTCAGGTATTCTGAAAGCTGCGCTTGGCGCGCCGCGGCTGTTTTCGCACGGCGCGTTTCTTGGGCGCAGGCGCGGGCGGTTCCGTATTTTCGCGGTACACGACCAGGATCTTGCCGATGTGCTGCACGGGAGAGGCGCCGGTGCGGTTGCAGATCTCGCCCAGCACGGCCTGGCGCAGGTCACGGTCATCGCCCGTCACGCGGATCTTGATCAGATCGTGCGCCCTGAGGCTGGTTTCTATTTCCTTGAGCAGCGACGCCGACAGGCGTTGGTTGCCCACCGTGACCACGGGCCTGAGCGCGTGCGCCCGGGCTTTGAGCAGCCTGCGCTCGGCGGAAGAGAGGGATTTCATAATGAATGCAATGCCAAAACCCGATTGTAGCAGTCTCATCACGCCATGAGCCGCAGCAAAACCAGCAAGGCGTGGATGCGCGAGCACATCAACGATCCTTATGTGCAAAAGGCCAAGGCCGAAGGCTATCGTTCGCGCGCCGCCTATAAGCTGCTGGAATTGGACCGAAAAGACCGATTGTTCGCGCCCGGGCAGCTGGTGGTCGATCTGGGCGCCGCGCCCGGGAGCTGGACGCAGGTGGCGGTGGCAAAGCTCGGCGCCGGAGGCAGGGTGGTGGCGGTGGATGTGCTGCCGATGGAGCCGCTGCCGGGCGTTCATTTCGTGCACGGCGATTTTCGCGAGCAGGAGGTGCTCGATGCGCTGTTTGTCGCCTTGGGCGGGCGCAAGGCAGACCTTGTAATTTCCGACCTTGCCCCCAATATCTCCGGCATCGGGGTGAGCGACCAGGCGCGATCGATGCATCTGGCCGAACTGGCGCTGGAATTTGCCCGGCAATGCCTGAAACCCGGCGGCTCGCTGGTGGTCAAGGTGTTCCAGGGCGCCGGGTTCGCCGAATTCCTGCTGGCCATGCGCCAGGCTTTTGCCAAAGTGGGGTCGCGCAAGCCCGAAGCCTCGCGCGGGCGCTCGAGCGAGATGTATTTGTTGGGGAAGGGGCTGAAGGGCTAGCGCCCGGCGGCGGACGCGGGACACCCGCTGTTGCGGCGGCTAACCCCTGTTCCCGGTAACGCTGTAAAATGGGCAACGAGCGGCAATGGTTGCATAGGAACCAAATGAACAACATGTTTAAGAATCTCATGATCTGGCTGGTGATCGGCATGGTGCTGATGACCGTGTTCAACCAGTTCAACACGCGCCAGACGACCCAGGCGCCGATGGACTATTCCCAGTTCTACGAGGAGGTCAAGTCCGGTCACATCGCCGAGGTGGTGATCGAGGGGCGCAACCTCAAGGCGAAGACCACCGAAGGCAAGGCCATCACCAGCTACTCTCCCGGCGATATCTGGCTCATTTCCGATCTGCTGAAGTACGGGGTCAAGGTCAAGGCGAAGCCGGAGGAAGAACCGTCGCTGCTGATGAACATTTTCGTTTCCTGGTTTCCGATGCTGCTGCTGATCGGCGTGTGGGTGTTCTTCATGCGCCAGATGCAGGGCGGCGGCCGCGGCGGCGCCTTCTCTTTCGGCAAATCGCGCGCGCGCATGCTGGACGAATCGACCAACACCGTGACCTTTGCCGACGTGGCCGGCTGCGAGGAGGCGAAGGAGGAGGTGTCGGAACTCGTTGATTTCCTGCGCGATCCATCCAAGTTCCAGAAGCTGGGCGGGCGCATCCCGAAGGGCGTGCTGATGGTGGGCAATCCGGGCACGGGCAAGACGCTGCTGGCACGGGCCATCGCCGGCGAGGCCAAGGTGCCGTTTTTCTCGATTTCCGGCTCCGATTTCGTCGAGATGTTCGTCGGCGTGGGCGCGGCGCGCGTGCGCGACATGTTCGAGCAGGCGAAAAAGCATGCGCCCTGCATCGTGTTCATCGACGAAATCGACGCGGTCGGCCGCCAGCGCGGCGCGGGCCTGGGCGGGGGCAATGACGAGCGCGAGCAGACGCTGAACCAACTGCTGGTGGAGATGGATGGTTTCGAGGCTACCGCCGGCGTGATCGTCATCGCCGCCACCAACCGCCCCGACGTGCTCGACCCGGCGCTGATGCGCCCGGGCCGCTTCGACCGCCAGGTGGTGGTGCCGCTGCCCGACATCCGCGGCCGCGAGCAGATCCTGCTGGTGCACATGCGCAAGGTGCCGATGGCGCCCGACGTCAAGGCGGACATCATCGCGCGCGGCACGCCCGGTTTCTCCGGCGCCGATCTGTCGAATCTGGTGAACGAAGCGGCGCTGTTCGCCGCGCGCATGAACAAGCGCCTGGTCGACATGGAGGACTTCGAACGCGCCAAGGACAAGGTCATCATGGGCGCGGAACGGCGCTCCATGGTCATGCCGGAGGAAGAGCGGCGCA
>MEQQ01000060.1 GCA_001770285.1 Betaproteobacteria bacterium RBG_16_66_20
CTTGCGTTTCAACATCAACTTCGAGGTGCTTCCAGGTGGAATTCCTGTAACGATATCCACGGCACCTCGCGGATCTGAAATCTGCTTACCGTCGATCGAGACTAGTACGTCTCCGAGCTGAATGCCGGCTTTATCTGAGGGGCCACCGCGGACAATCTCGTTAATGAGTGCCCCTCGGGGTGCTCCGAGCTTGAACGATTCAGCGATCTCGGGGGTGATGTCCTGCAATCCAACCCCAATCCAGCCGCGCGTCACGGCGCCGGACTTGATGATCTGCTCCAATACCATCTTCGCCATCGATGCCGGGGTCGCGAAGCCGATGCCGAGCGAGGCGCCACCCGGCGTGCGCGAGTAGATCGCGGTATTGATGCCGACCAGGTTGCCGCGCGCGTCGATCAGCGCGCCGCCGGAATTGCCGGGATTGATCGGCGCATCGGTCTGGATGAAATTCTCGAACACGTTGATCCCCAGGCCCGAGCGCCCGAGTGCGGAGATGATCCCGGAAGTGACGGTCTGCCCGAAGCCGAACGGATTGCCGATCGCAAGCACGATGTCGCCGACCCGCAGGTTCTCCGATGAACCGAAGGTGATCGCCGGCAGCTTCTCGGCTTCGACCCGCAGCACCGCGAGGTCGGTATCGGGGTCGCTGCCCACCACCTTGGCGAGCAGTTTCTTGCCGTCGGGGAATGCGACCTCGATCTCGTCGGCGGCTTCCACGACGTGGTTGTTGGTCAGGATGTAACCCGAGGAGCTCACGATCACGCCCGATCCCAGGCTGGTCGCCTTCTGCGTGTCGTCGCCGAACTGGTCGCCGAAAAAGCGCCTGAAAAGCGGGTCGTTGAGCAGCGGATTGCGCGTCACACGCACTTCCTTCGAGGTGAAGATGTTCACCACCGAGGGCGCCGCCTTTTGCACCGCGTCGTGATACGAATCGGGCCGCGCGCCGCCGCCCGCCGCGCCCGGCTGCGCCTCCTGATGCAGGGTCGCGACCCGCATTGATTCCGGTACCAGACCCGAGCGGGAGGGCAGCCATTCCGGCTTCAGCGTCGAGACGACGAACAGCGCGGCGAGGCAGATCGTCGCAGTTTGCGAAAAGATGATCCAGAGGCGGCGCATGAGGGCTGCCAATTTACCATGTTTCGCCTTTTGTTTTAGCCACTTAGAGGCGAAAACGTGGACATTCCGCGAGTCGCCCGCTAGAATCGCCCGGTTGCAGAATCCATCTTCGAGCCCGGCCTATCTCCGTTTCCTCCGCAGAGCCCTCAATGAGCGAAAAAAAGATCGATAACACCCGGCGCAACCTGATCGTCGCGACTTCGGCAGTGGCGGGCGCGGCCGGCGCGGGCGCCGCAATTCCGTTCGCCTGGAGCTGGTGGCCCTCGGAGCGCGCCAAGGCGGCCGGCGCGCCGGTCGAAGCCGACATTTCAAACCTCGCGCCGGGAGAACTCGCGGTGGTCGAGTGGCGCGGCAAGCCGGTGTGGATCATGCGCCGCACGAAGGAGATGCTCGAAGCGATCAAGAAGGTCGAGGACAAGGTCACCGACCCGAAATCCGAGGTTCCCCTTCAGCCTGAGTACGCGAAGAACGAATACCGCTCGATCAAGCCTGAATACCTGGTGCTGGTCGGCATCTGCACCCACCTTGGCTGCTCGCCGCAGCCGAAATCCTCGGAAGCGAAGGGCGAAATGGGCGCCGACTGGGCGGGCGGGTTCCTGTGCCCCTGCCACGGATCCAAGTTCGATCTCGCCGGCCGCGTCTACAAGGGAGCGCCAGCGCCGGTCAACCTCGAGGTGCCGCCGCACACCTACCTGTCGGACGGCACCATCCTCATCGGCGAAGACAAGAAAGGGGCCTGACAGATGGCGAGCCGTCTGATGGCGCTGTGGGACTGGTTCGACTCGAGAATGCCCTCGGTGGCGGAGGAATTCCGCAAGCACCTGGCGGAGTACTATGCGCCGAAGAACTTCAACTTCTGGTACTTCTTCGGCGCGCTGTCGATCCTGGTGCTCGCGATCCAGATCGTCTCGGGCATCTTCCTGACGATGAACTACAAGCCCGACGCCGCGCTCGCCTTCGGCTCGGTCGAGTACATCATGCGCGACGTTCCGGGCGGCTGGGTGATCCGCTACATCCACTCGACCGGCGCCTCGGCGTTCTTCCTCGACGTGTACCTGCACATGTTCCGCGGTCTGCTCTACGGCTCGTACAAGCAGCCGCGCGAGCTGATCTGGATCTTCGGCGTGCTGATCTACCTCACGCTGATGGCTGAAGCCTTCATGGGGTACCTCCTGCCCTGGGGCCAGATGTCGTATTGGGGCGCGCAGGTGATCGTCAACCTGTTCTCCTCGATTCCGTTCATCGGGCCCGACCTCGCGCTCTGGATCCGCGGCGACTACGTGGTTTCGGACGCGACGCTCAACCGCTTCTTCGCGCTGCACGTGATCGCGATCCCGCTGGTGCTGCTGGGCCTGGTGGCGGCGCACATCCTGGCGCTGCACGACGTGGGCTCCAACAACCCGGACGGCATCGAGATCAAGAAGACGAAAGGCCCGGACGGACATCCCTTGGACGGCATTCCGTTCCACCCGTACTACACGGTGAAGGACATCGTCGGCGCGGTGGTTTTTCTCGCGCTCTTTTCGGTGGTGGTGTTCTTCGTGCCGGAAATGGGCGGCTATTTCCTGGAATACAACAACTACGTCCCGGCCGATCCGCTGAAGACCCCGGCGCATATCGCGCCGTTGTGGTACTTCACGCCGTACTACTCGATCCTGCGCGCGGTGCCGCCGCTGTTCAACTCGGTGTTCCCGGGCGTCGCGATGATGGGTCTGTCGACGCTGATCCTGTTTTTTCTGCCCTGGCTCGACCGCAGCCCGGTGAAGTCGATCCGCTACCGCGGCGGGCTATATAAGGGGGCGGTCGCAATCTTCGTCCTCACCTTCCTCGTGCTCGGCTACCTCGGCACCGAGCCGGTGACGGTGTGGGGCCAGGCGGGCGCCTGGCTGGGCTACGCAGACCGCGCCACCATTGCGGCGCGCATCTGCACGCTGCTCTACTTCGCGTTTTTCTTCCTGATGCCGTGGTACACGGCAATAGACAAGACCAAGCCCGTACCCGAACGGGTGACGATGTGAGGCGCGCCATGAAAAAGCTGCTCCTCGCAATCGTGTTCTTGCCCGCCGTCGCCCTGGCCGCGGAGGCCGGCTACCGGCTCGACCGTGCGCCGATCGATCCGAAGGACCTGGTCAGCCTGCAGGCGGGCGCGCGCACCTTCGTCAACTACTGCCTGAACTGCCACGGCGCGGAGTTCATGCGCTACAACCGGCTCACCGACCTCGGCCTCACCGAGACGCAGATCCGCGACAACCTGATTTTCACCGACGCCAAGGTCGGCGACACGATGAAGGTCGCGCTGACGGCGAAGGACGGCAAGGCGATGTTCGGCGCCGCGCCGCCCGACCTCACGGTGGTGGGCCGTTCGCGCGGTGCCGACTGGCTCTATACCTATCTGCGCAGCTTCTACCGCGATCCGAAGTCGCCGACCGGCTGGAACAACGCCGTGTTTCCGGAAGTGGCGATGCCGCACGCGCTCTGGACGCTGCAGGGCGAGCGCGCGCTCGAAGTGGTGTCGCGCGATGCGCAGCACGCGCCGCCGGAATACAAGTGGAGCCAGCTGTCGCCCGGTGCCGAGAACGCGGTGCAGTACGACACCACCGTCAGGGATCTGGTGAACTTCCTGGTCTACGTGGGCGAGCCCGCGGCCAATGACCGCAAGCGCATCGGCATCGTGGTGCTGTTCGCGCTCGGCGTTCTGTTCATCTTCGCCTATGCACTCAAGAAAGAGTACTGGAAAGACGTGAAGTAGGTTTTTTGAAGCAACCAAAGCCGGGCAAGCACCCGGCTTTTTTCTCTGTCTAGGAAGCCCGCAATATGATGCAACTGTACTCAGGCACCACCTGCCCGTTCAGCCACCGCTGCCGCTTCGTGCTGTACGAGAAGGGCATGGACTTCCAGGTCATCGACGTGGACATGTACAACAAGCCCGAGGACATCGCGGTGATGAACCCCTACAACCGGCTGCCGGTGCTGGTGGAGCGGGACCTCGTGCTGTACGAGTCGAACATCATCAACGAGTACATCGACGAGCGCTTCCCCCATCCGCAGCTCATGCCCGCCGATCCGGTGATGCGCGCAAGGGCGCGCCTGATGCTGTTCAACATGGAAGTGGAGCTGTTTTCCCAGATCGAGGCGCTCGAATCCGGCAAGGAAAAGCAGGTCGACCGCGCCAAGGCGCAGGTGCACGACCACCTGGTCCAGCTCGCGCCGATCTTCACCAAGACCAAGCACATGCTGGGGGACGATTTCACGATGCTGGATGTCGCCATCGCGCCGCTGCTCTGGCGCCTGGACCATTACGGCATCAAGCTCGGCAAGCCTGCCGCGCCGCTGATGAAATACGCCGAGCGCATCTTCTCGCGCCCGGCCTTCATCGAGGCGTTGACGCCGTCCGAGAAGGTGATGCGGAAGTAATCCGGAGCCGATGGCCACCGCCGAGATCTCCACCAAGCCCTACCTGCTGCGCGCGCTCTACGAGTGGTGCGTGGACAACGGCTATACCCCGCACCTCGCGGTGAAGGTGGATTCGCGCTCGCAGGTGCCCTCCGAATACGTGCGCAACGGCGAGATCACCTTGAACGTTGCACCGAGCGCCGTGCACAAGCTGCAGATGGGCAACGAGCTGATCGAATTCTCCGCCCGCTTCGCCGGCGTCGCGCGCCAGATCTCGGTGCCGGTCACCGGCGTCTACGCGCTCTACGCGCGCGAGACCGGCCAGGGCATGACCTTCGAAATCGATGCCGCCAGGCCCGCGCTCCAGTCCGAGGCCGAGAAGGAGCCCATGAATGCCGGGCCGTCCAACGAACCCGGCCCCGCCGCGCTGCCCGTACCCACGGCTTCGCCAACAGCGGCGCCCACGGAACCCACCAGGCCCACCGGCGGCAAGCCCCAGCTTCGCCGCATCAAGTGACGGCGCGCTGCGCCGTTATCCCCGCGCAAGCGGGGATCGCGTCATAATTCCCCTCGGGCCGGCTTAGCTCAGTTGGTAGAGCAACGGTTTTGTAAACCGAAGGTCG
>MEQQ01000061.1:0-668 GCA_001770285.1 Betaproteobacteria bacterium RBG_16_66_20
GGCGATTCGGGCGCGGGCGCGACGCTGAAGCTCATCAACAACATGCTCTCGGCCACGCTCACCGCCGCGATCGCGGAAGGCGCGCAGGCGGCCGAGGCCGCGGGCCTCGACCGCGAGGCGACGATGGAGGTCCTTGCGGAGGGCGCCGCCGGCTGCCGGCTGATGAAGACCAAGCTGCCGAAAATGTTCAAGCGCGATTTCTCGCCGCAATTCCAGCTGGAACTGATGGAAAAGGACATGCGCTACTTCCTGCAGCTTGCGCAGGACCTCGACCGCCCGGCGCCGATCGCTTCGCTTGTGCGCAGCCAGTACCAGGCCGCCAAGCGCGCGCAGCTCGGCAAGCTGGATACCTGCGCGGTCTTCCTGCACGTGACGGGCGAAAAGCCGAAGGCCTAGCGGCGCTCTACGCGCGCGCGCATTTCCTCCGGGATCCTGAAGTCCGGATGGCGCTTGCGGAATTCCGCGAGCGCCTTGTCGGCTTCGTCGTGCCTCGCCTGCTGGCGCAGTTCGGCGATGCGCTCGAGTTCGCGTTCCGGCGTCTGCGCCTGCAGCTCCGCCTGCGCGGCGGCGCGCTTGGCAAGCGCCTGCACTGGGCCGGCCTGCGGCGCGCGCGCGGCGGCCTCGGCATCGCGCGAGGTGCGGTCCTCGACCTGCCGCGCGCTGGCGCC
>MEQQ01000061.1:688-1008 GCA_001770285.1 Betaproteobacteria bacterium RBG_16_66_20
GCTGCGCTACGCGCCTCGTCGGCGCGCGAGGACAGCATGGCTGAAGACGCGGGGGCGGGCGCCGGAGCGGCCGCCTGCGGCGCGGCGGGGAGGTCGCGTGCGGCGGCGGCGCGATCTGCCGGGAACGGTTCGGGTTCGGAGCGCCGCGCCATTTCGGCCGGCTTCGGGACCACCGGCTTGGCCGCGTCTTTCACCGCCGCTTTCGCAACCTCTACGCGCGCCGGCGCAGCAGCAGGCGGCGGCGCGGGCCGCTTTGCGGCCGGCGCCGGTTGTGCGATCTCCGGCTGCTCGCGCTGCATGTTCAGCGTCACCGCCACCGC
>MEQQ01000061.1:1042-2041 GCA_001770285.1 Betaproteobacteria bacterium RBG_16_66_20
CTGCGGGGCCGCGCGGCCGGGGGACCCGGGGCGCGCGCCCGCCTCGCGCCGCGCCGCGGCGAGGATCGCGTCGTCGAGCGCGCGCGGCGGCTCCTCGGCGCCGAGTTCGCGGTAGCGCCGGGAAACCCGCCGCAGCTCTTCCGGATCGTGGTCCTGGTCAGTCATCGCCTACGGCCTGTTTCAGCTTTTTCAACGCATAGCGCAAGCGGCTCTTCGCGGCCTCCTCGTCGGCGCCGGTCGCATGCGCGATCTCGGCCACGCTCATGCCCGCCTCCTCGTGCAGCAGGAATGCCTCGCGCTGCGCCGGCGGCAGCGCCTCGAGCGCGCGCGCGAAACGCGCCAGGCCCTGCTTTGCCTCGAGGATCCGATGCGGCTCGTAGTCCGCGCCGGCCGGGGGATCGATGCCGCCCGATTCTTCCTGATCCAGGGATACCAGCGCGAGGCCCCGTTTGCGCCAATGGTCCACGAGCCGGTTGTGCGCGACCGTGTAGAGCCAGATGGTGAATTTCGCCTGCACCTCGTAACGGCCGCGCGCCTCGATCACCCGCATCCAGATCTCCTGGTAGAGCTCTTCCGCCGTCGCCCGGTCGCGGATGCTGCGCGCGACGAACCGGTAAAGCGCCCCCTTGTGGCGCTTGTAGAGCGCCTCGAAGGCGCCGGCGTCGCCTTCGCGGTAAGCGAGCATGAGCTGTTCGTCGCCGGCCTCCATCCCCTGCCAGTTTACGCGGGCGGATCGGCGACGAAACCCGGGAAGGGATTCGGTGCCGGCCGCCGCCCGCAAGGGTTCGCACAAGGTGCAACGGGCGGCGGGACGATGCCGCGCGCGAGCAGGTTGCGGTAGCTGTCGTAATGGATGACGACGGTTTCGGCGGGCTCGCTCGTTGCGCGCTCGAAGCCGACCTGGCGCGCGTGCGAGGTCTCACTCCTGCCGTGCCCGGTTCCGAGCCGGTCTTCGCGCTCCGCTGCGCGCGGCGCGCCCTGGTCGGCCGATGCGCCGGC
>MEQQ01000061.1:2114-16106 GCA_001770285.1 Betaproteobacteria bacterium RBG_16_66_20
GGCGCTTTCTTGCGGAACAGGGCCACGCCGATCGCGCCTACGTTGTCCGGCCGTCCGGTGCGCGCCGCATAGGAGTCCGGCAGCGAAGTGAAATAGAAGGCCGCGGTGCGCGCGAGGTCCTTGCGCCAGCCCTTGACCTGCAGCGCGCGCCACGGCGAGAGCACGTAGCCGCTCTGCTGCGGGGTCGCGGTCTCGCCGGTGATCACGTTGACGCCGTCCACCGACATCACCGCGAGCACCTCTTCGCCCTGCCGGCTGCGCACGGCGATCTGATATTCGTTGCCGGGCTTGCCGACGACCCAGGCCCGCCCTTCGTGCCAGTACACCGGCAGGCTCCGGCCCTCGCTGCGGTCGAACACGGTGACATCGGCCAGGCCGCCGACCGCGGCGGCATGGGCGGAAAAAGCGGCGAGCAGCGCCGCGCAGGCCATCATCGGGGTTTTCATCGACCGTCCTCCAGGTGTGGGTACACAGGGATGAAACGGACGCAAGGGTGGAAAGGGTCAAACCAGTTCGGGTTTCATGCTGCTCGCGTACAATGCGCGCCTTTCCCACCTATACCGACGACGATGAACAACGGTAACAGCTACGACTGCAGCAAATGCCCCGGCTACTGCTGCAGCTATCCCCTGATCGAGGTATCGCGCAGCGACATCGCGCGGCTGGCGAAGCACTTCGACGTCGACTACGCGACCGCGGAGGAGCGCTTCACCCTCCATGACGCAGAGGAGAAGGTACGCGGCCTGCGCAAGCGCAAGGACGAATTCTTCGGCACCGCGTGCCGTTTTCTCGACCCCAAGGAGCGCCGCTGCACGGTGTACGAGGCGCGCCCGTCAACCTGCCGCGACTATCCCTACGCCAGGACCTGCGGCTACTGGGAATTCCTCAAGTTCGAGCGCGATCTGCAGGACGACAGTAAATTCGTCGCCATGACCCGATAGTCATTTCCTTGCCAGCGCCGCAGCGCGCAGGCCGGAGAGCGTGGCCGACGGGGTGATCGCCTCGGGGTCGATTCTGAGTTCGATGATCGCCGGCTTGCCCGAGGCGGCGGCGCGCCGGAAGGCGGGCGCGAAATCGGCGGTGCGCTCCCCCGTCTCGCCATGGCCGCCGAAAGCGCGCGCATAGGCGGCGAAATCGGGGTTGGCGAGCTCGGTGCCCGAAACCCGGCCCGGATATTCGCGCTCCTGGTGCATCCGGATGGTGCCGTACATGCCGTTATTCACCACCAGCACGATGATCGCCGCGCCGTACTGCGCTGCGGTGGCGAACTCCTGCCCGTTCATCAGGAACTCGCCGTCGCCTGCGACCGCGACCACGGTGCGCCCGGGTTCGGCGATCTTCGCCGCCACCGCCGCAGGCACGCTATAGCCCATCGAACCGCTGGTCGGAGCAAGCTGCGTGCGCCAACCCTTGTATTGGAAATGCCGGTGCAGCCAACTCGCGAAATTGCCCGCGCCGTTGGTGAGGATCGCATCCTCCGGCAGGTTCTGCGACAGCCACGCGACGACCTCGCCGTAGTGCAACGCGCCGGGCATCGCCAGCGGCTTGTTCCAGGCCAGGTACTCCGCGTGAGCTGACCGGGTCTGGTTTTGCCATTCTTCTCTTTTTATTTTTATGGACGAAAGAGCCAGAACAAATTCTTCATAATTCGAATTGATCGGCAAGGCCGCCTGATAGACGCGCCCGAGTTCCTCGGCCCCCGCGTGCACGTGGATCAGCGTCTGCTTCGGCACCGGCACATCGAGCAGCGTATAGCCGCCGGTGGTCATTTCCCCTAGGCGCGCGCCGATGACGAGCAGCACATCGGCTTCCTTGACGCGCTGCGCGAGCCTGGGATTGATGCCGATGCCGACGTCGCCCGCGTAATTCGGATGCCGGTTGTCGAAATAATCCTGGCAGCGGAACGCACAGCCCACGGCTACCCCGGCCGCCTCGGCCCAGCCGCGCAACGCGCCGCTCGCCTGCCTGGTCCAGCCGCCGCCGCCAACCAGCACCAACGGCCGCTTGGCGCCCGCGAGCAGGCGCTCAAGTTCTTTCATGTCAGCGGCAGAGGGCGCGGCGCGCGGCGTGCGGAAATGTGGTGCATCCGCCACCGCCGCCTCGGAAAAGAGCATGTCCTCGGGCAGCGCGAGCAGCACCGGACCCGGCCGGCCCGCGGTCGCGGTGTGGAAGGCGTGGCTCACGTATTCCGGAATGCGCTCGGCGCGGTCGATCTGCGCCACCCATTTGGTGAGCGGCCCGTACATGCGCCGGTAATCGATTTCCTGGAACGCCTCGCGCTCCACGAAGTCGTTGCCGACCTGGCCGACGAGCACCACCATCGGCGTCGAATCCTGGAACGCGGTGTGCACGCCGACCGCGCCGTTGGTCGCGCCGGGGCCGCGCGTCACCACCAGCACGCCCGGCTCGCCGGTGAGCTTGGCCCAGGCTTCCGCCATGTAGGAAGCGCCGCCTTCCTGGCGGCAGATCACGAATTTCAGCCTGTCCTTCAGGTCGTGCAGGCCATCCAGCACCGGCAGGAAGCTCTCGCCGGGCACGCCGAACGCGGCGCGCACGCCGTGGCCCGCTAGCGCATCGGCGAGAATTTTCCCGCCATGGCGGATTTTCAGATCGGTTTTCATTTTCATATCCGGGAGAGGCTTGGATTATATTATCCGGATGAGCGACGACATCAACACGCTGCGCCGCATCCTGCGCGAGTGCAGGGTACTTGCGATCGTCGGCTTGTCCGCCAGCTGGCACCGGCCGAGCTATTTCGCGGCGAAGTACATGCTGGAGCACGGCTACCGCGTGATCCCGGTCAATCCGCAATACCAGGAAGTGCTCGGGCAGAAGTGCTACGCGTCGCTGCGCGAAATCCCGGAGAAGGTGGACCTGGTGGACGTGTTCCGCAAGACCGCGGACGTGATGCCGGTCGCCGAGGACGCGATCGCGATCGGCGCCAGGGTCCTGTGGCAGCAGCTCGGCGTGAAAAACGAGGCGGCGGCGGCAAAGGCGCTTGCCGCCGGGTTGGAAAGTGTCATGGACCGCTGCGTCAAGATCGAGCACGGCCGCCTGTTCGGGGGCCTCAACTGGGTGGGGGTCAATACGAGGGTGATTTCGGCCAAGCGGCCGCGCTGGCTCGCCTATTAGGCGCCTACTAGGCAGATCGAACGCCAGGGGCTAAGCTGTTGCCCCCATGGCCCGCCCCATCCGAGTCTTCGACGGCAGTTTCGGGCGGCTGCAATTGATCGAAGCCGCGACGGGCGAAGCGCCGCACGCGGCGGTGGCGCCGCAGATCGTGATCAAGCACGAGGGCGCCGACGTCGATTTCCAGATCGACGGCCAGAGCCAGCGCCTGACCCGCAACAACCTGTTGTTTTTCAATCCCGGCGTCACCAGCCAGGCGCTTCTCGCCGCCAGCTCGCACGCGCAATTGCTCGTCTTCCAGGCCTCCGGCGACTGGCTCTGCCGCAGCTTTCCGGCGGTGTTCGAGGCCGGCGGCCGGCCGTTCGCCGCCGCGAGCGAGTCGATCACGCATCGCATCCGGCAGCTCGCCGACACCCTGGTGATCGAGGTGCTGAACGACCAGTTCCTTTCCCACGAGCGGCTGGAGTTCATGCTGCAGGAGCTGATGCTCTCGATCGTGGAGACCTACCTCGCCCGGCGCCAGTCGGGCTCGCGCCTGTGGCGCGGCTCGCCGTTCGCCGACAACCGGATCCGCAAGGCGCTGGCTTTTTTGCGCGCGCACCCGAACAAGGAAATCAACATGAACGAGCTCGCCAGCCAGGTCGGCCTGTCGCGCTCGCGCTTCTATGACCTGTTTCAGCTGAGCACCGGCCGCTCGCCGCGCTCCTACCTCGACATGCTGTGCATCGAGTCGGCGATCTCCAAGCTCTCCTCGGGCAGCGGCAAGATCGCCGAGGTCTCGGCCGAGCTCGGCTTCTCCGCGCAATCGAATTTCACCCGCTTCTTCCAGCAGCAGGTCGGCATCCCGCCCTCGGAGTACCGGCGCGCGGCGGCAAAGCCGAATACCGAGCCGAATACCGAGCCGAATACCGAGCCGAAGGACGCGCCGCAGGACTGATTCTGCGCTACCGGGCCATCCATGTCCGGCCGGCGCGCCCCGACGGTTAAAATCGTCCCTCATGGCCGACCGAAAATTCGGATTCGAGACGCTTTGCCTGCACGCGGGCCAGATCCCGGATCCGGCCACCGGCGCGCGCGCCGCGCCGATCTACCAGACCACCTCGTTCGTGTTCGATTCCGCCGAGCACGCGGCGAGCCTGTTCAACCTGCAGACCTTCGGCAATGTCTACTCGCGGATCTCGAATCCGACGGTGGCGGTGTTCGAGGAGCGCATGGCGGCGATCGAAAACGGCCGCGCGGCGCTCGCCTGCGCCACCGGCCAGGCCGCCGAAGCCACCGCGATCCTGACGCTGTGCCAGTCGGGCGACCACATCGTGTCGGCTTCCACGCTCTACGGCGGCACGCACACGCTGCTCGGAGTCAACCTCAAGAAACTGGGAATCGAGACCACTTTTGTCGATCCTGATGATTTAAATGCTTTTAGAAAAAATATAAAAGCGAACACCAAACTTCTCTATGCCGAAACGCTCGGCAACCCGCTGATCAACATCGTCGACATCGAGGCGCTGGCGAAGATCGCGCGCGAGGCCGCGATCCCGCTGGTGGTGGACAACACCGTGCCTTCGCCCTACCTGTGCCGGCCGTTCGACTGGGGCGCGGACATCGTGGTCCACTCGGCGACCAAGTACATCGGCGGCCACGGCACCACCATGGGCGGGGTGATCGTCGAGTCGGGCAAGTTCGACTGGGGCAACGGCAAGTTTCCGGAATTCACCACGCCCTCGCCCGGGTACCACGGCGTGATCTTCCACGAGACCTTCGGCGACTTCGGCTACACCATGAAGGCGCGCATGGAGATCATGCGCACCTTCGGCCCGGCGCTCTCGCCGATGAACGCGTGGCTGCTGCTGCAGGGGCTGGAATCGCTGCCGGTGCGCATGGACCGGCACTGCGACAACGCGCTCGCGGTGGCGAAGTACCTGAAGGACCACCCGCGCGTCGCCTGGGTGAACTACCCGGGGCTCCCGGACAACAAGTATTTTCCGCTGTCGAAAAAGTATCTGCCGAAGGGCGCCTCGGGCCTGCTCAATTTCGGCGTCAAAGGCGGGGCCAGGGCAGGCGAGCGCTTCATCGACGCGGCGCAGTTCATGAGCCACCTCGCCAACATCGGCGACGCCAAGACGCTGGTCATCCACCCGGCCTCCACCACCCACCGTCAGATGAGCGATGAAGAGCAGCTCAAAGCCGGCGTCGCCCCCGACATGGTCCGCATGTCGGTGGGCATCGAATCGATTGATGACATCCTCTGGGACATCGATCAAGCCCTGAGTGAGGCAGCCAAGGCATGAGCAAGAAGCTTCCGGATACCACCACCAGGATCCCGCGCCATACCGCGGCCAAGATCCTGCGCGACAACACGAGCAAGCTGCTGCGCGATAACGCGGCCGGGATCCCGCGCGACAGCACTGCCAGGATCCCGCGCGCGCTGCTTGAGACGGCGGCGCGCGGCGCTGCTGCCGCGACCATGCAATTCCTGTGGCCCACGCCGCCCTACTACGAGTTCTCCGACCCGGAGGCCGCGCAAGCCGCCGGGGAGTGCCTGCTCACCTTCAGGGACGGCGCCAAGGCGACCGGTGCGCTGCTCGATTTCCTGCCGGACGACGCGCTGCTCAAGTTCCGCCAGGCAAACACCGCCGCCGTCATCAGCATCGGCTTTTCCGGTCTGCTCGGCCTGCAGCTGCCGCAGCCGGTCGCGGTCAGGCGCCAGGCGATCCCGCTCGGCTACGCAGACCAGGCAGCGTTCGCGCCGTCCGATTGCCAGCCGTTCTCGATCGAGCTGGCGGAGGGGCAGACATTTCACGGCGAGACGCTCGGCCACATCAATGCGCTGTGCGGGGTGTTCCTGTTCCTGCCGGAGAAAGCCGGCAGCGTGATCCGCAGCTTCGTGCCCACGGAGGCGATCCAGGATTGCATCCTCGGCAAGCCGATCGGCCAGATGCTGGTCGACCGCAAGCTCGCCTCGTCCGAGGAAGTCAGCGCAGCCCTGCAGCGGCAGATCGGCCTGCGCACGCAAAAGCTCGGCGAATACCTGACCGAGAACCAGATCGTGTCGCAGGAACAGCTCGCCACCGCATTGAAGCAACAGCGCGCCCAGCCGGTGCAGAAGCTCGGCGAAACGCTGGTCGAGCTCGGCTACCTGGAGCGCGCGGAGCTGGAGGAGGCGCTGGCGATCAAGAGCAGGAACCGTGCGATCCCGCTCGGACAGATTCTGCTCGACATGGGAATCGTGGATACCGGGGTGATCAACGACGTGATGGCGAGGAAGTTCGGCATCCCGGTCGTCGACCTGCGCAGCCTGAGGATTCCCCCGGAAATCCTGAAGAAAATTCCCGCGGGCGTGGCCTACCGATACCGGATCGTGCCGGTGGCCGAGTCGGAAAACGCGCTCGTCGTCGCGGTCGAGAATCCGCTCGACATGGAGAAGATGGAACAGCTGCGCTTCATCGCCGGCAGCAAGGTGATCCCGGTAATGGCGCCGAAGGAGGACATCCGCTACGCGCTCGAAAAGAACTACGATCCCGGCGACATCGACAGCGTGAGCCCGCGCGAGCAGAAGCGCGAGGGCGAGGCCGGCGCGCTGCCGGCCGGGCGCCCCACCGACGTGGACGTCGCGGTCGAGGAACTGACCAGCCGGCTCGCGAGCGAAAGCGGCGAGCTCGAACTGAACGAGCAGCACGCCGCGCAGAGCGATACCACCCTGGTCAAGCTGGTGAACAAGATCATAATCGATGCGATCGAGCAGAACGCCTCGGACATCCACATCGAAGCCAACCCGGGCCGCAAGAACACGCGGATCCGCTTCCGCAAGGACGGCATGCTGGTCACCTACCTCGATATGGCATCCAGGTTCCGCAGGGCCGTCATTTCGCGCATCAAGATCATGAGCCAGCTCGACATCACCGAGCGGCGCAAGCCGCAGGACGGCAAGATCGATTTCAGCCAGTTCGGCCCGCGCAAGGTCGAGTTGCGCGTCGCAACCATTCCCACCTCGAACGGGCTGGAGGACGTCGTGATGCGCGTGCTTGCGGCAGCCACCGCCGTTCCGATCGACCAGCTGGGGTTCGATGCGGCGGCGCTGGCCTCGGTGAAGCAGCTGATTTCCCGGCCCTACGGGCTATTCCTGGTGTGCGGCCCGACCGGTTCGGGAAAGACCACGACCCTGCACTCGCTGCTCGGGTTCCTCAACACCCCGGAGCGCAAGATCTGGACCGCGGAAGATCCGATCGAAATCGCGCAATCCGGATTGCGCCAGATCCAGGTCAACGCCAAGATCGGCTGGACCTTCGCCACGGCCATGCGCACCATCCTGCGCGCCGATCCGGACGTCGTCATGGTGGGCGAGATGCGCGACGCGGAGACGGCGAAAATCGCCATCGAGGCGTCGTTGACCGGGCACCTGCTGCTCGCCACCCTGCACACCAACAGCGCCGCCGAGAGCGTCACGCGGCTGCTCGATCTCGGCATGGATCCGTTCAATTTCGCCGACGCCTTGCTCGGGGTCCTCGCGCAACGCCTGATCCGGCGTCTGTGCCTGGAATGCAGGGCCGCGTACGCGCCAACCTCGACCGAGCTGGAAGAGCTTGCCGCGGAATACCGCGGCGACACTTCGATCGACGCCGGCAAGCTGCTTCAAACCTGGCGCAAGCAGCACAGCGGCGCGGGCGGCGCCATCACCCTTTACCGCGCCAAGGGCTGCGCGCGCTGCGACCAGACCGGATACAAGGGCAGGCTCGGTCTGTTCGAACTGCTGGTGGCAGACGCAACGGTGAAACAGCTGGCCCAGACCCGTGCGCCCGTGGTCGAAATCAGGGCTGCAGCGCTGGCCAACGGCATGCGCACGCTGAAGCAGGACGGCATCGACAAGGTTCTCCAGGGCATCACCGACATCCACCAGGTCCGGACAGTCTGAGCTGCCGGGACCGGCGTCCGGCCCGCATACAATAGTTCCATGGGCGCCCCTTTTTCCTGGAAATATCCCTACGCCTGGCCGCGCAAGCCGGTCCTGGCGCGCAACGTGGTCGCCACCTCGCAGCCGCTCGCCGCGCAAGCCGGGGTCGCCATGCTCGCCGCCGGGGGCAGCGCGGTGGATGCGATCCTCGCCACGGCGATCACGTTGACGCTGGTGGAACCCGTCTCCAATGGCATAGGGTCCGACGCCTACGCGATCGTCTGGGACGGCAGGGAGCTGCACGGCCTGAACGCCTCGGGCCGCGCGCCCGCGGGCTGGACGCCGGAATTCTTCGGCGGCGCCAAATCAATGCCCGCGCGCGGCTGGAACTCGGTGAGCGTGCCCGGCTGCGTTTCGGCGTGGGTGGAACTGCATCGCAAGTTCGGCAAGCTTGCATTCGAGCGCCTGTTCGCGCCCGCGATCCGCTACGGGCGCGAAGGTTTCATGGTGTCGCCGACCATCGCAGGGCAATGGGCGGCGCAGGCGGACGAACTCAAGGTGCAGCCCGGATTTGCGGAGGCTTTCATGCCGGGCGGCCGGCCGCCGGCGGTGGGCGAAGTCTTCAGGTTCCCGGACCACGCGGCGACGCTGGAGAACATCGCGGCCACCGCAGGCGAGTCGTTCTACCGCGGCGAGCTCGCCGGAAAGATCGAGGCATTTGCGAACAAGCACAATGCCGCAATGCGCGTGTCGGACCTCGCAGCGCACAAGTGCGACTGGGTCGGGACGCTGCAGCAGAACTACCGCGGCTACACCATCCACGAGATTCCGCCGAACGGCCAGGGCATCGTCGCGCTGATCGCGCTCGGGATCCTCGAACATTTCGACCTGGCGTCGCTGCCGGTCGACTCGGCAGACAGCTTCCACCTGCAGATCGAGGCGGTGAAGCTCGCTTTCGCCGACGCGCAGGCTTACGTGGCCGACATTGATCACATGCCTTTCGACCCCGGCAAGCTTCTGGACGCGAATTACCTGAAAGAAAGAGCAAGACTCATCGATAGAAAAAAGGCGCAGCCCTTCGCCGCCGGCAGGCCGCCGCAGGGCGGCACGGTGTACCTCACTGCGGCGGACGCCTCGGGAATGATGGTGTCGATGATCCAGTCGAACTACATGGGTTTCGGCTCCGGCGTGGTGGTGCCCGGCACCGGCATCTCGCTGCAGAACCGCGGCGCCAGCTTCGTCATGCAGGAAGGCCACCCGAACCGCGTCGGGCCGGGCAAGCGCCCCTACCAGACGATCATCCCGGGCTTCGTGACCAGGGACGGCAAGCCGGTGATGAGCTTCGGCGTCATGGGCGGCACCATGCAGCCGCAGGGCCACACGCAGGTCATGGTGCGCATCGCCGACTACGGGCAGAATCCGCAGGCGGCCTGCGACGGCCCGCGCTTCCGCTGGGTGCAGGGCCTGGACGTGAGCGTGGAGGACAATTTCCCGCCCGCGGTGCTCGAGGAGCTGCGCCGCCGCGGCCACCGGATCGTCACGGTGGACGACTACAACCAGTTCGGCAGCGGCCAGCTGATCTGGCGGCTCGACGGCGGCTACCTGGCGGCGAGCGATCCGCGCAGAGATGGACAAGCCGCAGGTTTTTAGCGGCCATGCCGCGGGATTCCGAGGGGAAACGATGCTGAAGATCTGGGGCCGCACCAACTCGGTCAACGTGAAGAAGGCGCTCTGGTGCCTCGAGGAGCTCAGCCTGCCGTACGAGCGCATCGACGCCGGCATGCAGTACGGCGTCGTCGACACGCCCGAATACCGCAAGATGAACCCCAACGGCCTGGTGCCGACGCTCGATGAAGACGGTTTCATCCTGTGGGAGTCGCACAGCATCGTGCGCTACCTCGCGGCGAAATACGGCAAGGGCGTGCTCTGGCCGACCGACCAGCACGCGTGCGCAGTGGCCAACCAGTGGATGGACTGGACGTTTTCGTTCCAGACCGCATTGCGCGACGTGTTCTGGGGGCTGGTGCGCACGCCGCCGGAGAAGCGCGACCTGAAATTGATCGAGGAAAAGCGCAAGAAGACGGGCGAGATGCTCGGCATTCTCGACGCTGCGCTCGCCGGCAGGCACTACGTCGCGGGCGCGTTCTCGATGGGCGATGTCCCGATCGGCTGCCACGTGCAGCTGTGGATGCGGTTGCCGATCGAGCGGCCCGCGCAGCCGAACCTCGACGCCTGGTTCGAGCGGCTCTGCGCCCGCCCCGCCTACAAGAAAATCGTCGACCTGCCGCTGTCATGAGCGGTCGCGCCGACGTCGCCGGCACCATCACCGGCCCGGCGCCGAAAATGGACCCCGGTTGGACGGCTCGTTGGCAGCCAGGATCTTTACTTTTGAGTAGAATTTTTCCAAGTCACCGCCTTCGTCCTGCAGCAGGTGCTCGAAGGTGGCGACGAGTTGCGTGTAGGTCGCGAAGGAAGCGAGCAGCGCGTTGTTGGGTTCCGCGTCCCTGAACCGGGGGCTCGCCGCCAAGGCCTTCTTCAGCGCGGCATACTCCGCCCGCTTCCTTTCCCGCATCGCCCCGGGCGCGATGCGCTGCCGGTACAGCAGGTTCAGCCTCGCCCTCGCCTGATCCATTTCCCCGGCGAATTTCCGGTTCTGTTCCTCGGCGGCGAAAAAATCCTGCAACGCCGCGCCGCGCCCGGTCGCGGCGAGCCAGCGCCGCACCCCTTCACGCTCGACCGTTACCGCGAACGACTCGTTGAAGGTCGAATCGTCCTTCACGTAGGCCACCTGGTGGGTGAGTTCGTGGAACACCAGGCGCGCGAGGTCCGCGTCCGGATAGCCGATGAACGTGGACAGCAGCGGATCGTCGAAGCGCCCAAGCGTCGAGTAGGCCGGCACGCCGTAGACGTAGACGTCGTACCCCTGCGCGCGCAGGCCCCGCGCGTAGCGCTCGGCGTCGTCGCGCCCGAAGAATCCGCGGTAGGACACGCAACCCGCGACCGGAAAGCACGACTGCAGGGGTTCCAGCGAGAATTCGGGCGCTGCCACCACGTTCCACACCGCGTAAGGCCCGTCGAGCTCGGCGTAGCTCCGGTAGCTCGCGTTGTCCGGGAGCTTCAGTTCCCGCACCGCGTAGTCGCGGATTTCGCGCGCCAGCTCGAGCCGCGCGCGCAGGGGCTGCGGCGTCGCGCGATCGGCGAGCAGTTGCGCCACCGGCCGCGCGCGCGCCATCAGCGACACCTGCCCGCCGATCGCCTGCAGGTAATACGCCAGCGTCTCGCAGCCCGAGAGCAGAATCAGCGCCAGCAGGCTAATGAGAATTCGCAATGAATTTTCCATCGGAAAGGAACGCCGCAACCTGCGAGGCGACTCGCGCCGAGATCAGCATCGCGCTGTGGCTCACCGGCAGCACCGCGCGCTCGGTCATGCCTTCCACCGCAGTCTCCTCGACGCAGACCACGCCGTCATTCGGCCCGGGAAGCCGGCCGATCATCCGTCCGAGGCCGAACGGCGTCGTCCCGGCGATCACGCCGAGCGGCTCGGAGCGGGTCCAGCGCGCCGCGCGCCCCTCGCGCCACAATTTCTCGCTCTCCCCGAGGAGCCAGCGCCCGGCCGTGTGGCGCGCGAGCCATCTGCCCGAAAGGCACCCCCGGGCGGGTGTCGCAAGCAGCACAACGCGTCCCACCCCGATCGCAGCGTCGGATTGCAGCATCTCGAGCACGACCAGGCCGCCCAGGCTGTGGCCGAGGAAATGCGCCGGACCGACCTGCCGCGCAAGACGCGCCAGGCGCTCGGCGTGCGCCTCGAGGGGCCGCGCGCGGCCGGCATAGGCGAAGCTGTGGCAGTGGAACCCGGCCCGCTCCAGGCGCGCAGCCAGCGGCTGCATCACCACGCCCGGCACCCACAGGCCGTGGGCAAGAATGACGCCCTGCATCTACTTCGAACTCATGGTCGCGGGATTCTAACGAGCATCCAGACGCCCACCGCGAGCGCGGGCGCGGCGAACACCGCGTAGGCGACGGCGTAACTGCCGGTAAGCGCGAGCACCGCGTTGAAGATCGGCGGCGTCACCACCACGCCGAGGAAGGTGAAGAACAGGCACCCTCCGGTCGCCTCGCTTGCGCGGCCCGGCGCGAGGCGCGCGATTTCGGCGAGCCACACGCCGTTCCAGCCGACCGCGGTCGCGCCGAACACCGCGGCATAGGCGAACAGGAGCCCGCGCGGCCAGGCCGGGTCGGCGCTGAGCGCGGCAAGCGCGGACACGCCCATGCCGAGCCCGAGCAGCCCGAGCATGGTGCGCCGCGCCGCAGTGGCCGCCCCGCCGCGGTCCGCGAGCGCGCCCCAGAGCACGCGGCCGATGACGCTCGCCACCTGCGAGGCCGCCATCACCAGGCCCGCGAGGACCAGCGACAGCGCGAAACTCTCGACCATAAAGGTGACGAGGTAGGTGACCAGGGTGATCTGCACGCCGCCGTAGACGAAGCCCGCGATGCACATCTGCCGCAGCCGCGCGTCGCCCAACGCCATGCGCACCGGGGCGAACGCGCTGAGCAGCGACACCGGCGCGCGCGGATTCAGGTTGACGTCGTAGCGCGCGCGCACCGGGCCGATCGCCAGCGCGAGCGCGAGGCACGCGGCGCCGATCGCGACCGCGCCCCACTGCCAGCCGAAGGCAAGGATCAGCAGCGGCACCAGCAGGCCGGCGAGCACACCGCCGGCCGGCACCCCGGTCTGCTTGATCGAAAACACGAGCGAGAACATCGAGGGCGGCGCCGCGCGCACCAGGATCACCGAGCTCGCCGGCGTGGTGGGCCCGTAGCCCAGGCCGACGACGAATCCGCCGAGCATCACCAGCGGCGGCCACGCGGTCGCGGCGAGGCCGAGGCCGGCGAGGCACAGCGCGAGCCCCGCCTGGCTGGCGCGGATCGGCCCGAAGCGCGCGATCCAGCCGCCGGCGGCGGCCGAGCCGATCATGCTGCCGAAATAGGTGGCGGCGATGTAATAGCCGACCGCCGACGCGGCAAAGCCGAGCGCCGGCCCCGCCACCGGCGCCATCACCGGCGCGCAATAGACCGCAAACGCGACCAGCGCCTGGACCGCAAAGGTGACCGTGAGCGGCAGCGCGACGCGCCGCGTATCGCTCATTTCAAGGGCTGGCGCGATTCCCAGGCCGGGTACGGCTGCCACTGCGCCGTCGCGAACGCCTCGGGCCAGATGATTTCGCGCCGCCCGCGGACGATCTGCACCAGCAGCGGCCGCGCCGCGGCCTGCGCGCCGGAGCGTTCCACCTTGTAGGCGCCGAGCGGCGTTTCGGTCTCGAGCGCGGCCAGCACTTCGCGCAATTTCTCCTGATCGGTGGCGCCCGCGCGCCGCACCGCGTCCTCGAGGACCTTTGCCGCGGCATAGCCCTCGGCGGCAAGATGGCCCGGCTCGGAGGACCACTTGTTCGTGTATCCCGCGACAAACCGCGCGTTGCCGCGCGTCGCCGCCCGCCGCTCGTAAGGCGAGACGCCCACGGCGTACTCGGCGTCCTGGCCGACGTGCTTGATGAACTCCGGAGCGGCGGCGCCCTGCGCGACGAAGAGCCGCGGCGCAAATCCCAGCTTGCGGAAATTCTTCACCATCTCGGCTGCATCCTGCGGCAGGCCGAATGCGATCCAGCCCTCGGCGCCCGCGGCCCTCGCCCGCGCCACCTGCGGCGCGAAATCGGTGGTTCCCTGGGCGTAGACCTCGACCTCGCCGGCGGTGAACCCCAGCGCCGCCGCATCTTCGCGCGCGCGCGCCGCCATCTCGCGCGAGCCCGGGTCTCCGCGCGCGAGCAGCGTGAGCCGCTTGAGGCCAAGCTTGCGCGCGAGCTCGAGAGCGCCCGCGCCGTACGCCGCAAGCGGCGCGGCCGTCTGGAACACGTAACGCAAGCCCGACCGGTGGACCGCGCGCGCCGAGCCGGTGGCGTTGATCATGACGCGGCGGTTGC
>MEQQ01000061.1:16124-17104 GCA_001770285.1 Betaproteobacteria bacterium RBG_16_66_20
CCGAGCGACGCCGCCGAGCCGAGCGGCCCGATGAGGAGTTCGGCCCTGTGCGCGAGGATCAATTGCTCGTAGAGCTTTCCGGCCGCGGCGGCCTCGGAATGATCGTCAAGCAACTGCAGCTCCACGCGCCGCCCGAGCAGACCGCCGGCCGCGTTCACCTCTTCCTGCCACAGCAGCAGTCCCTTCCTGAAATCGGCGGCGATGTCGGCGAGAATTCCCGACTGCGGCATCGCCGCGCCGACCAGTATGGGCAACGGGGTCGCCTGCTGTGCGCGCAGCGGACCGCACAAGCACGCGCTCAGAACGATGCCGAAAAGGAGCTTTCTCATCCGGCTCGCAAGTTAAGGTGTGGGAAAATCCAAGTCAAGGTCGAAGCGAAACAGGATCATGCACAACACCTTTCTCGAGGCGCTCGCCGCGATCGTGGGCGAATCGAACGTCCTCGCCGGCGAAAGCGACACCGCGCCCTACGTCACCGACTGGCGCAAGCAGTACCGCGCCGCGGCCGAAGGCGTGGTGCGCCCGGCGACCACCGCCGAGGTCTCCGCGGTGGTGCGCAGCTGCGTGGAGTCCGGTGTCGCGATCGTGCCGCAGGGCGGCAATACCGGCCTGTGCGGCGGCTCGGTACCCACCGGCACACGGCGCGAAATCGTGCTTTCGCTTGCGCGCCTGAACCGCATCCGCGAACTCGACGCGCGCAACGACACCGTTACCGCGGAGGCCGGCTGCGTGCTGGCGGAGATCCAGCGCGCAGCGGCGGCGGCCGACCGCCTGTTCGCGCTCTCGCTTGCCGCAGAGGGCAGCTGCCAGATCGGCGGCAATCTCTCGACCAACGCGGGCGGCGTCAACGTGCTGCGCTACGGCAACGCGCGCGACCAGGTGCTGGGACTGGAAGCGGTGCTGCCCGACGGGCGCGTATGGGACGGGCTGCGCGCGCTTCGCAAGGACAACACCGGCTACGACCTGAAGCAGCTGTTCAT
>MEQQ01000062.1:0-342 GCA_001770285.1 Betaproteobacteria bacterium RBG_16_66_20
TGTAGCCGAAGCCGCCGACGTAGATGAGGCGCGGATTCACCGCGCGCAACTCTTCGTAGGAGAGCTTGAGGCGCGCCATCGACTGCGGCCGGATGTTGTAGACCAGTACGTCCGCGTCCTTCGCGATCGCGAGGCAGGCGGCACGTCCTGCGTCATGCTTGAGATCCAGCACCACCGAGCGCTTATTGCGGTTGGCGTTCATGAAGATGTGCCCCATGCCCTTGGAGCGCATCGGCGCGTTGTAGCGCATCACGTCGCCCTCGGGCGGCTCGACCTTGACCACGTCCGCACCCAGGTCCGCCAGGATCTGCGTGGCGTACGGCCCCATCACCACCGTAGTGA
>MEQQ01000062.1:388-6864 GCA_001770285.1 Betaproteobacteria bacterium RBG_16_66_20
AGCTGTTCAGCTTGACGAGCAGCTCGCGCGTCTTGGCCGGGTCGGACTGGCGCAGCACGCGCTGCGCGAGCGGCTGCGCTTCGGCCAGGTTGGTGCGCAGCACGCGTTCCTTGATCGCGAGCAGCTGCTGCGGGTGCATCGAGAAATTGCGCAGGCCGAAACCGAGCAGCAGGCGAGTGAGCTGCGTCTCGCCCGCCATCTCGCCGCAGACCGCGATCGGCGTGCCGCCGCGGTTGGCGGCCTGGATGGTGTGCGCGATCAGGTGCAGCACCGCCGGATGCAGCGGGTCGTACAGATGGGCAACCGCGTCGTCGGTGCGATCGATCGCGAGGGTATATTGAATCAGGTCGTTGGTGCCGATCGAGAGGAAATCGAGGCGCCGCATGAACATCGGCAGCGCGAGGGCCGCCGCCGGCACTTCGATCATGCCGCCGACCTCGATCGACTTTTCGTAGGCCACGCCCTGCTCGTCGAGTTGCTGCTTGGCCTGCCTGACCATCGTCAGGGATTGCTCGATTTCGTGCGCGTGCGCGAGCATCGGCAGCAGGATCTTGACGCGGCCGTGCGTCGAGGCGCGCAGGATCGCGCGCAGCTGGGCGAGAAACAGCTGCGGCTCGGCGAGGCAGAAGCGGATGGCGCGCAGCCCGAGCGCCGGATTGGGCATTTCCATCGGGCCGCCTTGCGAGACTGCCTTGTCCGCACCCAGGTCCAGCGTGCGGATCACCACCGGCCGGCCGTCCATGGCGCGCGCCACCTCGCGGTAGGCCTCGAACTGCTCGTCCTCGGTGGGCAGGCCCTTGCGGTTCATGAACAGGAACTCGGTGCGGAACAGGCCGATGCCCTGGGCGCCGGATTCCTGAACCTCGCCCAAGTCCTGCGGCAGTTCGATGTTGGCGTAGAGCTCGACCGGCGTGCCGTCGAGCGTCGCCGAGGGCGTGGACCTGAGGCGCTTCAGCTTCTGCCGCTCGAGGCCGTGCTGTGACTGGCGCAGCCGGTACTCGCCGAGCACCACCGGATCGGGGTCCACCACCAGCACGCCCTGCAGGCCGTCCACGATCAGCACGTCGTGCTCGCGGATCATCTGCCGCGCGTGGTGCAGGCCGACCAGCGCCGGGATGTTGAGGCTGCGCGCGACGATCGCGGTGTGCGAGGTGACGCCGCCGACGTCGGTGACGAAGCCGCCGAACTTGTGGCGCTTGAACAGGATCATGTCCGCGGGCGAAAGGTCGTGCGCCACGACGATCAGGTCGCCTTCGGCCGAGGGCGGCGGCTCGGGCGCGGCGCTGCCGCCGGCGAGCGCCTTCATCACCCGCTCCACCACCTGCTCGATGTCCTGGCGCCGCTCCCTGATGTAGGGGTCTTCGATCTCCGCGAACTGCGCCACCAGCTTTTCCATCTGCTGCACCAGCGCCCATTCGGCGTTGTAGCGGCGCTCGCGGATCAGCTCGCGCGGCGCGTGCGACAGCGACGAGTCGGCGAGAATCATGCGGTGCAGGTTGATGAAGGCGCCGAACTCCGCCGGCGCATCCGCCGCCATCTGGCCCTCGATCGCGGACAACTCCTGGCGCGCGCGCGCGATCGCGGCGTCGAACCTGAAAACCTCGCCTGGAACCGCGGCTTCCGGGATTTCGTAATGCGCGGCCTCCAGCCGCGCGCTCGAGACCAGGTGCGCGTGACCTATGGTGATACCGGCAGACACGGCGACGCCGTGCAGCACGAAATTCACCTACCCCCCCTCTTCGAACTTGTCCGCGATCAGTTTTTGCACTGCGGTGAGGGCCGCATCCGCGTCCTCGCCTTCGGCCTCGATGGTGATCGAAGCACCCTTGCCGGCGGCAAGCATCATCACGCCCATGATGCTTTTTGCGTTCACCCTGCGGCCGCTGCGCGACAGCCAGACCTCGCACTTGAAGCCGCTCGCGACCTGGGTGAGCTTGGCCGAGGCCCTCGCATGCAGGCCCAGCTTGTTGGTGATTTCGACCTCAGCGCGTGCCACTGCAGGTATCCGTGTTCATGTGTATCACGCCTTCGCTGCCGCCTGAAAGCGCTTTTTCCACCGCCACCGCGAGCCCCTGTTCGCGGTAGGTGAGGGCGCGAATGAGCATCGGCAGGTTGACCCCCGAGACGCCCTCGACGCGGCCCGGCTCGAGCAGCCTGAGCGCGATATTGCCGGGCGTGGCGCCGTAGATGTCGGTGAGCACCAGCACGCCGTCGCCCTCGTCGAGCTGGCGCACCAGCTCCGCCGCCTGCGGCCGGATCGCCTCCGGGTCGTCGTGCACCGTGACCCCGAGCTGCCGCACATGCAACGGGCGCTTGCCGAGCACGTGGCTTGCCGAATGGATCAGCGCTTCGCCGAAGGCGCCGTGCGCAACGATCAGGATGCCGATCATCGCGCCTCCGCGCGCGCTTGCGCCGGCAGCGCCGCCTGCAGCGCATCGATGAACATGCCCGCAACGTCGAACCCGGTCTGGTCCTGGATTTCGCGAAAGCAGGTCGGGCTGGTGACGTTCACTTCGGTGAGGTAGTCGCCGATCACGTCCAGGCCCACCAGCAAGAGGCCGCGCGCGGCGAGCACCGGCCCCAGCGCCTCGGCGATCTCGCGGTCATGTGCCGACAGCGGCTGCGCGACGCCGCGGCCGCCCGCGGCGAGATTGGCGCGCGACTCGCCGGGCTTCGCAAGGCGGGCGAGCGAGTGCGGCACCGGCTTGCCGCCGATCAGCAGAACGCGCTTGTCGCCTTGCTTGATCTCCGGGATGTAGCGCTGCGCCATGATGCTGCGGGCGCCCTGCTGCGTCAGGGTCTCGACGATCACGTTGCGGTTCGGGTCCTCGACCTTGACCCGGAAGATGCTTTCCCCGCCCATGCCGTCCAGCCGCTTGAGGATCACGTCGCGCTGCTCGTCGATGAACGCGTGCACCTCGGCGGGATCGCGGCTCGCGAGCGTCGGCGCCACGAAGCGCGGGAATTCGAGGATGCCGAGCTTTTCGTTATGGTCGCGCACCGCCGCCGGGTTGTTGAACACGCGCGCGCCTTCGCGCTCCGCCTGCGACAGGAGCCACACGCTGGTCAGGTATTCCAGGTCGAACGGCGGGTCCTTGCGCATCAGCACGGCATCGAAGGCAGCGAGCGCCGTATTTTCCTTCGGCTGCGCGCGGTACCAGTCCTCGTCGTTGTCGGTCAGAGACAGGCGGCCGGCGCGCGAAAAGACCCGGCCTTTGGAGTACAGATCGCCCTGTTCGCAGAAGAAAACATGATGGCCTCGCGCCTGCGCCGCGCGCATCATCGCGATGCTCGTGTCCTTGTAGGCCTTGAGCGCGTCCAGCGGGTCGAGGATGAAGAGCAGTTTCACGCCGGCTCCAAGCCGGGGGGCGGCGCGGTCTGCTGCAGTTCCAGCGCGGCCGCGGCAAGCGCAAGGCGGCCCACCACGCCGTAGGCATAGAAGCGATTCGGGGGCGCGTCGCAGCTGGCGTGCGGGTCGGGCACGCTGCAGGATTCCTCGAAGGCGAGCGGCACGAAGTGCATCCCCGGGGCGTTCAGGTTCTGGTCCGCGGCGCGCGCGCCGTGCACGCGATAAAAGCCGCCGATCACGTAATGGTCGATCATGTACACCACCGGCTCGGCGGCCTTGTCCTCGATGCGCTCCACCGTGTGCACGCCCTCCTGGATGATCACGTCCGTGACCGCCAGGCCTTCCTTCACCACCGCCATCTTGTTGCGCTGCCTGCGGTTGAGGTCGCGGACCTCGGCGGCGTCGCGCACCATCATCACGCCCATGCCGTAGGTGCCCGCGTCGGCCTTGACCGCGACGTAGGGCGTGTCCTTGATGCCGTACTCGAGGTACTTGAGGCGGATTTTCTGCAGCAGCATCGAGACGTTCGAGGCGAGGCATTCCTCGCCCGCGCGCGCCTGGAAATCGATCTCGCCGCAGCGCGCGTGGCAGGGGTTCAGCAGCCATGGGTCGATCTGCAGCATCTGCGCGAACTGCGCGGCCACCTCGTCGTAAGCGGCGAAGTGGGCCGATTTCCGGCGCACCGCCCAGCCCGCATGCAGCGGCGGCAGCAGCACCTGGCCATCCAGTCCCTGCAGGATCGCGGGAATCCCGGAGGACAGGTCGTTGTTGACCAGGATCGCGCAGGGATCGAAGCCTCCAAGGCCGAGACGGCCGTCTCCTTCAAGGCCGAGCCGGGCGCCGGCACGCTGCAGCGGCTCGAGGCGCAGCTTCCTGCCGCTCGCGGTCTCGAGTTCGGTCGCGGCGGTGATCTCGGGATTGAGGCTGCCGATGCGCACCTCGAGCCCGGTCTGCCGCAGGATCGCCGCCAGCGTGGCGAGGTTCTCCAGGTACCACCTGTTGCGCGTGTGGTTCTCGGGCACCAGCAGCAGGTTCTTCGCCGCCGGGCAGATCTTCTCGATCGCCGCGGTCGCGGCCTGCACCGCGAGCGGCATGAAGGCGGCGCTCAGGTTGTTGAAGCCGCCGGGGAAAAGGTTGGTGTCCACCGGCGCCAGCTTGAAGCCGGAGTTGCGCAGGTCGACCGAGCAGTAGAACGGCGGCTGGTGCGCCTGCCAGCGCAGGCGGAACCAGCGCTCGATCGCGGTGCTCGCGTCCAGCACGCGCTGCTCCAGTTCGAGCAGCGGGCCGTTGAGCGCGGTAGTGAGGTGCGGGACCAAAACCTATTTCTTGGGTGCCGCCGGTTCCTTCAGGCTGCCGCCCGACTGATTCGCGATACTGACGATCGCGGCGGCGAGCTCCTGGTCGGACAGGCCGGTGCCGGCGCGCGGCGCCATCGCGCCCTTGCCCTTGATCACCGATTGCAGCAGGCCGTTCAGCCCGAGCTTCAGGCGCGGCGCCCAGGCCGCCTTGTCGCCGGTCTTGGGCGCATTCGCGACGCCGGTCTGATGGCAGGCGGCGCAGACTTCCTGCACGATCTGTTCCCCGCTCTTCGCCGCGCCGGCGCCAGCGGCCGCGCCGAACTCCACCTTGCCCGCCGGCTGGAGGCGCGCGGCCACCGCCTCGGGACTGAGCGCCGCCGGATCCGCCTGCGGGCGGTTCACGACCAACTGCACCAGCATCACGATGCCGATAATCGGCACCACGAACGCCAGCAGCACCACGGTGATCAGCTGCTGCGGCGTCTTGATGAAGGAGGAATGCTCATCGTGCTCGCTCATGCCGGCGTCCCTGTGACAGTGCTGGTAAAATGCTGATTTTAGCGTGAAACTCGCGGTATCCGGAAGGCGCCCGTAGCTCAGCTGGATAGAGTACTGCCCTCCGAAGGCAGGGGTCGGACGTTCGAATCGTCTCGGGCGCGCCACGATTTCGATGATGAGTGATGAATGCTGAATGCGGAATGATGTTCCGCAAGGTCACTCATCGGCTATCGCTCCGCATTCGCAAGCACCGTCAGACAATTTCCGCCGCCGAAACGGCCCGGAACCCGTTCGGCAGAGGGAATCCGTTCGGCGTCCTGCAAACCACGGCGCCGCCAGCGATGCGAGATTTGCCTACCGCTTCACGCACGAAGTCCAGATTGACCGTGTCGGACGCGGTGGGGATCTCGGTCCACTTCGCCTCGAACAACTCGAGACGGCCGCCGGTATCATCAACGAAATCCACTTCCCGCGTGCGGTCGCGCCAGAAGTGAAGGCTGCGCGGGCGGCCGGCGCGACGCGCGCGATGGCGAAGCTGCGCGAACACGAAGGTTTCCCATACCGCGCCGGCCATGGGCGACTGCCGGAGCACTGGCTCCGACCCGATGTTGAGCAGCGCGCACAGGAGCCCGGTGTCGGCGAGGTACAACTTGGGGCTCTTGACGATGGACTTCGTTCGGTTCGAGAACCACGGCTCCAGCATGGCCACTTGGCCGGAGGCTTCGAGCATCGACAGCCACTGGTTCGCCGTGGAAGGCGCGATGCCCACGTCGCGCGCGAGGTCGGCCTTGTTGAGCAGGTTTGCGGAGCGGAGCGCGCAGGCGCGCAGAAAGCGCTCGAAGTCGCGCAGGTTGCCGACGTTTGCCAGGGATCGTATGTCCCGCTCGAGATAGGTGGCCAGGTAGGAATTGTAGAAAGCCACCGTATCGATATCCGGATTGGCGTGCAGTTCCGGAAATCCGCCGCGCACGATCGTCTCCTCGATGCCGGCCGCGGGCAGGGCATCGCGGATCTCCGGCAGCGAGAGCGTTTCAAGATCGAGGATCTCCGCGCGGCCCGCGAGCGATTCGGAGATGCCTTTCATGAGGGTGAACTTCTGCGATCCCGTCAGCAGGTACTGGCCGCGCCGGTCGCGATGCGCGTCCACTGCGGCCTTCAAGTGCCGGAAAAGGCCGGGCGCGTACTGGACTTCGTCCACGATCACGGGTGGCGGGTGGCGGTGCAGAAACGCGTCGGGTTCCCTCTCGGCCTGCTCCGCTTCCGTGGGCAGGTCCAGCGAAACGAAGCCGTGGTCCGGAAACAGGCGCCGCAGCGTCGAGGTCTTGCCCGTC
>MEQQ01000063.1:0-4628 GCA_001770285.1 Betaproteobacteria bacterium RBG_16_66_20
GTACTCGGGCGAAGGCAAGCAGGGCCCCTGGACCGACCTGTACGCCATGGGCGGCGTGCTCTATCGCGCGGTCGTGGACAAGAATCCGCCCGACGCGGTTACCCGGATCCGCGGCGATACGCTCGGCGCGGGCCTCGCTGCGATGCGCGGCAAATACAGCGAAGCCTTCCTGCGCGCGATCGAATGGGCGTTGATGCTGGACGAAAAAAAGCGCCCTCAGAGCGTGGAGGAATGGAAGAAAAGCCTTTTTTCCGAAAAGGCAATTGAACCAAAGACAGAACCAAAATCAGTACCCAAGACAGAACAGATTCCCCAATCCAGGCCCGCCCGCTCCAGGCGCTGGCTCTACATCGTCGGCATCGTGCTGCTGGCGCTGATCGCGGCGGACCTCTGGCGCAAGGAGCGCGCGGCGCGCCAGGAAGCGCAGAATGCCCAGCTTCAGCGGCAACCGCCGGGCGACGACAAGGTCCAGCGTTTCCGGCGGGAAACGGATGCGGAATTCAAGTCAGCCGATACGGACCGGGACGGCTTCCTCTCCAGGCAAGAGACCCGGCTGCGCTTTCCGGTCATCGCCAGGGAGTTCCAGCGCGTCGACCGCGACGGCGACGGCCGGATCTCGCCACAGGAATTCTTCCAGGCGAGGCGGATCATGCTCGAAAGGCGCCTCGGCAAGCAGGATTGATCTGCCATGGCGGCTCCGGCCATTGACCTGCGTCAACCGGCGCCCGGTGCAGAACCGTATGCTGCCAATGACAGTCAACCATTGCCCTGGAGCACGCCATGGAATCCGCAAGCACCCAGAAACTGAAACAGGACCTGCAAATCGTCGTTGCCGACGCTGAAGAACTCCTCAAGGCGACCGCCAGCCAAACCGGCGAACGCGTCGAGAAAGTGCGTGTCCGCGCCGAGGAATCGCTGCGCGCGGCGCGCGCGCGGCTGGCGGAGACCACCGCGGCCCTGGATCACAGCGCCCGCGCCGCGGCCCGCGACGTGGACGACCAGGTGCACCGGCATCCTTGGGCGACGGCGGGGATCGCCGCTGGCGTCGGCCTGCTGGTCGGGCTGCTGATCGGCCGGCGCTAGAGCGCGCCGGCTATGCGGGCGCCAACGTGTAGCTCTGCACCGGCTGCACGAAACCCTTCAGTTGCAGCGCCTCGCCGGGCTGCAGTTCCGGCCGGCGCGCCTCTTCGCCGAGCAGTTCGATGGTGCGCGCATCGATCAGCACTTCGCCGTGCGCCGCCTCCGCGCACAGGCGCGAGGCGAGATTCACCGCCGGGCCGACCGCGGTGTACTCCAGGCGCGAAGCCGCGCCGATCACGCCGACCGTGAGGAAACCGCTCGCCACGCCGACGCCCACACCGAGATGCAGCTCGGCGTCGGACCAGCGCGCGGTGATCTCGATGCCGTTCGCCCTGATGCGCTTGGCGAGTTCAAGCGCGCGCTGCGCGTGGTCCGGCATCGGAATCGGCGCCCCCACCAGGATCAGCACGCCGTCGCCGGCCTGGTCCTTGATCGTGCCGCCGCATTCGGTCGCCGCCTCGCCCACGGCGTCGTAATACTCGCGCAGGATCCCGATCACGCGCTGCGAGGAGGTCGCGGCGGTGAATGCCGTGAAGCCGCGCAGGTCGCAGCACACCACTGAAAGTTCCAGCGTCTGCTCGTCGGTGGCGCTCTTCAGGCCGCGCCGGCCGACCAGCTCGGCCACCTGCGGCGAGAGGAACTTGGACATGAACTGCGCGCGCCGCCCCTGGATGACGTGGTACTGCACGCCGCCGACCAGGACGATCAGCAGCCCGATCGCGGTCGCGACGGGCGCCATGTTGCCCGGCAGCACCAGTCCCGAGGCCATGAAGGGCGCGCCCAGCACGAACGCGATCAGGCGCAGGGACTCGGCGCGGTCCGGGCGCCGCCTGAGCATCAGCAGGCCGGAGAAGATCGCGAGCACGAGCGACAGCACCAGCGGCACCGTGAACAGGTAGAACTCGGGCTCGCCGCGCATCACAACTTCGCGCAGCCCGGCGCCGATGAACTGCTCGAAGCGGATTTTCGGAAACGCGAGCGACGCAAGGAGAAAGAACAGCGCCAGGCCCTGCGCGAGCCGCAGCAGCATGTCCGGGCCGCGGGTCTTTAGATTGCGCGCGGGCACCGTGCGCCGCACGCGCAGCACCCATTCGTAGGCGAAGACGAACGACAGCACCTCGGGCAGCGCGAATATCCCGCCCCAGGCCGGCACCCCGCCATGCGCGCGCACGTAGGGCACCTCGATGCGCGTCGTGACGACGATCGAGACACCGACGAAGGCGAGGAACAGCGCCAGCGCGCGGCTCGTCGGCGAGCTGCGGTCCGCGATGATGAAGGCGAGCGCCATGCCCAGCGCGAGCAGCGCGGTGATGACGTGCGGCGTCGTGTCCAATGCCGGCCTTTCCTATCCAGCCGCACTTTGCGCGCCTGATTCCGCGCCCCGCCGCACGATCAGCTGCTCGAACGCGGCGGCGTCGAGCGAAGCGCTAAAATGGTGTCCCTGCCACTCGTCGCAGCCGAATGCGAGCAGGCGCGCGAGCTGCGCCTCGCTTTCCACGCCTTCGGCCGCAACCCGCAGGCCGAGCGCCTGCGCCATCGCCGCGATCGTCTGCACGATGGTGGCGTCGTGCGGATGGGCGTCGAGTTCGCGCAGGAACGAACGGTCGATCTTGAGCTTGTCCACCGGCAGCTGGCGCAGGTAGGCGAGGCTCGAGTAGCCGGTGCCGAAATCGTCGATCGCCACGCGCACGCCCAGGCCGCCGATCTTGCGCAGCGTTGCCACGTTCTCGGCGAGGTGCGACATCAGCACGCGTTCGGTGACTTCCAGCTCGATGCAGGAACCCGGCACGCCGTTTGCCGCCAGCGCCTCCCTGAGCTGTGCCACATAGGCGTCGCCCTGCGCCAGCTCGTGGGCGGAAACGTTGAGCGCGAACCAGAGCGGCGGGCGCGACCTCGACATGGCGCCGCGCCGCCAGGCGCCGATCTGCGACAGCGCGCGCTCCAGCGTCCACTGCCCCAGCGGCCGGATCAGGCCGCAGTCCTCGGCCACCGCAATGAAACTGTCGGGCATCAGCAGCCCGTCCTGCGGGTGCTGCCAGCGCACCAGCACCTCGGCGCCGACCACGACGCGCGCGTCGTCCTTCCTGCCGCCCGGGGCGGCCCGGCTCGAACCCGCGCGCAGCACCGGCTGCCAGTGCAGCAGCAGCTCGCCGCGCGCGAGCGCGTGGCGCAGGTCGTTTTCCATGCCGAGGCGCGCCACCGCGCGCGCGTTCAGCGCGGGCGAGAAAAAACGGAAACTGTTGCGCCCGGTCTCCTTGGCGTGATTGGTCGCCGCGTCGGCGTTCTTCAGCAGCTCGCCGAAGTCCCGGCCGTCGCCCGGATAGACGCTGATGCCGATCGAGGCCGTGATGCTCAAGCTGCGCCCCTCGATCGTGAACGGGCGCGCGAGAATCCCCAAGGTGCGCTGCGCCAGGGCGGCGGCATCCTGCGAATTCTTCAGCCCGTTCCACAGCAGCACGAATTCGTCGCCGCCGAGGCGTGCCAGAGTGTCGTCGCGCCGCAGCGTACCGCCCAGGCGCTCGGCGACCGCGCGCAACAGCGCGTCGCCGGCGGCGTGGCCGAGCGAATCGTTCACCAAATTGAAGCGGTCCAGGTCGAGCGAAAGCAGCGCCAGGCTGCCGCGGCTGCGCGCCGCCGCGAGGATCGCCTGGTTGGCGCGGTCCGCCAGCAGCGCGCGGTTGGGCAGCCCGGTGAGCGCGTCGCGCGTCGCGAGGTACTCGATGCGCTCCTCGGCCTGCTTGCGCGCGGTGATGTCGGCGCCGGTGCCGCGGTAGCCGCTCAACCTGCCGGCGGCGTCGAACACCGGCACGCCGGTGACCGACTGCCAGATGACGCGCCCCGATTTGGTGAGCGAGCGGTGCACCTGCTCGCGGAAGCCCTCGCCGTGCGCGGCGCGCTGCGCGAACCATTCCGCCATCGCCTTCGCGTCGCCGAGCGGCATGAATTCGCGCGGCGTGCGCCCGATCATCTCGTGGCGCATGTAGCCGAGCACCGCCTCGACGCGCTCGGAGAGGAAGGTGTAGCGCCAGCCCGCGTCGGTTTCCCAGACGTATTCGCCGGAGGCCTCGAGGACGTCGCGGAAGCGCTTCTCGCGCTCGGCCAGCGCCGCGCGCGCCTTGCGCTGCTCGCTGACGTCGCGCAGCACCGATTGCATCACCAGCCGGCCGCGTTCCAGATAGGAAACGACCGCCGCTTCGACCACCGCTTCGCTGCCATCCAGGCAACGCAGCCTGCGTTCCTCGAAAGCGGCCACGCCGGGTCCCGCACTGACGTAGCGCAAGCGCTCCTGCAGGCGCGCGTGCTGGTCCGGATGCACGATCTCCTCGATCCGCATGCCCGCCAGCCGATTCGCCGGCCCGGCCTTGAGCAGCCTGGCCGCCGCCGCGTTGGCGTACTCGATGATGCCGCCCGAGAACACCACCACCCCGTCGGGCGCGAGCTCGATGATCGACCGGTAGCGCTCCTCGGCGTCGCGGCTCGCCTGCTCGGCGCGCTTGCGCTCGGTGACGTCGAGGTTGGTGCCGGTCATGCGCAGCGCGCGGCCGGTC
>MEQQ01000063.1:4660-4908 GCA_001770285.1 Betaproteobacteria bacterium RBG_16_66_20
CAGCACCCATTTCCAGTTTCCCGACGGTATCCGAACGCGGTGCTCGCCCGCGTACTCGTCGCGCTCGCCCTTGACCGCCAGCATCGAGTCCCGCGCCACGCGCGGCAGGTCCTCCGGATGCACCATCTGCATGAGTGCCGCTACGCTGCTGCGCGTATTCGCGCGCGGCTCGCCGAGGAACTCGGCCCAGCCCTCGCTCAGGTACACCTCGCCGCTGCGCAGATCGGTATCCCACAGGCTCGCGCTCG
>MEQQ01000063.1:5050-9870 GCA_001770285.1 Betaproteobacteria bacterium RBG_16_66_20
CGAGGAAGCGCCCGGCGGCGTCATAGCGCGGCCTGCCCGTAACCGCATGCACCCGCCGCGCGCCGGCGTCGGTCCTGGAGATCACGAAATCGAAGAACGGCAGCTGCGCATCGAGCTGCTGCAAGCGCTCGAAGTGCTCGACCAGCGCGCGCGGCTCGACTTCGACGCCGGGCACCTCCCAGAGCCGGCGCCCGTGCGCCATCTCGGCGCCGAACAGGGCCGCCACGGCCGGCCCGCCCGAGAGCCAGCTTACGCGGTGCCCGGCGTCGGTTTCCCAGAACCAGTCGGCCGACAGCGCAGTCAGGTGCCGGAAGCGCTCCTCGGACAGGCGCAGCGCCTGCGTCGCCAGCCGGTCGCGCCGCCGCGCACCGTACCAGACGCCGAACAGCACCAGGCCGCCGGTGAGCAGCAGCAGCGCCTCGACGAGCTGCGACCAGGCCACGCGCTAGGCCGCCGAATCCGTCGCCGGCGGCGCGTTCTTGAGCACTTCGTCCATGGTGGTGAAGCCTGCGGCCACCTTCATCGCGCCGCTGATGCGCAGCGCCTTCATGCCTTCACGGTAGGCCAGCTCGCGGATTTTCGCCAGGTCGCCGCCGCGGCCGACGATCTCCTTGATGCCGCTCGAGCACACCAGCGTCTCGTAGATGCCGACGCGGCCGATGAAGCCGGTCATGCGGCACTCGAGGCAACCGACCGGCTTGTAGATCGCGGCCGGACGATTCGCCTTCCAGGGCGCGACCAGCGCCTCCCAGGCCTGCAGGTCCTCGACGCGGTGCAGCTCGGTCTTCTGCTTGCAGTGCGGGCACAGGATGCGCACCAGGCGCTGCGCCATCACCCCGTTCAGGGTGGCATTGAGCAGGTAGGGCTTGATGCCGAGCTCGAGCAGGCGCGTCACCGCGCTCGGCGCGTCGTTGGTGTGCAGCGTGGAGAGCACCAGGTGGCCGGTCAGCGCCGCCTGCACCGCCATTTCGGCCGTCTCGAGGTCGCGGATCTCGCCCACCATGATGATGTCCGGGTCCTGCCGCATCAGCGCGCGCAGCCCTTCGGCGAAGCCGAGCCCGATTGCGGGCGTCACCTGCATCTGGTTGAACGACCCTTCGACCATCTCGATCGGGTCCTCGACGGTGCAGACGTTGACCTCCGGCGTCGCGAGCTGCTTGAGCGTCGAGTAGAGCGTGGTCGTCTTGCCCGAGCCGGTGGGCCCGGTGACCAGCACGATGCCGTTCGCGCGATCGGTCATCTCCTTCCAGCGCTGGCTGTCGTCCTCGGAGAAACCGAGTTCCCTGAAGTCGCGCACCAGCACTTCCGGGTCGAAGATCCGCATCACGAGCTTCTCGCCGAAGGCCGTGGGCAGCGACGACAGGCGCAGCTCGACCTCCTCGCCCTCGAGCGTGCGCGTCTTGATGCGGCCGTCCTGCGGGCGGCGCTTCTCGACCACGTCCATGCGCGCGAGGATCTTGATGCGGCTGGTCATGGCGCTCAGCACCGAGGGCGGAATCTGGTAGACCTGGTGCAGCACGCCGTCGATGCGGAAGCGCACGATGCCGAATTCGCGCCGCGGCTCGACGTGGATGTCGCTCGCGCGCTGCTCGAAGGCGTAGCTCCAGAGCCAGTCCACCACCTTGACGATGTGCGCGTCGTTGGCGTCGAACTGCTTGTTGCTCGAACCCAGTTCGACCAGCTGCTCGAAATTGGACAGCCCCGATATGCCGGCGCTGCCCTTGGTCGCGCCCTTCACCGACTTGGCGAGGTTGTAGAACTCGACCTGGTAGCGCTCGATGTCCTGCGGGTTGGCGATCACGCGCCGCAGCTCCAGCTTGGTGATGCGCTGCAGCTCCTTCTCCCACTCGCGCACGTAGGGCTCGCAGACCGCGATCACGGCTTCCTTGCTGGTGACGCCGATCGGCAGGACCTTGAAGCGCGTCGCGTAGGCCGAGGACATCACCTCGGTGACCGCGGTGAAGTCGATCTTGAGCGGATCGATGTGGCGGTATTCCAGGCCGACGCGCCTGGCGAGCCACTCGGTCAGCGGCTCGAGCGTGAGCGGCTTGCCCGGCGGCAGCGCGCTTTTCCACTTCTGGTCGGCGATGACCGCGAGCGGGTGCTGCGAGCCGCGGTAGTAGCGCCGCTCCTTCTTCATCTTCTCAGCGTCTACCGCGTCTACCATCCCGTCCTCGACCAGCCAGTCGAGCAGACCCGTGATCGTCAGGCGGCGCTCGCCCGCTTTTGCGGCCTCTGCGGCTTCGGGGTCTACGGCGGCCATATGCCCGCGATTATGCCCTAGCAGGGCTACACTCGCCCCGTGAAAAGCGTCGCCTCAAGCAGCACCGCGCCGCCCGCTTCGCGATCCCTCGCGCAGGATGTCGGGCTGCGCGAGGTCTGGGCCTGGAGCATGTACGACTTCGCCAACTCGGGCTACACCACGGTGGTCATCACCGCGGTGTTCAACGCCTTCTTCGTCGCGGCGGTGGCCGCAAGCGCGCCCTGGGCCACCTTCGCCTGGACTGCGGCGCTCTCGGTGTCCTATCTCGCGGTCCTGCTCAGCGCGCCGGTGGTCGGCGCCTGGGCCGATGCCCATGCCGCCAAGAAGCGGTTGCTCCTCGTGGCGACGATCGGCTGCGTGGTTTTTACGGGATTATTGTTTCTCGTCTCCCCGGGAGCCGTGCTCCTGGCGATCTGCCTGATCGTCCTTTCCAACTTCTTCTTCGCCACCGGTGAGAACCTGATCGCCGCGTTCCTCACCGAGCTCGCCGACGCGAAGGCCATGGGCCGCGTCTCGGGCTGGGGCTGGGCCTTCGGCTACCTGGGCGGCCTGGTGTCCCTCGCGATCTCGCTTGCCTACATCACCTGGGCGCAGGAACAAGGCCACACCGCCGCCGAATTCGTTCCGGTCACGATGCTGATCACCGCTGTCGTGTTCGCGCTCGCCGCGACGCCGACATTCATGTTCCTCAAGGAGCGCGCCACGCCGCAGCCCGCCACCGGATCGGCCTGGGCGCGCGTGCTGCAGACCGTGCACCACGCGCGCGAATTCCGCGACCTGCGCCGCTTCCTCATCTGCATCCTGTTCTACCAGGCCGGCATCATGGCCGTGATCGCGCTCGCCGCGATCTACGCGCAGGAAGCGATGAAGTTCACGAGCACACAGACCATCGTGCTGGTGCTCGTCGTCAACATCACCGCCGCAGTCGGCGCTTTTTCCTTTGGTTACCTGCAGGACGCCATCGGCCACATCCGCTCGATGATGCTGGTGCTCATCGGCTGGATCGTCATGATCGCGCTCGCCTACCTCGCCGAAGGCGCGCAGACGTTCTGGGTCGCCGCCAACCTCGCGGGCCTGTGCATGGGCTCATCGCAGGCCGCCGGCCGCGCCATCGTCGGCTACCTCTCCCCGCCCGCCCGCACCGCGGAATTCTTCGGCCTCTGGGGCCTCGCCGTCAAAGCCGCCTCGATCTTCGGCCCCCTCACCTACGGCGCCGTCACCTGGATCTTCGCAGGCAACCATCGCCTCGGCATCCTTGCCGTCGGCGCGTATTTCGTTGTCGGACTGATCCTTCTGTCCGGCATCGACGTCGAGCGTGGGCGGCGCGTTGCGCTCGACACTGCATGATTCGCGCGTTCGATCACGAGCGGTTCGATGCGCACTATCAACTCTGTGGCGTTCTGGCTGCGGTATTATCAATTTCCCCGCAAGAACCCTACTGAGGAGAAGGATTTATGACCATCAAAGCCGGCGACTTACTGCCCGACGGCACGCTGACCGAAACGACGGAATTTGATTCAGATACGCATTGCGCGATGGCGCCCAAGGAAGTGGATGTGGTCGAGGCTTCGAAGGGCAAGAAGATCGCGGTGTTCGGGCTGCCGGGAGCGTATACCCCGACCTGTTCGGCCAAGCACGTGCCGAGTTACATGCACAACCTGGACAAGCTGAAGGCGAAGGGCGTGAACGAGGTATGGTGCGTGGCGGTGAACGACGCATTCGTGATGGCGCACTGGGGCCGGGATTTCAGGGCGATCGGCAAGATCCGCTTCCTGGGCGACGGCAGCGCGGCCTGGACGAAGGCGCTCGGCCTCGGCCTCGATCTCAACGCGCGCGGCATGGGCTTGCGCATGCAGCGCTTTTCGATGCTGGTGGACAACGGCGTGATCAAGTCGGTCAACGTAGAGGGCCCGGGCAAGTTCGAGGTGTCCGACGCCGAGACGATGCTCAAGCAGCTCGGGTAGCGAAAGGCGCTTCGGTCTTCAGTTTGATAACGAATTGCTACGGCCCGCGCTCGGCCGGGCCCGGCGGTTACAGACTGATACAAATGCTCACAGCGCGCTACAGGGGTGAGGACTAGCCTTCCTGCATCGACTTCCAACTCTGTAGGAGACTATGATGAAAACACTGATACCCGCTCTCGCCGCTGCGTCTTTCGCGCTCGCGGCATCGTTCGCATTTGCGCAAGGCACGCCGGGGTATGGTCCCGGCATGGGCGGCCAGAGAATGGGCCCCGGCGGCGGATACGGTCCTGGGGACCAGGCACGCCACGAGCAGATGAGAGCCGTATACGAGGCCTGCAAGGACAAGCCGGACCGGCGTGCCTGCATGACCGAGCAGTACTGCGCCAAATCGCCGGACCCGGCCAAGTGCCAGGCGCAGGCGAAGGAACGCTCGCAACACGCGCAGCAGCGCCTGGAGCAGAGGCAGAAGATGCATGAGGCCTGCAACGCCAAGCGCGGCGAGGACCTGACCAAGTGCATGGGCGACCAGGCCCAGGCGCAGAGAAACCAGCGCCTGGAGGAGCGCCAGAAGGCGCACGAGGCCTGCTCCGGCA
>MEQQ01000064.1:0-91 GCA_001770285.1 Betaproteobacteria bacterium RBG_16_66_20
GAGGTCGAGTTCGTCGCAGCCTCGGGTCGAACCCAGGCGCTGGTTACGCTGAGCGCTGCTGACCTCCGACACATGGATGACCACGACCTCG
>MEQQ01000064.1:127-4958 GCA_001770285.1 Betaproteobacteria bacterium RBG_16_66_20
TTCGCGACTTGGTTCGTAGCGTAATTTGTTTCCGACCGCTCAATTCAAGCAGTAATTTCTTTACCGGCGCCGGAACCGCCGCGCGGACGGCGTCGTCCAAATCCAGCCAGATGCGCCCCGGCGCCTCAGCGCGCGGGAGAATTTTTCGAACGGCGCACCGAATCGGCCGTACCCGCAGTTTGAAATGCGTGAAGCCATGCTCGATTTCGGGCAGGTGCTGCAAGCGCCCGACTTCGCAGCCCAGTACCTTGCGGCAGAACGCTTCCGGCAAACCCGAATTCAGTTCGGGAAACGCCCAGAGCCCGCCCCAGACGCCCGTGCTCGGCCGCCGCTCGAGCAGCACGGAGCCCGCGTGCAGGAGGACGAACCAGCTCGCTTTTCTGGTCGGCAGCGGTTTTCGCTTGCGCGGCGCCGGCAGTTCGTGGATCCGGCCGTCGCGCCGCGCGACGCAATCCCTGGCGACGGGGCAACGTTCGCAGGCCGGGTTGGTGCGCGTGCATACGGTTGCGCCAAGGTCCATGAGCGCCTGGGTGTAGGTCTCGATTGCGCTCGGCGGGAGCAGCCTTTGCGCAAGGGCCCACTGGCCCTTGTCGCCTTCGATCCCGAAGCAGCGCGCCAGAACCCGCTTTACGTTGCCATCGAGGATCGCGGCGCGGCGGCCGAAGGCGAACGCGGCGATGGCGGCGGCGGTGGACGGACCGATGCCCGGCAGTCGCAGAATATCTTCACGGCTATCCGGAAACTTCCCTCGCTTGAGAACTTCCTTGGCAGCGAGAAGCAGGTTGCGGCCGCGAGCGTAGTAGCCGAGCCCGCTCCACAGCTGGAGGACCTCCTCTTCCGACGCGCACGCCAGTGCGGCGACGTCCGGAAAGCGCGCGAGGAAGCGCTCGTAGTAGGGGACGACCGCCGCAACCTGGGTCTGCTGCAGCATGATTTCCGACAGCCAGATGCGGTAAGGGTCGCGCGTGCCCTGCCATGGCAGACCGTGCCGGCCGTCGCGGCGCTGCCACAGAACGAGTTTTCGCGCAAAATCCGGCACTTTGCGATTCTATGGCAAGGTAGCGCTTCGCATGCTCGCCTTCATTCTTCGCCGCCTGGCACAGGCGGCGCTCGTCATGCTCGCGGTCGGGCTGATCGCGTTCTCGCTGTTCCGTTTCGTCGGTGATCCGGTGCTGTTCATGCTCGGCCAGGACGCGACCCCCGAGGACCGCGTCCGCATCACGCAGATGCTGGGGCTGGACCAGCCGTTCTACGTCCAGTACGCGAACTTCGTATCGCGCGCCGTGCGCGGCGAGTTCGGGCTCAGCCTGCGCCAGGCGCAGCCGGTATCCAAGCTGATCGCCGAGCGCCTGCCGGCAACGCTCGAGCTCTCCGCTGTCGCCGCGCTGTTGGCCCTGGCCGGCGGCGTCGCCATGGGCGTCTATACCGCGCTCAGGCGAAATACATGGCTGTCGCAGTTCCTGCTTGCGGTATCGCTCATCGGGGTGTCGCTGCCGACGTTCCTGATCGGCATCCTGCTGATTCTCGTGTTTGCGGTGCTGCTCGGCTGGCTGCCCTCGTTCGGGCGCGGCGACACCGTTTCGCTGGGCTGGTGGAGTACCGGGTTTCTGACCGCATCGGGCCTGAAGTCGCTGATCCTGCCCGCCATCACGCTGGGCCTTTTTCAGATGACGCTGATCCAGCGTCTGGTGCGCGCGGAGATGCTCGAGGTGCTGCGCACCGACTACATCAAGTTCGCGCGCGCCCGCGGACTGACCGACGGCGCAGTGCATTTCGGCCACGCGCTGAAGAACACCCTGGTGCCGGTGATCACGATCACCGGGCTGCAGCTCGGCGCGATCATCGCCTTCGCCATCATCACCGAGACGGTTTTCCAGTGGCCGGGCATGGGGCTGCTTTTCATCCAGGCAGTGGGCTTCGCCGACGTCCCCGTGATGGCGGCGTATCTGTGCCTGATCGCGCTTTTCTTCGTCATCATCAACCTTGTCGTCGACCTGCTCTACTATGCGGTCGACCCGCGCCTGCGGATCGACCGGGCCGCCGCCGGAAGCTGAATCGGTCGCCGAACAAGCCGTCGAGGAAATTCATGAACGCACCCCTTGGGAACGTGAACAGCCCGGTCGAGAAGATCCGTTCCTACCACGCCGAGTTGCGCGCGATCCGCCACGACATCCATGCGCATCCGGAACTCGCGTTCCAGGAAAACCGCACTTCCGAGCTGGTCGCCGACCGGCTCTCGTCCTGGGGCATTGAAGTTCACCGCGGCCTGGCGAAGACCGGGCTCGTCGGCGTCGTCAAGGGGAAGAAGGCGGGCAGCGGTCGCGCGATCGGCCTGCGGGCCGACATGGATTGCCTGCCGATGCACGAGACCGGCAGCGTCGCGTACAAATCGAAGCACGCGGGCCGCATGCACGCCTGCGGGCATGACGGACACACCACGATGCTGCTGGGCGCGGCGCGATACCTGGCGGAGACGCGGCACTTCGATGGAACCGCTTTCCTGATCTTCCAGCCGGCCGAGGAAGGCGGCGGCGGCGGCAAGGTAATGGTGGACGAAGGCCTGTTCGAGCGCTTTCCCGCGAACGAGGTCTACGCAATACACAACTGGCCGGGCCTGCCGCCGGGGCAGATGTCGGTGCGGCCGGGGCCGGTGATGGCGGCGACCGACGAGATCGTGATCACGCTGCGCGGCAAGGGCGGCCATGCCGCGATGCCGCACCTCACCGTGGACCCGGTGATCGTCAGCGCGCAAGTCATCTCGGCACTGCAGAGCATCGCCAGCCGCAATGTCAATCCGCTGGATGCAGTCGTGGTTTCGGTGTGCTCGATGGAGACCAGCCAGACCGGGGTCTTCAACGTGATTCCGGATTTCGTGAAACTCATCGGCACCGTGCGCAGCTTCCGCCCGGAAACGCGCGACCTGGCCGAGGCCCGCATCAGGGAAATCGCCTCGGGCATCTCCGCGGCGCTCGGCGGCCGCGCCGAAATCGACTACAGGCGCGGCTATCCGTCGACGATCAACAGCGCGCGCGAGGCGGCGTTCGCCGCAAAAGTGGGCGAGCGCGTGTTCGGCAAGGGCAACGTATTCACCGACGCGGAGCCGACCATGGGCGGGGAAGATTTCTCCTACATGCTGCAGGCGCGCCCGGGGGCCTACGTGTTCCTCGGCCAGGGCGGCGGGCCCACCGGATGCTTCCTGCACAACTCGGGCTACGACTTCAACGACGAGGTGATCCCCCTCGGCGCCGGCTACCTCGCCGCGCTGGTCGAGGAATCACTGCCGCTGAAGTAGCGCCGAGGTGAGCCTGCGCGGCCTCTGGGGCCACGATCTCGCGTACAGCTTCCGCAGATCGCCGGTCACGGTGGTCGCGGCGCTGCTGACGCTCGCCTGCATCGGCGGCGCGCTGTTCGCGCCCTGGCTCGCGCCGCACAATCCGTTCGACGCCGCGACGCTCGACCTCAACAACGCCTTCGCGCCGCCGGCGTGGCTGGCGCAGGGGGTCGCGAGCCATCCGCTGGGCACCGATGACCAGGGCCGCGACGTGCTCTCGACAATCATGTACGGCGCGCGAATCTCGCTCGGCGTCGGGGTCGCGTCGGTGATCTTTGCGCTCGCGCTCGGGGTCAGCCTCGGCCTGCTGTCGGGCTACTTCGGCGGCAGGCTCGATGCCTTCATCATGCGCATCGCCGACATCCAGCTCTCTTTCCCGGCGATCCTGATCGCGCTGCTGGTGGACGGCGTGGCGCGGGTCGCGCTGCCGGCCGAAGCGCACGATGAGATCGCGATCCCGGTACTGATCCTCGCGATCGGGGTCTCGGGCTGGGTGCAGTACGCGCGCACGGTGCGCGGCTCGACGCTGGTCGAGAAGAGCAAGGAGTACGTCCAGGCCGCGCGCGTCATCGGACGGCACCCGCTCGCGATCATGCTGCGGCACGTGATGCCGAACGTCATGGGCCCGGTGCTGGTCATCGCCACCATCCACATCGCCACCGCGATCATCACCGAGGCGACGCTCTCGTTCCTCGGCGTGGGCGTGCCGCCGACCCGGCCTTCGCTCGGCACGCTGATCCGCATCGGCAACGAATTCCTGCTCTCCGGCGAGTGGTGGATCACGCTGTTTCCCGGCCTCGCGCTGATCACGCTGGTGTTGTCGGTGAACCTGCTCGGCGACTGGCTGCGCGACGCCCTGAATCCGAAGCTGCGGTGACGCGAAACCGAGATCCGGCAATGATCCTGGAGATCAAGGACCTGCGAATCGATTTCCCGACGCGCCATGGGACCCTGGTCGCGGTGGACGGGATTTCGCTTTCGATCGCGCCAGGCGAGGTGCTCGGGGTGGTCGGCGAGTCGGGCGCGGGCAAGTCCCTCACCGGCATGGCGGTGATCGGACTGCTGGAGCCTCCCGGCCGCATCGCCGCGGGCGAGATCCGGCTCGAAGGCGAGCGCATCGACAACCTGCCGCATGAAGCGCTGCGGCGCATCCGCGGCCGCCGCATCGGCGCCATCTTCCAGGACCCGCTGACTTCGCTCAATCCGCTCTATACCGTGGGCCGGCAGCTGGTGGAAACGATCCGCACCCACCTGGATGTCGGCCTGGCCGGCGCGCGTGCGCGGGCGCTCGCGTTGCTGCACGAAGTCGGCATCCCGGCGCCGGAGGCACGCATCGAACATTATCCGCACCAGTTCTCCGGGGGCATACGACAGCGGGTCGTGATCGCGCTCGCGCTGTGCGCCGAACCGCGCCTGGTCATCGCGGACGAGCCGACCACGGCGCTCGACGTCTCGATCCAGGCACAGATCATCCAGTTGCTGAAGAAGCTCGCGCGCGAT
>MEQQ01000065.1:0-111 GCA_001770285.1 Betaproteobacteria bacterium RBG_16_66_20
TCCAGCTTGGAATCCATCCGTTCGGCAGCGAGGTTCTCGTCGAAATGCACTTTCCAACCCGCCGTGGCCGCGTTGCGTGCGGCGAGGGAGCGCAGCGCCACGCTCAGGCCC
>MEQQ01000065.1:135-250 GCA_001770285.1 Betaproteobacteria bacterium RBG_16_66_20
AGATTGAGGGACAGGCCGCGCACTTGCTCCAGTATCTTCGCCACGATGAGCAGGGCTTCATCCAGGTTTTCCGTGGAAAAGGGTATCTCGTAGCCTTGGCAGGACAGTGCCATGG
>MEQQ01000065.1:434-1209 GCA_001770285.1 Betaproteobacteria bacterium RBG_16_66_20
TAGCGTCCTTCAGCGTGAAGAGGAACAACTCGATCTCGCCGTCCTGGTCCAGGATCGGCACGAACCCGAGGTCCCAATACGTTATGCCCCATTCCGGATGGTCCGGGAAAATGAAAGGGCGCGCGATCCTGCTGTAGTTCTTCTTCTCCCTCCTGAATGGCTCCAGTTCCTGCTCGAAGTCCGAAGGATAGAGCTCGAAATGGTTGTGTCCCGGGAACGCCGACACCTCCCGCTGGCAAGCCTTCGCATACGACTCGCTCACCCGGATGAAGTTGTAGTCCTTGTCCAGAAGGACGATGCCGTCCAGCGAATGGCGGAAGATCAGGTCCAGCAGCCGGGCCTGTTCCTGGATATGTCTCTCCGAATTCTTGCGTTCGGTGATGTCGGCGATCGATCCCACCATGCGCACCGGCTCGCCCTTTTCATTGCGCACCACCTCGCCGCGCGACAACACCCACCCGTAGCCGCCGTCCCTGTGCCGCAACCGGTACTCGATCCGATAGGGCGTTCCATCCCGTACGCTTTGCGCCAGGGCTTCCTTGACTCTTGCGTCGTCATCCGGGTGCACCCGCCCGAAAAAGGGCGCCTCCCCGGCCTGCAGCTCGTCATCCTGGTAACCGAGAATTTCCTTGCCGCGCGGCGAGAGGTAAGCCTCCCCCGACTGCAGGTTCCTGTCCCAGATGCCGTCGTTGGTGCCGCGCTCGACGAGGGCGTAGCGCTCTTCACTCGCACGGACCTCCTCGATCACCCGAGCCTCGCGCGACATCTGGGACAA
>MEQQ01000065.1:1254-3828 GCA_001770285.1 Betaproteobacteria bacterium RBG_16_66_20
CGCCAACTGCCCACAGGTAGAGTTTCTTTCGTTCCTCGAATCTCGCCAACGTGACGGCCTCTGAGGTGCCGACCATCAAGACCAGCGGATAACCCTTCGTGGATCGATAGCTATAGAGCCGCAGTACTCCATCGATCGGACTGGTCGCGCGAAACTTCCCGTTCTCAGCCTGCTTCAAGTAGACGGTGAACAGCTCGGCACCATGCATGTCTCGAATGTCTCGTCCGACCGCTTTCTCGGACGAGGTGGTACCTGATCGCCTTGCACGAATTACGCCGTCGCGCCCTATGAGCACCACAACCGAGTCCGCTCCGAGGTCGATCTGGTCGTAGAAGCGGGAGAAATACTGCGGGTCCATGCCGACTCCGGTGTTCCCACCGAAGGTGCCGTCGGCCTTGTTCATCCTGCGGGTGAGGTAAATCGTCGATCTGCCCGTCACGGTGCCCGGCCGCGGTTTCGCGATGAAGACGTCCGGCGACGCGTCGCGCATGTGAAACTGGGTGTTCTCGAAGTTCCGGAAATTCTGGGGTTTCGTAAACGGAAAGTTGGTCAGAATGAGGTCGCCGCGCTCGTCCACTACGCTGAGAACGGTGTAGGGCGCCAGCTCCTCCTGGCGATCGCGAAGATACCGCGCAAGATCCAGCCCCTCACCATACTGTCGATACTCGGCTTCAAGCTGCTTGAGCGTGACGCTGGCCGCCGCCACGGTGCGCCGCACGTGCTCCTCGAAAAGCCGCGCCAGGTTGCCGTTTTCCGATTCTCGCCGTTCAATCGCGTAATCGCGCTCGAATGAAAGCTGATGGGCGAGCCCGATCCACATCAACGCCAGGAGCCCGGCGCAGAATGCGATTACGGTCAGTTGCAGGCCGCGGCCGCCGGTGAATATGCGTCCTTGCCGCCGGGTCATGGTCATATCGAGATTTTCCGGATCGGGCCTTTCAACTGGTCCGGTACCGGATAGCGCCCCTCGGCTATGGTGGCAAGGAAGGGAATATTGACTCAGATCAAAATCAAAGTGATCTCAATCTGACGCGGTGTCAAGTGTTCCAGTGTCAAAATTGGTAATAGGTCCGGTCGCCCGATAATCCGATCATTTTGATCTGCGATTTATCAACACATCCGAACGGTAACGGCCACCATTCAAACACATGTTCCAGCAGCTCCGCAGGCTTCAGGCATTCGAACGTAAGCACCTTGCATACCTTCAATCCCCTCTCGACAGTGTGCTTATTGCCGAGATCGGCTATTTCCAGGAACGAGGAAGCCCGCTGACGATCAAGGGGTTGCTACTGCTGGAACTCGGCGCGCCTGCGACGGTCCACCGGCGCCTGCAAAGGCTTGTTGGTTTGGGATTGGTTCACAAGCGACCCGTCAGCCATGACGGACGGGTCTGGCACCTCGAAATCGATCCCGCGGTGCGCGCGACCTACGCCAGGTACATAAGGCGGATCTCGCGGCTGTGATGCGCCGGTCAGAACGCCAATCAAATACCTAGCGTTCAGGCCAGGCGCGCGCGAGCAGTGCGCCGAAATTTGTGTTGCCGGGCAGCGCGCCGCGCCGGCGCACCCGGCGAGCAACTCGGGCGCGAGATCGGGCGGTTTGATTTTGAAGCGGCGCGGGAAACTTTACGGGGCCTGCGCCACCCTTAGCATCCGGGTGATCCTGCAGTGGGCCGGACGGGTGCCGCCAAAATGGTTAGCTGAGATTGGATTGGGAGCAGGGGCCAGCTCAAGTTCACGACGAGGGCTGGTGGCTGGCGCTGCTGAAGGCCACTCCCAAGCGCGCCGCCAGGACCTCGAGGTTCTTGTCTGTCGTCCAGAGCAGCGTGTCCGGAGTTAGCAGAACGGAGGCGAGTAATGCCATATCTATGGCGCCGCAGCCCGAGTCATGGAATTGCTTCCTCTCGATCAGGGCAAGTGTCTCCTCGGTTGTCGCGACGACGGCCTGCTGCAGCTTCTGGAGATCGCCGAGCGTGCGCTCGCGCGGTGCCGGCGGCGTTCCGCAGGCGAGTTCGAGCACGATGAGGGGGTGGCACAACAGCTGGTCCATTGCGACCAGCGACTGAAGCACTGGATTGGCGTTGCGGAAATGCGCGACCCAGACCGAGGTGTCCGCAAGGACCAGGCTCACCGGCCCGGAACTTGCGCGGGCCGCCGGCGGGGAATGCCCTTCATCCTGGGGGCCTTTCCGCCCAAGGCGGCAAGCCGTTTACCCGCTTGCACCCGCACGAACACCTTCATCGCTTCGCGCAACAGATCACTCTTGTCCATTCCCGGATCGGCGGCGTCCAACGCCCTCTGATAAAGCTCATCATCAATGGTTACCGTCGTTCTCATGTGAAGCCTCGCTACGTCAAATATGATGCATTATAGCATCAGAAAAGGTACCAACAAAGGATAGTCATCCCGTGCCGGCGGCACGTAAAAGTCGAAAACTATGCCTCGGGCCAGGCGCGCGCGAGCAGCGCGCCGAAATCCGTGTTGCCCGGCAGCGCGCCGAAGGCGCCGCCGCCGAACGGGGAATCGGCGGACAGGCGGCTGGCGCAGAAGGCGTCCGCGACGTAGTCGGGCGCGA
>MEQQ01000065.1:3914-4039 GCA_001770285.1 Betaproteobacteria bacterium RBG_16_66_20
ATTTCGTCCTTCAACCTTGAAACAAATTTGTCGAGGCGTTGATCGCGGCCGAGCGCCGGCTCGATCTCGGCCGCCAGCACTTCGAGGCAGCGCGGGTGCTTGGCGAAAGCGCGCAGGATGTCCAG
>MEQQ01000065.1:4078-9655 GCA_001770285.1 Betaproteobacteria bacterium RBG_16_66_20
CGGTAGATGCGCGCCATCACGCCCTCCTCCACGTAGCCGTTGCCGCCGAGCACTTCCATCGCCTCCGCGCCGACCGCGGGGCCGCGCTTGCAGATCCAGTACTTGGCCGCCGGCGTCAGCACGCGGCGCAGCAGCGATTCGGCTTCGTCCTTCTGCGCGTCGAAGGCGCGCGCCAGGCGCAGCGACAGCGCGGTCGCGGCCTCGGACTCGAGCGCGAGATCGGCCAGCACGTTGCGCATCAGCGGCTGGTCGATGAGCCGCTTGCCGAAAGCCGAGCGATAGGTCGCATGGTGCATCGCCTGCGAGAGCGACGCGCGGATGAGCCCGCTGGTGCCGAGCGCGCAGTCCAGGCGGCAGTAGGTGCCCATCTCGAGGATCGTAGGCACGCCGCGCCCCTCCTCGCCGACCAGCCAGGCGCGCGCGCCCCAGAATTCCACCTCCGAGCCGGCGTTGGACTTGTCGCCCATCTTGTCTTTCAGGCGCTGGATGCGGATCTCGTTGAGTTTCCCGTCCGGCGTCCAGCGCGGCAGGAAAAAACACGCGAGCCCGCCCGGCGCCTGCGCGAGGATCAGGAAGGCGTCGCACATCGGCGCCGAAAAAAACCACTTGTGGCCGACGACCCGGTATTCGCGACCGCCCACCGGCTCGGCGCGCGTAGTGTTGGCGCGCACGTCCGACCCGCCCTGCTTCTCGGTCATGCCCATGCCGAGCGTGACGCCCTTTTTCCGCGCCGCCGGGATAAAACGGCGGTCGTAGTCGAGCGAATAGATGCGCGGCAGCCATTCCGCCGCGAGCGGCTGGTCGCGCGAGATGGCCGGCACGACCGCATAGGTCATCGTGGTCGGGCACAGCGTGCCGTCCTCGACTTCGGCGTACATCATGTAGAAGGCCGCGCGCTTGACGTGCGCGCCCGGCACCGGGTGCGCCCAGGGGCCGGCCGAGGCGCCGTGGCGCTTGAGGTAGGTCATCAGCTCGTGGTAAGCGGGATGAAATTCGACTTCGTCGCACCGGTGGCCGGCCATGTCGAACAGTTTCGGCGTCGGCGGGTTGCGGTTCGCCTGCGCCGCCCACTCCAGCATCTGCGCGCTGCCGAGCTCCGCGCCGCGCGCGTCCATCCAGGCACGCGCCTCGCCGGCGCCCTCGCGCGCAAGCCCTTCCCGCAGCGCGGCATTGCGCAGGTAAAGGTTGGTGTTCGCCAGCGGCGGCGCCTGGTTGAGAACTTCGTGGGTCACCAGCAGCAATGGATGCGATGGGTTCATGTCCTGTCTCCTCGAATCAGCCGGCCGAACTCCAATACGCATCCACCCCGGCCTGGATCGCGGCGAGCGCCTGCTCGTCTCGTTGCGGCTCGAACAGGTGCCGGAAGCGGCCCTGGCGGCGCAGATACTCTTCCACCGGCACGCGCGGGTGCGGAACGCGGGTATGCACGATACGGCCGTTTTCGTATTCGCGCAGCGGCCAGATGCCGCACTTGACGGCGAGACGCCCGATCTCTACCGTCTCCTGCGGATCGTAATCCCAGCCCGGCGGGCACGGCGCGAGGGCGTGGATCAGGCGCGGGCCCTTGATGCGCGCCGCCTTCTCGACCTTGCGCGCGAGATCGACCGGCTCCGAGCCGATCGCCGTGGCGGCATATGCGGGCCTGTGCGCGGCCCACACCGCGAACAGGTCCTTCTTGAAGCCGGAGTAGCCGCGGCCGCTGGTCGCGGTGCGCGCGCCGTGCGGCGTCGCGCCCGAGGCCTGCTGCCCGGTATTGCCGTAACCCTCGTTGTCGTAGCAGAGATAGAGAAAATCCAGGCCGCGCTCGATCGCCGCGGAAGTGGCCGAAAGACCCATGCCGTAGGCCGCGCCGTCGCCGGTCAGCACCACCGCGCTCAGGTCCTCCTCGGGAGGAATGCGCTTTTTCGCGATCAGGATGTCGAGCGCATCGCGCACCCCCTGCGCGCCCGCCGGCGCCGAAGCCATCGAGGTGTAGAGCCAGGAGCCGCGGAACGGCGTGAACGGATAGTTGGCGAGCAGCGTCATGCAGCCGGCCGCATTTACGAACACGGTTTTCGCGCCGAGCACGTCGTAGACCTCGTGCAGGGCCTGCAGGCCGCCGCAGCCGGCGCACATCGAGGTGCCGCCCGCGAGCAGGTGCGCCGAAGGCAGGTCCTTCATGCCGCGGATCACATGGACGGACTGCGTTTCGCTCATGGCACAGCCCCGGTTTCGCGGCGCTCGGCGAGCGCGATCGCCTGCAGTTTCCGTACTTCGCGCAGTTCGCCCGCGGTGTAGAGCAGGCGCGGGGCGGGCGCCTGCCCGGCATCGGCGGCCGCCCGCGCCTCGGCGGCCATGGCGTAGAACTCTTCAGGCCCGATGTCGCGCCCGCCGAGCCCGCCGACATAGCTCGCGATCAGCGGCGCGCCGCGGCAGCCGTAGAGCGCCGATGCGATCTCGGTGGCGAGCACGCCGCCCTTGCCCATCGAGAGGTTCTGGTCGATGACCGCGAGCGCGCGCCGCCCGAGGAGCACCCGCCGCAACGCCTCCACCGGGAACGGGCGCAGCAGCCGCGGCCGCACCAGTCCCGCGGCAATTCCCTGCTCGCGCAGCCGGTCCACCGCCTCCAGCGCCTTGGTGGAGAACGCGCCGATCATCAGAAACGCGACCTCCGCATCGTCCGCGCGGTAGCACGCGACCGCGGGGTGATGCCGGCCGAAGCGCCGTTCGAAGTCCGCCGCCACCTCGTCGTAGGCGCGCAGCGCCTCGAGCGATGCAAGGTGGGCTTCGTAGCGGAAGTACGAATAAGGCGAGCCGCCGAGCACCGCGACCGCCTGGCTGATGGGCTTGCTCGCGCGGAACTCCACCTTGCCCGCCTCGAACGGCGGCAGGAACGACCTGGCCGCGCCCGCATCCGGAATTTCTACCGGCTCGCGCGTGAACGACAGGTAGAACCCGTCCAGGTTGACGATCGCGGGCAGGCGCACGCGCGGATGCTCGGCAAGACGGTAGGCGATGAGGATCGAATCGAGCACCTCCTGGCAGGTCGCGCAATGGATCTGCAGGAAGCCCGAGTCGCGCGCCGCGAGCACGTCGTTGTGGTCGGGTTCGAGCGTGATCGGCGTGGCGAGCGCGCGCGAGACATTCACCAGCACGAAGGGCGCGCGCCAGCCGGGAACCGCGTAGATCATTTCCATCGCGTAGAGCAGGCCCTGGCTCGAGGTCGCGGTGAACACGCGCACGCCGGTCGCCGCCGCGGCCGCGGCCGCGGTGAGCATCGAGTGTTCGGACTCGAGCATCGTGAGGCGCCCGCCGGCCTCGCCGCGCTCGTACCAGCGCGCCAGCGTCTCGATGATCTCGGTCTGCGGCGTGATCGGGAAGGCGGGCACATAGTCCACGTCGGCGAGCCGCGCGCCCCAGGCTGCCGCCACGTTCCCGGTGAGGAGCGTGCGCGTCATGCCGCCTCCTGGCGCTCGGGCACGGCGCCGATCGCGTGCGGCGGACAGACGGCCACGCACAGCATGCAGCCCTTGCAGTGGTCGTAGTCGATGTCGGGCCTGCCGTCGGGTTCGACGCGGATCGCGCTGTCCGGGCAATAGGTGCCGCAGATCCAGTTGCAGCGCTTGCACAGGCCGTAGTCGATCACCGGCCGCAACGCGCGCCACAGGCCGGTCTGCGAGGCAGCGCTCGTGGCGGGCGCGCGGATGTCCGGCGCGGCGAAGGCGGCGTCCTCGAGCGGCATGCCAATCCACTCGGGCGCTGCGTATCCGGACGCGGATACCGATCCGCCCTCCCGGACCACGCCGGCGTGCGGCGCCAGGATGTCGAACGCGGAAAGCGCGTACTCGCGGTTTTGCTCGATCAGGCCGGCGCCAAGGGCTTCGAGCTCGGCCTCGAGTGCGCTTCCGAGATTGGCGCGGCTCACCACGCCGAGGAGCTGCGCCGCGGCCCCGGCGCAGCGTGCGCCGGCAAATGCCGCTTCAGCGCGCACCGCGCTCGGGGCAGGCGCGGGCAAGGCGAGCACCCTGCCGGGAATCTTCGCGCGCGCTTGCCACGACCCCGCGGACGCATCGCCATGAATCAGGATCACGCTATCGGCGTCGACTCCCTGCAGCACGCCCGCCGCGGGCATCGCCACCAGCGTCTCGTCCACGACCACCACCAGGCCGGGGCGCGCGATCACGCCGCGCTCGTTGATCGGCGCGCGGTCCGCGCGCACGTAAGCGAAGATCGGCGCGCCGCGGCGCTCGGCACCGTAGCGCGGCGCGTCCTGCACCTCGAAACCCTCCAGGAAAAGCGCGCTCGAGAGGATCTGGCTCGCGGTCTTCACGCCCTGCCCGCCCCGGCCGTGGAAGCGGATGCGGTACATCGCGCGCCTCAGAGAATCCCGAAGCGGCGCCGGCCCATCGCCAGGCGCAGCTGCCGCACCGCCAGATCGGTCGCGGCTTGGCGCGGCAGCACGTCGCGGCTGCCGACGTCGCGCAGCACCGCCTCGGTGTTGGCGCGGATCTTCTCGGCGATCGCGTCGAACGCCTGCGAGCGCGTCGCGCCGCGGTATTCCATCGCCGCGCAGATCACGCCGCCCGCGTTGGCGATGAAATCCGGCATTACCAGCACGCCCTTCGCCGCGAGCGCCTTCTCCGCGCCCGGCGTGAAGGGAATGTTGGCGCCCTGCAGCACCAGTTTCGCCCTGAGCCGCGCGACGTTGTCCTCGCGCACCACATCGGGACGCGCCGCCGGGATCCAGATGTCGCATTCGGCATCGAGAATCGCATCGCGATCGAGCTTGCGGCCCTGCGGGCAGTCGAGGACGGTCTTGCCGGCTTCCTTCAGCGCGATCAGCGCGGCGACGTCCAGGCCCCCGGGCTCATGTACCGTGCCGCTCGAGTCGGAAGCCGCGACCAGGATCGCGCCGCGCTCGGCGAGAAAGCGCGCGGCGTGCTTTCCCACCGCGCCGAAGCCCTGCACCGCGACGCGCGCGCCCGCAAGCGCGAGCTTGGCGAACGGCGCCGCGACTTCGGCGCAGTGGCGAAGCCCCCAGCCGGTGGCGCCGAACTCATCGAGCGGAATGCCGCCGATCTCCGCGGGCAGGCCGGAGGCGCGGCCGGTCTCGTCCTTCACCCAGGCCATGCAGCCTTCGTCGGTCCCCATGTCGGGCCCGAAGATGTAATCCGATTCGTTGCGCAGGGCGTGCGCGAAAGCGCGGATCAAGCGCTCCTTGTCCGCGGCCGGCATGCGCGGATCGCCCGCCAGCACCGACTTGCCGCCGCCATGCGCCAGGCCGGCGGCCGAATTCTTCAGCGTCATGGCGCGCGCGAGACGTGCGCATTCCTCGACGGTGACGTCCGGCGCCATGCGCAGCCCGACGAGCGCCGGCCCGCGCGCGACGTTGTCCACCACCAGCACCGCGGTGAGGCCGATCGCGGGCTCGCGGACGTGAATCACCTTTGCGGGACCGAGGTCGTCGCCGAGTCCGAACAGCGTGCTCATCGGGGCGCTCCTTGGCGCGTACTGCACAGCCAGAGCAGACCACGAGCGCGGCTGCGGCCGTTTGATGCACATCAACCTCCCATTTCGGCGCGGGCGCGGTTTGCAGTC
>MEQQ01000065.1:9685-12530 GCA_001770285.1 Betaproteobacteria bacterium RBG_16_66_20
CCCCTGGAACACGATCTCGCCGTGCACGATGATGTAGCCGCGGTCCGCGATGCGGATCGCCTGGTGGAAATTCTGCTCGGCCATGAGAACCGTCAGGCCGTGGCGCTCCTTCAGCTGCCTGATCATGGTCACCGTGTTCGATACCAGCAGCGGCGACAGGCCCACCGAGGGTTCGTCCACCAGCAGCAGCCTGGGCGAGGACATGAGCGCGCGCGCGATCGCCAGCATCTGCTGCTGGCCGCCCGACATCGAGCCGGCGAGCTGGCGCCGGCGCTCCTTCAGCACCTCGAAGGTCTCGTAGCAGAGCGCGAGGTTCTTGGCGATGTCGGCACGCGCCTGCGGACGGAACGCGCCGAGCAGGAGGTTCTCCTCGACGGTGAGCTTCGGGAACAGCCGCCGGCCCTCGGGAACCATGGCCACGCCCAGATTGACGATCTCCTCGGTGGAGAGCCGCATCAAGTCGTGGGTTTTTTCATCCAGCGTGAGAACAACCGAGCCGCGCGTCGGCCGCACCATGCCCATGACGCATTTCATGAGCGTACTCTTGCCGTTGCCGTTGGTGCCGAGCAGCGCGACCGTTTCTCCGGCGCTGACCGATACCGATACCCCGTGCAGCGCCTTGACGGCGCCATAGCCCGCCTCGACGTCCCGGATGGCGAGTTCAAGCGCCAAGGTAGGCCCGCTGCACGTCGACGTTGGCGACGATCGCCGCCGGCGCCCCCTCGCAGATGATCTGGCCGGCGTCCAGGCACACGACGCGCTGCGAGAACTTCATCACCGCCTGCATGATGTGCTCGATCATGATGATGGTGATGCCGGTGCGGTTGAGCTTGAACAGGATCTCCAGCACTTCGCTCACCTCGTTCGAGGACAGCCCCGCCATCGCCTCGTCCGAGATCAGCAGCCGCGGGCGCGCCGCCATGGCGCGCGCGAGCTCGAGCTTGCGCAGCTCGACCTGCGACAGCCGGTTCGAAGGCGTCGCTGCCTTGTCGGCGAGGCCGATGTCGCGCAGGATCGCCATTGCCTCGTCCTGGGCGCCCGCCTCCGTTTTTCTGGTCACCACCAGGCCCCGGTGCGCGACGTACTCGAGCGGCACCATCAGGTTCTCCAGCACCGACATGCTGGCAAAGGGCCGCGGGATCTGGAAGCTGCGCGCGATGCCGCGCCGCGTGCGCTGGTAGGCGGGCAGGCGCGACACCTCCTCGCCGTCGAACACGATGCTGCCGGCGTCGTTGCGCAGCGAGCCGGCGACGCAGTTGATGAGCGTGGTCTTGCCCGAGCCGTTGGGCCCGATCAGCCCGAAGCGCTCGCCCCCGGCGATCTCGATGCTGACCTCCGTCAGCGCAGCGAAACCGCCGAAATGCTTTGACACACCCCGGATTTTCAGCAAGGCGCTCATTTCCTGCCGGCGGAAAACTTCTTCCTGAAAAGCCCCAGAATTCCTTCGGGCGCGGCGACCACGAACACCACCAGCAGCACGCCCACGACCAGCACGTTCATCTCGCCGGAAATCGTCACCGTGACCACCTGCTGAATGGTGCTGAGCAGGATCGCGCCGATCACGGGGCCGATGTAATGCGTCATGCCGCCGATCATCGGGCTCGCCAGCGCGCCGATCGCGTAGTTGAGGTTGAAGGTGGACGCCGGCTCGATGAAGCTGAGGTACATCGGCATCGGCGCCCCGGCCGCGCCCATCAGCGCGCCCGAGATGCTGCAGGCGAACACCTTGAGCTTGAGCGTCGGCACGCCGCTGCACTCGGCGGCTTCCTCGCTGTCGCGGATGGCGCGCAGGCCGCGCCCGATCCACGAGGTCTCGATGTAGCGCGCGATCGCGACCGAAGCGACCGCGATCAGGGCCATCACCACGAACAGCATCTTGATATAGGACTCGAACGGCGCGACCGGTGCCGGCCGCAGCAGCTGCAGGCCGGTGGCGCCGCCGGCGTAGCGCCAGTTGATGAACAGGGTCTCCATGATGACGACCAGCGCGATGGTGGCGATGGCGAAGAAGATGCCGCGCAGCCGCAGCGTCAGCAACCCGGCGGCGAAGCCGAGCAGTCCGCTCATCGCCGCCGCGGCGATGATCTGGAACAGCAGCGGCGCCTCGGTCGCCTTGAACAGGACCGCCGCGGCATAGGCGCCCAGCCCGAAGAACGCGGGCGTGCCGAAATTGACGTAGCCGGCGTAGCCGCCGAGGATGTTCCACGCCGTCGCCAGGACCACGTAGGTCAGCACGGTGTAGCCGGCGAAGAAATAGTATTCATTCTTCAGAATCGCGGCGGCAATCACCGCCAATGAAAAAACAAGTCCTGCCGAGACCCAGAATCTCATCTTGCGCTCATCTTGCGCTCATCTTCCGAACAATCCTTGCGGACGTATCCCCAAGACGATCAGCAGCAGCCCGAATGCCACCGCCGGCGCCCAGGAGGCGCCGAAGTGCATCAGCACGATGGATTCCGAGATGCCGAGGATCAGCCCGGCGGCGATGGTGCCGGTCATGCTGCCCAGTCCGGCCAGCACCACCACGCTGAAGGTGCGCCCGATGTAGACGCGGTCCAGGCCCGGCTCGACGGGTCCGATGATGATCAGGAGCGCGCCGGCGAGCGCGGTCACGCCGGTGGCGATGCCGAAGGCCCACTGCTTGATGCGCACCGGGTCCGCCCCCATCAGGCGCAGCGCCGGCTCGTCCTGCGCCACCGCCTTGATCGCGCGCCCGGTGAAGGTCTTCGAAAGATACAGCGTCAGCCCGGTCATCAGGACCAGCGCGACGCCGAAGGCGACGAGGAAACGAAGCGGTATCCTCATCTCCCCGAGATCGATGCTCTCGCCGATATAGGCGGCCTCG
>MEQQ01000065.1:12588-14357 GCA_001770285.1 Betaproteobacteria bacterium RBG_16_66_20
GCGCCAGGCCGAAGAAGAACGCGATGCCGCGCACGCCGGCATCGCTCCCCCGCTTCTCGAACGCCTCGTAATAGAAACGGTACACCCCCATGCCGAGCAGGAAGAACGCCGGCATCAGCACGATGCCGGCGACGATCGGGTCGAAGCCGTATTGCACGAGGACATAGGTGCAGTAGGCGCCGAGCACCATGATGGCCGGGTGCGCGACGTGCGGCACGTCGAGCAGGCCGAAGGAAACCGAAAGCCCGATGCTGACCGCGGCATAGAAGCAGCCCAGCAGGATGCCGAAGACCGTGGCCTCCAGCAGCAGGTCGAACGAGAACTCCATGCCACCTTCCCCGAAAAAAGACGGCGCGGGATCGCCGCGCCGTCGTTCGGCCGGTCGGACCGGCTACTTCTTGCCGCGCACCTTCTCGAACGGCGCCGCCACCGTTCCCGTCTTCATCGCATCGGGGTACAGCACCACCTGCTTGCCGGGCTTGCGGAACTGATCGAGGTCCTTGTCGGCCACGCCGCGGAACTGGGCCATCAGCACGCGCGGGTTGACCCATTCGCCATTGGCGTCCCAGCGGATCGGGCCGACGATGGTCTTGACCTCGTTCTTGTGCAGCCAGGCGGCGAGCGTCTTGTGGTCCAGGCTCTTGGTCGCGTTGACCGCCTGCTCCAGGATCTGCCCGATCGCATAGTTGAACGGCGGCAGGTAGAAGCCGAGCGGATCCACCTTCGCCGCCACCGCCTTCTTCGAGTAGCGCGCAAGAAACTCTTCCACCCCCGGGTACTTGATGCCGGGAACGTAGGAGTTGTAGTTGACCACGCCGTTGAGCAGCGAGCCCAGCGATTGCATGATCGGCGTGAACTGAAGCCCGACCATGCCGCCGCCGAACAGCTTCACCGACGGGCCGACGCCGATCTCGTTGACCGCGCGGATGATCGCGACCGAGTCGTTCGGATAGGACATGACGAACACCAGGTCCGGCTTGGCGGCGCGAATGGCGCGGATCATGGAGGAAAAGTCGACCGTCGAGGGCGGATAGTTCTGCTCGTACACCGTCTTCAGGTCCAGGCTCTTGGCGATGACCCTGGCGCCGTTGGCAAGGTTTTGCGCGAACTCCTGGTCGGCGGCGAGGAACGCCACGGTCTTTGCGCCCAGCTTGCTGCCGGCACTGAAGAAACCGTCGGACCAGCTGCGCGCGTCGTTCCAGGGCGAATTGTTGAACCACATGTCGTGGCGCACCGTGCGGTTCACCTGGAAGGAGAAATTGCCCATCAGCAGCAGCCCGCGCTGCTTCACCAGGGGCATGATCGGCGCGGTGGGCACGGTGCCGTAGGGCGCGATCAGCAGGTCCACCTTGTCGATGTCGAGCAGCTTGGTATAGATCGCCGGGGTCAGCGCGGGGTTGGTCTGATCGTCGTAGACGATGAATTCGACCTTGCGCCCGAGCAGCCCGCCTTTGGCGTTGACGTCCTCGACCCACATCTGCAGGGCCAGCAACGCCGCCTTTCCGCCCGCGCCCAGCGAGCCGGTCTGCGGCATGCTCATGCCGACCTTTATCGGCTGCTGCGCCAGCGCGCCGCCGACGGAAATCAAGGAAAATGCAACCGCGCCGAGCGCGCCTACCAACAGTTTCCGGATTTTCATTGCCGCCCTCCCCTAGGATGTCCGGGAGATTATAGTAAGAAAACTGCTCCCGAAGGAGATTTCATGCCCATGATTCCCCGCGAACGCGCGCCCTATTCCGCGATCGTCGACCGGCCGCCGCTCAGGCTCC